>NZ_LMMW01000044.1:0-4875 GCF_001422845.1 Methylobacterium sp. Leaf100 | reverse complement strand
GGCCGCGTCATCGAGAAGAATGCAAACGGTCTGAGCCATCGCCCAAACTCGCACGCATCACGCCCCCCGTGAATCATCCGCTCGCGTCAGTGCACTAGTAACCCCTGCGTTACTGCGACGCCTTCCTAACGAAGGTATAGCTGACAAAGAGCTTTCGGCGCTTCTTGCTGGTCAGCGGCTTGTGCCCGTTGTCCACAACACGACGTACGAAGCTTTACGAGAGATCAGCCCTCTCCTTGCTTCGCGAACTGGCCTTAGCACTGAGGAGGAGCCGATGGCAGATGTTGCGACTAAGCTCGCTGAGCTGGTGGCGCTTTAGACATTCTACCCGCAGAGAAATCAAGCTGCCCAACGTGCCAAGGCTGCTTCGGCTTCGCTTCTATTATCGCGGATGCGGTAGACAGTCTGACGCGTGATTCCGGTGGCCTTGGAGACTGCCTGGATGGCTTCTCCGCTGTCGAGACGGTTCACGACCTCATCGAACTGTGCTCGGGTGTAGCTCGGCTTGCGGCCTAGGTAAGTATCCTCTCGACCCTTCGCGTGGGCAATGCCAGCCGCCTGTGCTGCCTTCGTGACTTCTGCCTGCGCCTGCGCTGTGGCGGCCATGAATGCGATCAATGCGTCCCTCACAGCCATTTGGATTGGATCGGTGGTGGAGCCGTCGAAAGTCATCGCATTGATGACCGTTTTCACGATCACGCCCCGACGCATGAACTCCCGGATGGTCTCGGTTACGTCGAGGTAGTTGCGGCCGAGTCGATCAACCCAACGGACTACGAGCACATCACCCCGGCGCAGCATATCAAACAGCCGGCGGCCCTGCGGACGATCCGCGAGGACGGTGGAAATGCCGGACACGCCCTCGTCGGTGATGACATGGTCGATCTTGAAGCCAGCGGCTTCGGCCTGCGTCCGTTGGTGGGCAACAATCTGATCAGCGACAGAGACGCGGGCGTAGAGGACAGTTTGCATCGGCCTTACACGCGTCCGCTGTGGCTATGTCCCCATAGAACCATGTCCGTAAGATGATAGCAACCCTTACGTACAGGCTTTTAGGGGAGTTTTGGTGCGACCGCTCCGGCATGCCCTAATGGACCTCCGAGGTCAGTACTTGAATGCATGGGTAGGGGTAACGGCCCCTCGGGTGGAAAGCAGCCGTTCCTGAAACGGGGCTTTCAGTCTTTTGCTGGCATCGCTGCGAAATGCTCAATGAAGCGTAGATCATCCCAAAGGTCGACGGCGTGCCCATCCACGAGGGCCTGTGCCTTCGCTTTCGCTTCGTCGTCCCCTAGGGCTGAGATTTCGGACTGTGAGATGATCTCGCCGTCCGCTCCAACGCTCATCGCTCGGTAATGCGGTGGTCCGTCTGGTTCGGCGGATTGGGGACCGCTCATCGGATTAGCCACGTTCCCGAGAACGACAGGCCCGCCGTATAGACTGCATTCCCGTCCTCGTCGGTAACCACCACGGTGTAGATTTTGTGTTCGCCATCGCGCGGAACTTCGTCGGCCGCAATGGCGGGTAGAACCCGCTTGGCTTGTACGACGGCAGCTTCGAGAGTCGTGCATTCGACGCCTACTTCGTCACGCTCGACAACGCCATTTTCGTGAATATCGAAGTGGTAGCGCGGCACACCGGTCTCCTCATCCTATGAGGGAATGATCTTACCTGGAGCCCTCCTTGCTACCAATAACATGAGATAATATTCTACTTTAGTCTGGCTACTGTCAGGATTAGTGGGCTGCGTCCCTGAGCTTGGTCGGCCGTAAGGTGCGGTGTTCATTCTCGAAACATCTACTCGGGGCGAAAGCGGCTACGTTCCACCGGGGCCGTTCCAGAAAGCAAGCCCTAATTGATCTTCGGGTCGGTTCGCTGAGTGCATGGGTAGGGGTAACCGCCGCTCCAGTGGAAAGCAGCCACTCGCATAAGCGAATTTACGGGGTGATCTTGAGGATCAGGATGTCACCCATCCAATTCCTATGCTTGGTCGCCCATGGCAGCGACCTGGCGCTCATATTCCCGCATAATCGTGAGGCTCTGTTCGAACTCCCCAAGGAGGATTTCGTCCGTTGTCGTGTCCCGGTCCCACGCTCTAAGGGACGCGATCCGGTCCATCTGCCTCGAACAGCGCGCCTCGGCTGCCCAAACTTGGTCGCTGATTTGTGTGCGAAGTTTGAAGTGAGACATGGCGATCGTTGCCTTTCAACGGAGCTTCCAGCTTCGCCCCAACCGAACCCTCGCACACATGCTCTTATTCACATAATCGGCAACTTGGCGTAATGTTAATCCTAAAGGTATTTCTCAAAGTAGCAGGCGGCTGTGTTCCAACACGACCGTTCCATTGATTAAGCCTACTGGAACCCTGTAAGTGCAGGTGGCCGTATGATATACCGATGTTGGAATTCGAAGAGGATTGCCGAAATGCGAAACGGCTTCACCGTCTTGGTGTGTGGATTAATCCATCTTCTACCCGGGACCGCCAACGCTCAAGACCAAACTCTTAGCCCAACAATGCTTCGAGTCCTTAATAACTTCGCTCATGAACATGCAACTTGCGTTGCATACTACATTGTCACGTCACAATGCTTGACTACGAATAAGGACCCTGCTCTTCACCAGAAGGTCACGTAGATAGGCGCGGAAACATTGCGAAGAGGGCAGGAGTGGACACAAACGGCAAAGCTTAAGCCGGAAACGTTCACGGCTCGCGTTGAAATGGACGTGCAGCAAATGACAAGCGCCATAGAGAACAACTGTAGCAATATCTCGATCATACTTTCGAAGCACGGGATTGTCTGCAAGACCCTGTTGGAGAAACCCGAAGTGCGGATCGAAGCTTTGACTAAGGACATTGTATCGCGGGAGAACTGACGGATCGCAAGGGTCTAGAGCGCGTCTTTCAAGAAATCAACTTGACAATTCTGCTTCTATCTGTTAGTAAATATAAATCAATCGCACATTCCTTTACGGACTACATGGTTCAATACCATGATGTGCGCCTGACGAACCAACAATGGTTGTTCGGCCTTGAGCCACAACCCGCCGACAACCCATTTAAGTCATTGCCTGCATAACAGTTATCAAGCTGCACGCAATTTACCACCGCTTTCTCACAGTCAACTGAGTCCGACTCACACAACAATAGTTGTGCGAACGAACAGACGGTATGCCTAAATACCTGTCATTACACTTGGAGTTTCAAATGAGAGAAAAGCGTCGTTCTGTGACTATCCGATTTAGCAGAGTTGAGCTGGAGCACATCGAAATGGCCTCTGAGTTATTAAATCTTAACAGAAGCGACACGCTCAGGACCATTACGAGACTATTTCTGCGAAGCAACCGACAAATAAAAGGAACATAAAGTGACTACCTTCAATATCGTATCGTTACAAGATACCTACTCCCAATCCGCACAGTATTTCCTCTATCGAGGTCAATCTTCGATCTTGCTTAAGTCAGAATTTCTCCGGCTTGCGAGACTGTATGCCAAACGTTCCGAGAAAATCGGTAAGCATTTCGATAATGGTTGTGTAAGCGACCAGAAAACCTACGAAGCACTCTCGAATGATCTTGAGCGTCTGTTCTACACTCTAAACGATCTTGATTCGAGTAATCCACTGTTGACGAACATTAATCGTATAGCCGAGCTAATGGATCATCTGGCGATTGAGGCGTTCATCCGTGACAAGAATGAAGCTGAGAGTTGGCACTGATCCATGTCGTCATTCAAAGACAGGATGGGTGCAGTCAAAGCTTCGGTAAACCGGCGAACTCATAAGCACGTAGCCATTGATGCCCTTAAGCTTCATGGCTTTGATGACATTGCCGCGCGACTCAAGAACTGTGGTCCAAGGCAATACTGCCAATCCGCTTGGTGCTTCAAATGCCGTGACAGACTTATCGACTGTCAGACTCGTAAGGTGCTTTCCGTTCACCGTAAGCTACACGGAACCGATGAACTGAAAGCCCGGAAAAGCATATACTTTGTCACGATCCTGAACGAGCTTTGCCTTCTGGATCACGGTGAAGTGGAAGCTGCATTGGAACGTGGAAGGAAGGCCTTAGCATCCCTGCGAAGATCATTTGACGGGCTTCTAACCTACGGGCGCTTCGAGCTTGAGGCAATGGATATGCAAGTCATCTTCCGTGATAGGCCGTGCAAGAAGAAGGCTGTGGTTCTGAAAGGCTTGAATGGTGGCAGTGAGGATACGCCAGAAAGAGTAATGGGTTTATTCCACTTGCACTCACTCGTCTTCCTGAATGGTCACGATGCGGAGTCCGTTAGGCGTAAGCTTACAACGATGTTCCCTGGTTCGTATCGTGTTCAGATGCGACCGTTATACGATGAACTGTCAGTTGAGCAGTCCATTGATAATTTGTGCAGATACTTTCTTAAGTCGAAGGTCGCATACAATTACACTATGAAAACCAACGGCGATTCTATCGGGCGTTCATTCGATTCAAAAACTCTAACTGATTTGGTTGTTCTTGGTATGAGTAATGAAGTTGGTGTTATTGGTTGTAATGTCTATAGTAAGAGTAGTGTTGTATAATGGGAATCGTTCACACTAATGGACTATCGAATGCATTAGTTTGTTTCGCATATGCCATTGATTCCGCCCGATTCCGCTCTTAGACAACGTGCTATCCCTCCCGGAAATCGCTTGCACGATTTCCGGGTCTGTCAGTTTCCGATGGCTCTAGACTCCAAGCAGCTTGCCTCGAAATCTCGTTGCAAGCCGATTGAATTGCTATGCTCAATAACCGATACCTGGCCTGCCCCCTGAAAAGTGGTCCTCCCTGATGTATGGCCTTGGGTCATTTGGAGGATGTTTTTATGGGACGGAAGAATCATACGGCTGAAGAGATCGTCGC
>NZ_LMMW01000043.1:0-4883 GCF_001422845.1 Methylobacterium sp. Leaf100 | reverse complement strand
CTTAGCGACGATCTCTCCAGCCGTATGATTCTTCCGTCCCATAAAAACATCCTCCAAATGACCCAAGGCCATACATCAGGGAGGACCACTTTTCAGGGGGCAGGCCAGGCCCATGATTGCTCTCGTGCGTCGTTCCCGCCAAGCTTGCGGAAGTCGATGTGCTGGTCAAGCTGATGACTGTGCCCGACGAGATTTCAGCTGATTCGGTTCACAGGAGGGAGCCCCCCATGAGCGGTATTAGTGCGCCCGTTGAGGGCCTGTGCACTGCGGACAGCGCCATCTCGACAGTTATTCGACAGGGAAATGGGACGGATCGCACCGCCTCGCTCAACGACGACGCTGCGATTGAGGCCGTCAGGCTGATTCTGCAACAGCTCTACCAACTGTCTGATCTCGGCTTCGGCGAGGGTAAGGTCGACTTCATTAACAGGGAAGCCATCTTCTTTCTCTACGAAGGCGGCGATGCCGCGAAATGGGACCGCGCGCGCCCACAGCTATTATGTGCATCTACCGTTAGGGCAGTAGAAATTTTACTGCTCATGAATTAAATTGATATCTAATTTTCAGGCTGTATAGATAGATTAATTTTTTTCTCTGCTAGCTAGATAAGGTCTTCATCATGAGAATTTCTCGAAGGCTATTTGTTGTTCCGCTTGCGGACAACAATCACGGAAAGACGTCCATAATACGCGCTCTGGTGTCTCAAGGTGAAGGCCATAACTACACATCGCCTCATCCGCACAAGGGAGAGAGATCACTATACAGCCCACACGGTCGAAAAATACATGCCTATATATTTGGTAGATCGTACCAAGAAACTGAAAAACACAAATATTATAGTGTTTTGGATGCTTTGGACGGTAATGATCCCCTTTGGAGATCGAGGGAGCTTATAATAATGCCAAGTCATGTGCGTGATATATGTGATAGAAGGCACAAAATTGATGATATCGATCAAATGATTGATGCGGCGCATCGCGGAGGGTTTGATATTGTAGCAGCAAGTGTTCTGTTTAATAAGAGCGGCAACGATGATCCTCACAATTTTTGTAATGTAACGGATTATGAAAACATTTGGCTCAAGCAATGGGACGAAAAATGGACGCTGCCAAATAGGTGGATCGAGGATGCTAAGAAAGGGAATCCCTACCTTGAGGGTCATCTCAACGCAATTGGAAGAGATCTTTGGACTTGGATAAGTGATTCGCTAGCCGCACGTTAAGGACAAATAAATAAACTGCAATGATACAATCTGCTGTGAATTATGTAGCCACTATCTATATCTACATGTTTTTATTATGAGGCTATAAACGGCTATGATTTCTCAAAATTCACTCAGCGGATACATTCTCGAAGAAGCTATAGCGCGATTAATCAGTGGTGCTGGATATCGCCTGCTAACCCGCCGAGAGGATGATCCCCATGACCTCGATTATTTTGGCAACGGTTTACAAGTTCGAGGTCGTGGAGGGTTCCATCAGGCTGACGTTCTTGGGGAATTGGCATGGGCTCCAGCATTTGGAAATCCCATACGTCTCTTTATCGAGGCCAAATGGCGATCCCGCAATCAATTTAATACACCAATTAAAGTCGGAATCACAGAAGTTCGACATGCCGTTGGAATAACACAAGACATCAATCAGATGCTCTCGACTGTTCAAACAAGGGACGAAAATGCGCCTCCCCTTCAAGCGGGTCGGTATGCCTATGACTTCATTGGTCGGGGATTCTGTTATTCGTATAGATATGCATTATTTTCGATTTCTGGCTTTTCAAAGCCTGCGCAGGCCTATGCCCTCGCGCATCAAGTGAGCCTGATTGATCTGTCAGGACCTGAATTTAGCTCATTACTAAGTGCGATTTCTCATGTGTCTCGAAATCTAATTTATCAACGCAAATCAGATAAATTTGAATCTCGTGACTATGATGACAGAAGCGATAAATCAGAACAATCCCGCCCCAAGTTCTTGCAAACGCTGCGTGCTTCTATTCGCTCTAAATTGTGGCAGGATTACTACACAGAGTCTGAAGAGCGTCTCCCGCTTAGGTATGAAAGGCACTTAGGACCTGTCTTTGAAGAGATTGCTGGTATAGGTGAATTGTTTTTCGGCGTCTCCGCTACTGGATTTTTATTGCTGCTGAAAGCGGATCGCCCTAACGTGATGCTTGCTCACATGCGCGCGAGTCGAGATCCACAAGTCAATTTGTTCTGGGATACGCACGATCCTCTTGCTTGGACAATAGAAATCCAGCCTAAAACTGATGAATACGGGTCAGTCGGCAGATGTATTCTTCAGTTTCGTCTTCCGGAAAGCCTGCTGAAGTCTCTGCAGGAAAGAGACGAAAAAGGGCGTCGAGTTGCCGCATTAGATATAAAGCAAGGTCATTTTTCTCGTATTACATTGTACCATATTACTCCAGAAAAAACCCTTACGTGCTCACTAAAGATCGATAAGATTCGACTTGATGAGGCGCGGCGACAGTTAGGCCGTTAATAGTGCCGAGATGAGTATACCATTATGATATCCGAGGGGGATTCAGCGTAGGCGATACGCCTCCTCTATGAATGGAGCATTTGAGCCTTGGCCGGAAAGTAGGGGGGGCGTCCGCTCTGGGACGAGGCCGAGCTAAGCGGAATTGGCTTAGATCTGGGCGAGAGTGTTCTTAACGCGCACGTCGTCCAGAAATACCAAGCAAGGTATCAGTCGGCCGGCAGTCTGGCGCTGGCGTCAGCGCGCTGTTATCCTGCGCCGCGATCCGACCTATCGTTCATGTGCCGCTCGCCCATCTTCTCGTCCAAGAGCGCGCTTAGTGAGCGCAAACCTTGCTCGCGGTGAACAACACGAAACCAGCCGTCCGACGGCTCGCCAAAGCGCTCGAATGTCACCTGGCCTAAGCCGCGTCGGATTTGTCCATCCACGTAGAGCTCGGTCCGCAGCATGCCTTTATCGGCGGCGATTTTTGCTAGAAAGCCAATCTGTGTGGTCCGCGCGGTCAGGCCCTCACTGGCATCGTCGATTTCGTCGATCGACAGCATGCAGTGGTCGGCTTCTCCGAACACGACAAGATGCGTTCCAGCTGGCATCGACGATCGTGGCGGGGGCGCACGGCCCATCTCTCCCAGGTGGACGTGCGTGTCGACAGAGCGGAACTCAGGCTCCTGAGCGAGGAGATCGCGCGCGAACGCGAAGTCGTCGGTTGCGGCATAGAGGTAGCGGGCGCTCTGCGCGACCTGATGGTAGTTGAGGCTGAGCACCGTTTCATTGTCGATTGCGATGGGCGCACCTGACAGCAAGCCTTCGCGATAGCGCATGATCCGCGGTCCACGCTCTGGAGCAAGGGGAACGCTCGAAGCCGCTTGATAGCGCTCCACGATCGTAGGGCAGTGCAGCGCGATTGAGAGTTCTGGCGAGATCGGCAGCATGACGATAACGCCCTGCGAGACGAGCCCCCTCTGGCCATATGGGAATGGATTTGTGACATCGACCGGGTGGTCTGAGATCACGAAACGATGCTCGCCTTCCGCAGCATAGAGAGCCGGGATAAGGCGGAGGAGCGCAGCCGCATGACTACCACGACCCAGGAACGCCTCGACAGCACCGAGCCTGAGCCTCGCGTCGTCTGGCATCGCCAGGGCTGGATCCTGATCAGGATCAAACCCGACTTGGCGCAAAATCTCGCGCAAGTGCTCAGCCATGCGTTTCGGCGTCGTGCGGCTAAAGTGGGTGCGCAGGAGTTGCGTCGCGAACAGATCGGCCAGCGCGACGCGATCTTCGAGCGTGAGCCATGCCAGCGAACGGCGCGCGACAACCTCGGACACGAGGCGCGCAGAACGGGCATCAACGTCCTGAAAGAGGTCCTCGAAATTCCATTTGGACGTCCCGAAGCTGACCGTATTGAAATCGTTCTCAGAGCCGGCGTTCAGGATCGAGGTCCGGTATGAGCGGCTGGTTTGCTTGTCGAAAACGAAGAGAAAGCGCCGTTCCTCATCAGCCGCGAAATGACGCAGCTGCGCCTGCGGGACGAAGTGATGCTTCTTCGAGGGGCGAGTCATTCTGGAGTATATGGACGAAGATCCGCTGCGATGCGAGGTCGGCGACCTCCTATGTCGTCGATCGCAAGAATGGAGCAGCCGAGGTCGGTGGTCGTATCCCGAAGCTGCGCAAGGCGTCGTACTTCCCCGGTTTCCTGGAGCTGCGCCGGATGGCCGAGAAAGCGCTGACGGCGGTGATCCAAGAGGCTTATATCCAAGGCATCTCGACCCGATCCGTGGATGATCTGGTCCAGGCCATGGGCGGCACGGGCGTGTCCAAGAGCCAGGTCTCGCGCCTGTGCCAGGAGATCAATGTACGGGTCGGCGCATTCCTCGACCGGCCCATCGAGGGTGAGTGGCCGTATCTCTGGATCGACGCGACCTACGTGAAGGTGCGCCGTACGCCTTTGGTGAAGGCCGCGGTCTGCGCGTTGGTGTGTCAGGCATGCTTGTAGCCCGGTCGGAATGTAATCAGTGTATTCCGGCGAGGGTGCGAACGAGGCTGAGAACTGCACGCTGAGTCTCGGGATTCGCGATCTTCGCATAGGCCCGAGCGAGTTCCTCCGCACCGTCGAGCCTCAGAAGGGAGCTCAGCCCTGTCGTGAACGGTTGAGGTTCGTCCGGCTCATCGAAGAAGGCCGACACTGGGACCTCGAACAGCGCCGCGAGCTGACCAACCGGTCCGCGGTGATCCGGTTGGTCCCGCGCTCATATTTCTGAATCTGCTGAAAGGTCACGCCCAACGCACAAGCTAGAGGCTGTTATGGACCTATGACGGCTGGATTCCAGATGAAGGGGCATGACCTCTTCACGCAAAGCCTACCCGTCCGACGTCTCCGATGACGAATGG
>NZ_LMMW01000042.1:0-7253 GCF_001422845.1 Methylobacterium sp. Leaf100 | reverse complement strand
CGAAAGCCAAAACCCTTCGTCTGGACCAAACCCGCCGCCGCTATCTTCGACGCCCTCAACCGAGCCCCTGAACCATCTGTCTGAGTCAGTGCACTAGCAGCAGCGTGATCGCGGTCGCGCTGGCGTGAGCCATCGGCCCCGCGGCGGTAGACGTGGATGGGAAGGCTGCTCAGGGTCCCGGCGATCGTTCGTACCGCTGCCACCACAGCCGGCACACGAAGCGCGCTTTCCGGTCCAACCGCCTCGCCGGACGCGGTAGCGGTCCCTGCACCGAAGAGCGACAGCATCTCGTCGCCGGGCACATCGAGCGTCCAGGCTTTTTCTTCGTGCTGTTCAGCCTTGCGGCGGGACTTCTTGGACATCTTCACCTGCTCGATGCGGCGAAGATCGCGGAATGTTGGACCAAGTCAAAGAAAAAGAGGGCACATAGCCCGCCTTTGATTGCCTGGAAGCTTCATGAAATCGCATACCTAAGCGCGCCGTTGCTTGCCTATCTGTTCCCTAGCCAATGCTTCAGCTTGTGACCGAGGCAGTCCCTCGTCATATTCGAGGACGCCGGCACGCTCGTCGAACGCGGCCTGCCAGTCGTTTTCGTTCCAGGCATCGTCATTTCCGTGGGGAACGGGGGGAACATGGGGAACGCGGTCGCTAAGCAATTGTGATTGCTCGTCATTATCTGTTTCCCAAGCTGTTCCCCAAGGAAGAGGGGGTTGGGGAACATGGGGAACAGCCTGCCCCTTGGGGGCAAAGGCGGCAAACCGCGCGAAGGTCGCCATACCGCGGCTCAAAACTGCGTACCGGCGGCAGTCGCCGGTTGGCGCTCATCGTCGCCCAGGATGCCGGCCGTGATGACGTAGCACCGCACGGGATTGTCGAAGCCGGGCAGTCTGACCTTCACCTGCGGCTTGCCGTCCGATCCGGTCGAGAGATGGCCGCGCCCCGCCAGGATCTTACCCACCATCGTTGCATCGAGACCGACGCATACCTCCGTCCGCCAAGCTTCGGGCAACACGAGATACTCGATACCACCGCCTTCCGAGCGTCGCCGGAAGCCGACGCGATTGAGGATGCGCTGGTCGATGGATTCGCCGATGCCATTACGGGGCAGCAGATCACCCATGGCCTCGAACCGCGAAGTGCCATGCATCTCGATGAAGCGCCGGACGGCCGCGATTGCGTCGCTCTCCTCAGCGGGCTCGACGCCGCCACGTGCGGCGAGCCAATCCCCGAAGCACCGTGCTGCCGCTCGTGTCGCCTCATGCTCCGGCCAGGGCAGCACGCCTGCCGCCCGCGCCATCTCACCGCCGGCCGCCACCAGTCCGAAGCGTGCGGCAACTCGGCTCACCTGCCCATCCGCCCCCTTTGGGCAGTGCTCGGCGATGAACTCGTCGACATGGGCCTTCACGGCCGGCGCGATGGCGTCGAAGTTGTCGACGAGGGACTGAAGAAAGCGGCGGGTCGGATAGCCGTAGTGCTCGCTCGCGGCCATCTTTAGATGGCGTGCGAAGGCGTCCGCCGATTCGAATCCGTGCAGGTTCTCGAACATGCCGAGCCCCGCACCGGCATCGGCCGCGATGTCAACGATGCGTACCTGCTGCCCGGCGGCGACCCGGCGTCCACGTCCGTCCTCGGCGATCTTGTCCGCGAGGCTCAGCTCGCCGCTCGACAGGAACAGGAGGCGCCACTCGGCCGGCGGCCGCGCCTCGCCAGTGCGGCTCGCCCGCGTTTTGCCCACACCGTTCGCCAGCATGTAGGCGATGGCGCCGGCCTCTCGCCCGTCGACCTGTCCCATCTCGTCGAGGCAGAGCAAGCAGTCGCAGTGCATGGCCGCAACGCCCTCCAATCCGTTCGAGATCGCGCGCCAGGTCCGTACGTAACCGCGGATGCCGCCACCGCCCCAGGCCGAACCTGCGACGTGCAGAGCCGTGGTTTTCCCCGTGGAGGATCCCCCCGGAAGTGGAAGCCGCCGCTCTCCGATCCGGTAGGGTAGAGCAGCGGTGCAGCGAACGCAGTCGAGATCGCCAGCACCAGCCGAGAGTTGCCGATCGCATACCGACCGATGTGCTCCTGCCAGCTCTCCAGGCTGCCGGCCTCGCGCAGCGCGTGATCCACTGCGCCGTTCGTCTGCAGAATGATCCGCTCACCCATTGCCGTGCTCTACCGTCTGGTTGCTGAGGGCGAAGGCGCGCAGATGCCAGCCGACCCGGCCGACGCATCGGGCCTTGGTGTCGGGGCGAGCCGTCGAAATGTATTCGTGGAGGGCATCGCGGGCGAACTTACCCGGGGCCATGACGAGACCGAGCGAGAGCAGCCGCTCGCGGTAGGACGTACCGTCGCCGGCAAGCATCGCCATGGGCATGCCCCAGTCCTTCACGCGCCCGTCGCGATCCGTGACCGTTAGAAGGCGACCCCATTCTTCTCCCTCAGCGCTGCGAGTGTCAGCCTTCACCTCAAGGGCGGAACAGAACCACTTCCACTCCACCGTGATGATGCCGGTCTCGCGGTCGGCTCGCTCGACGCGCTTCTCAACGCCGTTCCACCCGATCCGGAACGGCCAGACGTAGCCTTCGCCTGCGTCGCCCTCCCCCTCGGCAGCTCGATCCTCGGCGCTCGGGTAGGGTGTGACATCGAGCAATCCGGCTGCGGTCTCCGCTGTCCAGCCATCAGCGACAGCATCGGCGATGTCCCAGCCATCCGGCATCGCATCGCCGCGTGCGATGCGCTCGCCGTCGACCCATCGCCACAGCCCGAGGATCTCGGGAGCTAGCCGGAGTACCTCGCTGGCGCCGGCAGCCCGCACCAGCTCCGCGACCTTGTCACCGAAATCCCGGCCGGGATGAAGCGGGCGGCCCTTGTCGTTCGTCCGGCCGGGCTCGTCGTGATCGGGAACGATGATGACGGTGCGGCCCGCGCAGGGTCCGAAGTCGGTCAGCTGCGGGGACTTGGCGCCATGGGCCGGCGTCGTCACGACTATCTCGGGAAACAGCAGCGCCGCCGCGTCGCGGGTCTTCTCACCCTCGACGACCATGACCGTCGCGTCCTGGCGTTGGTCGATCTCCGGCAGCCCATACAGTGGGCGCGGCGATGGGATGCCCTTGGAGCGCCAGCCCGTCCGGCCATTGCCGAGGTCGCAGAAAGTGACGGGCAGAATCTCCTTCGCCGCCTTACCGTCCGCGTCGATGAAATCCCACCGGCACACGTAGCCTACGAGTTGACCGTCGCCATCGTGATAGGCCCAGGAACGCGTCGGCGCCCCGAGTTTGGGGTGCTTGAACGTCATAGGTGGCGCACTCGATGGCACCGGCACGATCGGCGTCTTGGTCGAGGATCTGCGGGCCGGCGCCTCGACGACGGCGGCCTCTTCCTCGGACAGCGGAGCGAACATGCCGGCGGATTCCATCAACGCACTCCGAGCATGTCGGCAAGACTGCGGGCGGCCTCGGCCTGGCCGGTGCCCGCGAGGAAGGCGGCGAGGCTCACCACGTCCCCGCCGCGGTCTCCCGTCGCGAAGTCGGCCCATCGCCCAGTCGCCATGTTGACGCTGAAACTGCCCGCCTTGCGATCGGCGCGACGTGGGTTCCGGGCGATCCACTCGCCTCCAGCACGGCGACCGTCCGGCAGCCAGCGTGAGAGCAGGGACGGCAGCGCCGACAGGGCCGCCGCATTCACTTTGGCGAAGTCGATCATGCCGATCGCCCCCGCGTTCCAGCTGTCTGAGTACGGCGGGTGCGGGATCCGGCGATGGCGTTCAGCCGGCGGCGCGCGTAGCTGTCTGTGTCCTCCCAGGCATCCGGGAATAGCCCGCATTCGGCACGCATCGTGGTCGTCACGGCGCTGTGGAGGCAGACGACGGTGATGAACCCGGAGACGTTGGTCAGCCCTAGCGTGCGAAGGTCGCCGAATGTGGTCGGGCGTACCCGGTAAGCCCTCCGGCTAGCGTCGAGCGCCCATGCGAAGTCGTTCGGGCTGAGGTTGCGCGAGATCATGCTGCCCCTCCTGCCCGCAGGAAGGCGCGGGCGTCGCTACGCTGACCGAACAGGCTGAAGCCGATGAAGGCGCCGTCATCGTTGAAGAGGGCGACCATCGTTCTTGTCAGGACCGGCGGCTTGTGGTTTGAGATCCGGGTGAGAGGTTTCGTGGCCTGCTCGCTTTTGCTGCCGTTCCGGGCCTTCACCCCCGGAGCGGCAGTCTGCTTTTGGGGGTCGGACGGCACGCAGCCGCCGCCCTGCGCTGAGATGCGCATGGTGATGTTCTCCATTTCGCTTTGACGGATTTGGGCGGGACTATGCCGGCTGGCTGCTGTTCCGAACGGGGGTTGCCAGCTTCTCGGCAACCCAAGCGTCGAGGCCGGTGGTCGGGTAGAGTGGGGTGCGGTTCACCTTTTGGTATTCGGGTCCGCCGCCGACCGTGACCCACTTCGCCAGGGTCGTCGGCGCCACCTCGATCCCGTGCACCAGCTTCAGGTACTCAGCCGCCTCCCAGCGACGGAGGCGGGGCTTGCAGAGGTGCGACGGGAGGCAAAGCTCCGCCGGTCGCCCCGAGAGGGGTTCTGAAATCTCGCTCACAAAGTGCTCCAGTTAGTTGTTAAGACGGTCCGCAATCATTCCGATGGTCGTTCCAGTGATCTCTCGCCACTGGGTTAGATCAGAATAGGCGATACCTAGCTGCCTGTTTTTCTCCTCAAGGGCGGCAAGAAGCTTTGTAGTGTCCTCTTCGTCCGGACTTGGAACAACGTAGCGTACGGACCTGTGAAACTCTGGATGTCCGTAGCCTAAGCATTCGAGATCAGCGATTGCAAAGGGACTTTGCAGTCTGATCCGGACCGCTGGAGGTATAGGCATGCGACGCCCATGTTTTTTTTCGCATGCATCAGACCACAGCTGACAATAGCTGCCGCTCTGGAAAGACAGGATCAGTGCTTCCAAAGCATCGTTGAACGAATGCTGCGGCGAAAGTGCCGCCAGTTCCGGAATGACGAAACCGGTCCAATCGACGTACTCCGGTCCCCCATCGTTCATTGGGAGGGTCATCGCGTACTTGTTCACGCTTGCGGCCGAGTCCACGACTAGGTCGCTGCCGAGAACAGCCACCAGCTCATGAGCTGCATCACGCGCTGTGACATGGGCAGCACCCCGCCCACGCCCTTTCATCGCACGAAGACCTGCAGCGGCGAGGACACGATCATGCTGAGTGATCGTGGCGGCCGGCTTGCCCAGTGCCTCGGCGATCGTCTCAACAAGCTGTCCTGGCGTCGCCATGCCTACGCTCTCCGTGTCTTCATTTGCGTATCGCGGAAATGAAGCGGGAGCAAACGATCATTTCCGTTCAGCGCGTATGAAAGAAGGAAAGGCTCTCCCGGGCGAGACGTGCTGCTGGGGCGAGTTTCACGGGAAGGTCGCGAAACTGCCGCCCGCGCGAGATCGCGCGAACGGCCGGGCCAGGGTGTCAGCGGACGAGGACCACGCGGCCGGCGTCGATCTCGGCCTGAAGCCTATCCAGGCACTCGCCAGCGCGGGCGTGATGCTCCTGCGAGAGCAGCCACAGACGACGCCCGGTCTCGGCGTGATGCTGCGCCTGCCAGAGCAGCCAGCGCGAGCGGAGGAAGGTGATGAGGGGCATCAGGCGGCCTTCTCACCAAAGCCGGCATAGTAGGTTCGGCTCAAATTGATTGCGAGATCGCTAATGTGGTTGAGGGCGTATTCGAGGCTCTCGGATTGTTCCTCGGTCATAACGACGATGCGGTACCCCTTCATGGGACCGGCTTGCCGCTTGATGTGGTCTACCAGCGCCCCGCCGCCCTGGATCACGGTGTCCTCGACAGTCATTCCCATCAAGAGGGCCATGCTTCGGAGATTGCAGATCGCGCCCTCCATATCGCGGTAGGCCGCGGCAAGCTCGCGGTCGTTGGGACGGGCGGGTACGGGTGTGGTATCGGTGTGGTCAGCCATGAACAGCACTCCAGTGCGGTTGGTGGTTAGACCAGCGAGGCAGCCTCTAACTGCCTCGCTGGTTGATATGTCTTAGCCGCAAACTATTTCGCGAACCCTGCGTAAATCTTCAATAGCTGTGCTATTCGCCAGTTCGCGGATTTTGCTGTCGTTCGCTTCGCCAACTTCATAAACCGCGTCAATAAGCTCTGATATGCTAGTTCCTTTTTTATAAAGGCGAACCATTGACCACTGATTTTGGGGGAGATCCTGAGGTAAATGTCCTACGCCCCGATGTGCAAGAGCGCCGCTTATATTATTAATTACATTAACTCCAAGTTTTCCAGCGCCATGCGCATCGCGTAAGCTTGCCATGGGGCAGGTGATGATATTTCCGTTCTCAAGCAGAAGCCTGTCCATTTCGGCATATGTATTAAAATCCATGGATTTGTCCTTCGTGGGCGGGATTGCCCGTCGCCCATGAATATGCCGCATAATAAATTCAAATCAAGATTTATTATTGGGTCTATGATGTCGTCAGGTGCGACACTTTAGCATCGGCATCAATCGCAGACGCAAGCTGCAGCACGATCCGCCCCGCGTATCGGTAGCTCGACGAAGCTGCGTGATAGCAGAGGGGTCAGAAAACTCGAGCAAGCCCCCGCAACTTGACGGAACCCCGCAGACACGCTTTGATTGAGTACGAAGCGTGAACCTCATGACACGCCAAGATAACCAGGAGATGGCCTCGTGGCGCAATTCCTCGTATCGTATGGCATAGAGTCGTCTAGTTATAACCCGCATCAGAAAGTTCTAGAACAAGCAAGCAATTTTGGCTGGTTCAAGCTAATCAAAGACTATAAAGAGCAGTACAACATTCTTCCTAATACGACATTTATTGGATGGTTTGATGATTTGCCTTCCACATTGCAGTCATTTTTGGATTTAATTGAGCGTTCTCGCACCGAATGTCACGGCCTTTTAGTGCTAGAAAGTTATGTAGTAAGTGAAATGGGAGCACATATTTTCTGCAAGCTTAAATAGTGGCGCACTAATGACATTCCTCATTTGATTAAAAAATAGACCCATGTTCAGCAATGTAATTGCGCCGAGGAACTAATGAATAGTGCAAAACTTGCTATCGAAAACCTTGACGAGATAGCTCGATCTGCGAGCCGTGATCTTCCCTTATCTGAGCGATGTGGGCTTTATGCGGTCGCGAAGATCCTAGTGCACTGACGCGAGCGGATGATTCACGGGGGGCGTGATGCGTGCGAGTTTGGGCGATGGCTCAGACCGTTTGCATTCTTCTCGATGACGCGGCCA
>NZ_LMMW01000041.1:0-9273 GCF_001422845.1 Methylobacterium sp. Leaf100 | reverse complement strand
CCTGCCGTAGCTTGGCAACGATCTCCTCGGGCTTCGGGTGCTTTGCCATCTTGTCCGTCCTCCAGGCTCAAAAGCCATACCAAAGAGCGGACCACTTCAATGGGGGCTGACCAGAACCACTTGCCGGGGCAGTTTCGGACGTCTGGAGCACGGACCCCGTCCCGAGCAGATCCGGCATTCATGCCCGACCGGCTCCGTTACCCGAGAGAGAGCCCGCATTGCTCGGCGAGAGGGCGCCGAGTGGGTCTTCAGGACGCGGATCTTCGGATCTGTCACCCCGGCGCCGGGACGTGCGACGCCCCAGGACCGGCCGCCGCCTGCCGGCGCAGCGCGCTCCGCAGTTGGTAGACGAGATCCCGCTTTTTCCCCAGCAGGGTCGCCACCTCGGCCGCGGGTCGGTCCGAGAGCAGCAGGGCTCGTGCAGCGGCGTCGAGCCAGTCCCGGCGCCCGGGCCGGGGGCCGCACAGCCGTCGGCGCATCACCATCGCGGTGTTCCGCGGCACGCCGTGGCGGGCGGCGAAGGCCCCCGGCGGCAGGCGATCAAGGTCGTCCCGGCGGGCCTGCCACCAGGCGGCGGTCTCCCGCACGAAATCCTTGGCGAGACGCTGGCGCAGGCGCACGATGACGCTCTGTCCGAGGGGCAGGTCGAGCAGCCGTGGCGCGAGGCGGTGCCGCTCGAGATGCGCCGCCAGCGGCTGGGTCAGGATCACCGCGGGGCTGCCGCGCCCTCCGGGTACGCGGATGCCGCGCACGACCGCAAAGCCGTGCCCGGTCGGGCTGGTGTGGGTCACCCGCCAGGGCGCTCCGAAGACATCGAGGACGATCCGGCGCCCGGACGCAGGAGTTGGCCGCGCGGCGCGGACGTAGCTCGCCCGCTCCCGCACGGCATGGGCCTGGGCCACCGTGCGAACCGTGCATCCCGCCCGTTCGAGCAAGTCCCGAATGGTCGTCCGGGCGAGGCCGTGGGCCACGGCGAGGTCGACGGTGCTGGCGCCCGCCTCGTAGGCGGCGCGCAGGGCGGGCAGGTCGATGGCCGCGGCCGTAGCGTGGCCACGCGCTTGGCTCCGCCCGCGTGGCTTGAGGGGCACAGGCGGGGGCCGGCCAGCGGGTGGGGATGGGAGGTCGGGCGTGTCGTGACGCATGCGGCTGGCCAGGTGAGCACGGTTGAGCGGCGGCGGCAATCACTTGAACGTCGCGGTAGAAAGTTACATAATAGGTCAACCGGAAGTGGTGCGTTGCGTTCCCGGCGTGACGGTTCGGAGACCCGCTGATGGAGCCCCATGTCCGCTACACGCAGGCGGGTCGTCTTCTGTCGATCGCGACGGTGCTGGGCGAGGACGCGCTGCTGCTGGAGCGGCTGGAGGTCGAGGAGGGCCTGTCGGCGCTGTTCACCCTGCGCGCCACGGTGCGGGCCCAGCGCGAGACCGTGCGGGCGGACGAGATCGTCGGCACCGCCGCCGATCTGTCCCTGACCCTGGCCGACGGCATGCCCCGGGTCTGGAACGGGCTCGTGACCGAGCTGCACGAGGGCCCGATCGTCACCCGCGGCGCGCGTCAGTACGCGCTGACCCTGCGCCCGCGCCTGTGGCTGATGAGCCAGCGGTCGGATTGCAGGATCTTTCGCGATCGGACCACGCTCCAGGTGCTCGAGACCCTGTGCGCCGAGCACGGCATCGCCGACTTCGACCTCTCCGGCGTGACGAGCCCGCCGGACAAGCAGCCCTACGCGGTGCAGTGGAACGAGACGGATCTGGCCTACCTGCTGCGGCGGCTGGAGGAGGACGGCACGTTCTACTACTTCGTCCACGCCGCGGGCCGGCACACCCTGGTGGTGGGCGACCATGCCTCGGCCTACCGCGACGGCATCCCCGAGCGGGTGCGTCTCGCCTTCGGCTCGGCCGATGCCGAGCACATCCACGACTGGCGCCGGCAGATGCGCTTCACCCCCGGCAAGCGGGCGGGGGGCGACTGGGAGTTCACCACCCCCAACACCCGCCTGCAGACGGCGACCCCTTCCCTGGTCAGCGTGCCGGGCAACGCGGCCTACGAGCTCTACGAGTATCCCGGCCGCTTCCTGTCGCCGGAGGCCGGCGAGGCGGCGACCCGCCTGCGGGTGCAGGCGACCGAGACCGACTTCGACCGCATCGAGGGCCGCTCGTCGGTGCGCGGCCTCGCGGCCGGGCACCGCTTCACCCCCTACGAGGTGGCGCACCCCGAGCACGTCTACGCGTCGCAGGTGGTGAGCCGGATCCTGCACCGGGCCGAGGACCCGACCTACGAGACGGGCGCGGGCACGCCGCATTACGAGAACGAGTTCGCGGTGATGCCCGCGCACCTGCCGGCCACGCCGCACCGGGGGACGGCGCGCCCGCGCATCGACGGGCTGCAGATCGCCCGGATCGCGGGCCCGCCGGGCGAGGAGATCCACACGGACGCGTTCGGGCGGGTGAAGCTGACCTTTCCGTGGGACCGGCGCGCGAAGGCCGACGGGACCGACACCGGCTGGGTGCGGGTGTCGCAGAGCTGGGGTGGGGGCAGCTGGGGCCAGCAGATCATTCCGCGCATCGGCATGGAGGCGCTGGTGGCCTACCAGGAGGGCGACCCCGACCGGCCGATCGTGGTCGGCATCGTGCCCAACCCGAACAATCCCGTGCCGTACGACCTGCCGGCCAACAAGACCAAGCTCGTGATCCGCTCCGACACCCACAAGGGCACTGGCTACAACGAGGTCTCGATGGAGGACCAGGCCGGCGCCGAGAACCTGTTCACGCATGCCCAGAAGGACATGACCACGAAGGTCTTGAACGACGCGACCACGCGGGTGGACGCCAACCAGGTCCAGAGCATCGGCGCGAACCATGCGCTGGAGGTGGCCAACAACCAGAGCCAACAGGTCGGCGGCTCGCGCTCGCTCACCGTGGGCGCGGTGGGCGGCGCGGCGAGTGCGGGCCTTTCGGCGGTGATGGCGGCGCTGTCGGGCCAGACCGCCGGTCTGCTCGGGCAGGCCATGGGCGTCGCCACGCAGGCCATGAGCGGGGCCGACGGCGGTGGAGCGGCCACGGGTTCGCCGGTGGATACCGGCGCACTCGCAGGCCTCGGACACGCGACCGCCGGGCTTCCGGGCGAAGGCGCTGACGGCTCGGGCGCGGCCGCGCTCGCGCCGCTGGCGGCGGGGTTCGGCGGGCTGATCGGCGGCGGCGGGATCGGCGGCCTCATGGGCGGCGGCCTCGACCGGACCCGCGCCGGGATCAACGACGCGACGGCCCGAAGCCTGCTCGCCGGCGGCGGCGCCGGCATGGCGGGGGCCGGCACGCAGCTCGCCGGTCAGGTCGGCGGGATGATGGGTGGTCTCGGCGGCGTCATGAACACCCTGGTCAGCCGGTTCCAGAACACCACCACCGGCATCGCATCCACCGAACAAGTTGGCGTAACCAAGGTCGTCAATGTCGGACAGACATCAATCGAAAACATCGGCAATGCCAAGAAGGTGGTCGTTGGGGAAGAACTGCTGATCCAAGTCGGCCAGTCGTCGCTGCTGATGAAGAAAGACGGAACGATCCTGCTCAAGGGTGTGACCATCTATATCGATGGGTCCGAGCAGGTTCAACTCACCGGCAAGGTCGTCGACCACAACTGAGGACCGTCCCGATGGAGATGCTGAACCTCAGCCCGTTCCCGAACCTGCGCTTCTACAACACCGACAGCCAGGGCCGTGAGTTCGGGGTGCTTCTGGTCAAGGGGACTTACGATATCGCCGCGGACGGCAGCCTGGCGATCGCGGACGAGCAGGAGCCACTGGTGCTGACCGACACCTATCACGGCGCCCTCAACAGTTCGTCCCTGCGTCTCCCCTCTGACGTGGTGCCCAAGAAGCCACGATCCGACATCATCCTGAACGCAGTCGCCCGTTCGCCCGACGGCGCAGCTCGACCATCTTGGACCTGCGGGATTCGGGTCGAGGGCAAGCACGTTCTGGAAACGCGGCTGCGCGTGACCGGACCGCGCATGTGGGAGCCGGTCTGGGGCGTGTCCGAGCGGGCGCGCGCCACGATGAGCGTGGCAGAGAAGCGGCGCGTGTTCGGCGGTTGGCGCCTAGGGGAGCCGGAGCCGGTTCGCGAGGTGCCGATCCGCTACGAGTATGCCTATGGCGGCCTGCTGACCCGGCCGGGGGCGGACGGGAAGGAGCCATTCCTCGAGGCCGACGAGCACAATCCGATCGGCTGTGGCTGGATCGCCCCCGACCTCACCCCGATCGATGCAGCCATGCCGGCACCGCAGATCGAGGCGGCGGACGAGCCGATCTTGGAACCGCATCGGCGCTATAGTCCGGCCGGGCTCGGGCCGATTCCCCCGGCCTGGCTGCCTCGCCGCCCGCTCGGCGGAACCTACGACGCGCACTGGCAGGCGCATGTCTGGCCGAACTGGCCAGCCGACTACGACTTCGCCTACCACAACAGCGCTCATCCGGACCTGATTTACCCCGGCCTCCTGATCGGGAACGAGACCGTGCGGCTGTCCGGGCTCGGTGGTGAGGACGGACAGCGGGTAATCCGACTGCCGGGCCACGCGATCGTCCTCGAGGTAACGCGGGCGGGAGGGAGCGCCCATGTCGCGCTGATCGAGCTCGATACCCTCTACCTCAATGTCGCCGATCCAGACCCCCGCCGTCACCGCGCGCACCTGAGCTGGCGGACGATTTTCGATCACCGGGAAGTCGAGGCCCTAACCTTCCTGCTCGCCGACTTCGCCGAGCTGATGGCGCAGCCATCGGACAAAACGGAGGAGAGGAGCTGACATGAGCAAGCTGGTCTCCGGCCGCCGCGAAGGCAGCAACCTCATGGTGACGACCGGCCCGGACGTGTGCTGGACGCCGATGGGCGGTGGCATGGTGCCGGTGGCCTACTCCTGCGTCGTCGAGCTCGACGGGTCCGAGCGGGTGTCTCCGGACGTACGCAACAACGCGCTCAAGGACTTCCAGCTCAACACGCGCGCCGTCCGCATCACGGGGCATGAGCCGGGGACAGGCAAGGGCGTCGTAGTCCCGGGCTATAAGAAATACTCGCACGTGAGAACCGCGTGTTCGAGCGTGTTCTCGCACGGCCATGCCGTCGTGCGGGACGGAGACCCGTGTTGGATCAACCATCCCGACATCGGCCCGACCGAGCCGCAGCGCACGATGAGGCCCGTCGAGGTTCCTTCGGTGTGGACGTCGAAACCCGGCTCGGATGCGGGGGCGTAACGTGATGGCGGCACGGTATCTGCACCGCGCGGTAACGGCGGAGACAAGCGCGTGAGCGGCGGGAACCGGTCCGGTGTCGACGGTGGCCAAGCCAGCGTCAGGCTTCCCATGATCACGGCCGGCGAGCCCGACCCGCCGCCCGGACCGACTACCACGAAAGGTCGCGAAGGAGGCCAGCCGAACGAGTCGATCCAGAATGGCAACGCCAACGGCAAGATGGTCGTAGGCGGATCGGCTGCGCCGTCCGAGACAGATGAGCAGCGTCGTCGGCGAATCCTAAACGCGGTGCGTGAGACCCGGACCGGTATGGGCTGGCTCAGCCATGCCGACACCTTCGTGCGCGGTATCGCGAACACGGCGACAAATGGCTTATCAGACAAATTGTCGGCCGGCGTCGATGCCCTCCTCGGTTCGGGTGAAGGCAACTCCCTTGCGGAGCGATATCGCTTCAACACGCAGGTCAACGAGGCCGTCAATCAGGTCGACGCCGAGAACCGACCGACCGCGCAGATGGCGGGCGAGGTGCTGGCGGAAAACCTCCCCTACGAACGCGGGCTGCGTCTCCTGAAAGGGGGCGAGCGAATCCTGAAGCGGCTCGGCCGCGGACGTAAGGTCTGCAAGGCTTGCAGCCGCCGCCCAGTGGTACTGCGCGACGGGACCAAGGTCACCTTCGACGTCGATTTTCTGCTGCACGGTACCCTCCCACTCGACCTCTCGCGCGCCTACGCCTCGGACCTCGACCGCGACGGACCGCTCGGGTGCAACCGCATCGGAAGCTTCGACGAGACCCTGTCGGCGCAGCCGGACGGCAGCCTGCTCTTCGTCATGGCGTCTGGCGTCACCGCCGACTACGCACGCCCCGCGCCCAATATCGGCGAGGTCAGCGTCAACACCCACCACCCCGCGATCACCCTCGCGGCCGGACCGGACGCGACCTTCGCGGCGCGCGAGCACGGCGTGATCCGCCTCTTCCGCCGTGACTCGGACGGGGTGTGGCGCCTCGCCGAGATACGCGATCCCAACGGCAACGCCGCGCGTCTCGTGCGCGACGCAGCCGGCCTGCTCCTGCGCCTCGACCGGTCGGACGGGTTCGCGCTGCTGTTCAAGAACGACGAGGCCGGCCGGCGCTCCGGCGTGACCCTGCGCGCGCCCGGCGGCGAGACCCGGCCGATCAGTCGCTACGCCTACGACGCGAACGGCAACCTGGTCGAGGTCCGCAACACCTACGCCCGGTCGTTCCGCTACACCTACGACGCGGAAGGCCGCTTCACCGCTTACGACGACGGCGTCGCGACCCGGGTCGCCTACGCCTATGACGGGCAGGACCGCGTGATCTCCGTCACGACTCCGGGCGGTGCGTTCGACCACACTCTCGCCTACGAGCCCGAGGCCCGGGCGACAACGTTGGCCTATGCGCGTCTCGTCGGCGCGGCTCGTACCGTGTTCGACGCGGACGGGAACTTCGTCGCGCGGACCGACGGACTTGGCCGAACCCGCACCTACGAGCGGGACGCGTTCGGCGCCGTGGTCGCCGAGATCGACCCGGCAGGCTACCGTACCACCTACGCCTACGACGCCTTCGGCACCTTGAGCGCGGTCACAGACCCTGAAGGCCGGCGCACCGCCTACCACTACGACGAGGACGGGCGCCTCGAGCGGCTGATCGACCCGGCCGGCCAGACCTGGGAATGGAGCTACGACGGGCGGGGCAACCTGGTCTCGGCCGTCGACCCGCTCGGGTACCGCACCGACTATGCCACCGACGAAGCCGGCCTGCTCACCGCGAACATGCGCCACGACGGCCTGATCGAGCGCCGCGACTACGACGCGCAGCACAACCTCGTGCGCCTCGTCGACTATCGCGGCGGCACCACCCTATTCGAACGCGACGCCTTCGGCCGCCTCACCGCCCGCACAGACCCGCTTGGCCAGGTCACCCGCTTCGCCTACGACGAGCGTCCCGGTGCCGACTTCTGGACGCCCACCGCCCTGACGCGGCCCGACGGCGTCACCGTCCGGCGCGAGGCTGAGCCGGAGCGCGCTACCCTGATGCTCACAGACGGCGAGGGCCGGCGCACCCTCTACCGCTACGGACCCTTCGATCTCCTGGAGTCGATCGAGGATCCAAAGGGCGGGCGCCTGCACTTCGCCTACGACGCCGAGGAGCGGCTGGTGCGGGTCGAGAACCAGCTTGGCCGGCACTGGACCTTCGCGCGCGACGCTGCGGGGCGGGTGGTGGAGGAGACCGACTTTTCTGGCCTCACCGCCCGTTTCGCCTACGACCGCGCCGACCGGCTCGTAGAAATGCGCCACGCGGACGGGGCCCACGTCGCCTACGCCTACGACCGCGCCGGCCTGCTCCTGCGCGAGGAGGCCTGGACGCCCGGCGCTGCCGCGCCGGCGGTGACGGCCTACCGCTACGACGCCTGCGGTCGACTGCGCGCGGCGGTCAACGCTGACGCCACGGTGGAGTTCGCACGCGACGCCCTCGGGCGGGTGACCGCGGAGACGCAAAACGGGCGTCGGGTGGAGAGCACCTACGATTGCTGCGGCAACCGAACCGAGCGGCGCATCGGGGAACGGCTGGTGGCGGTGGCCTACGACCCACTCGGGGCGCTCTCGGGGATCGCCGTCGGGGATCGGGTGCCTTTGCGCTTCGCCCGCGACGTGGCCGGGCGCGAATTCCTGCGCGAGAGCGCCGCGGGGTTCCGGCTGGAACAGGCCTGGGATGCGGTGGGCCAGCTGGTCGGGCAGCGGGGCGGGCGCGAGCCGAGTCCGGCGGGTCTGCCGCCAGGGCCGGGGGTGGAGCGGACCTACGCCTGGGCGCGTGACTTCTCTCCTCGCGCGATCGCGGATACGCGCTGGGGCGAGACGACCTACGAGACCGACGCGGCCGGGCAGGTGGTGCGCACGCGCNGGGGGGGGGGGGGGAGCCGAGTCCGGCGGGTCTGCCGCCAGGGCCGGGGGTGGAGCGGACCTACGCCTGGGCGCGTGACTTCTCTCCTCGCGCGATCGCGGATACGCGCTGGGGCGAGACGACCTACGAGACCGACGCGGCCGGGCAGGTGGTGCGCACGCGCCACGGCGACGGGAGCGAGGAGCGCTTCGCCTACGACGCGGCCCTGAACCTCGCGGAGTCGGGAACGGCGGAAGATCGTCTGCGGCCCTGGCAGGTGGCGCCCGGCGGCCGCGTGGAGCGGGCGCGCGGGCCCTTCGGCGAGACGATCCTGCTGAACTACGATGCGCGCCTGCGGGTGGTGGAGCGTCGGGTCGAGCGGGCCGGGTTCCGACCGCGCGTGTGGCGCTACGCCTGGGACGCGCACGACCGTCTGGTCTCGTGCGAGACGCCATCTGGCGAGGACTGGGTGTACGGCTACGATCCATTCGGGCGGCGGGTGAGCAAGCGGCGAGTTCTGGCGGAGGCGGAGGAGGCCTGGGTGCGGGGGCGCTTCCCGGGCTTGGTGCAGAGCGTGGCCGCGGGCGGTCGCAGCGGGCTGGACGTGTGGGCGGCGCGTCCGGCGGGCGCGAGCGACCTCGACGGGCGGCCGCCGGTGGTGGGGATAGCCTACCTCTGGGACGGGGACGTGGTGGCGGAGGAGGCGCCGCTGCGGCTCGACGGCGGCATCGACTGGGGCGACGCCACGCGCTGGCACTACGAGCCGGGTGGGTTCGTGCCGGTGGCGAAGGAGACCCCTGAGGGCAGCCTGCACTACATCGTGACCGATCATCTCGGCACGCCGCGGGAGGTGTTCGGGGAGGCGGGTGACCTCGTCTGGGCGGCGGAGTACCGGACCTGGGGCGCGGTGCGCCGGCTGTGGCTGGCGCAGGCGGACAACGACAATGCCGCGCAATGGGGCGGCACCATTCCTCCGGGCGGACGCGGTGGCGGTGGCCGGACGTTCGGTGCCTTGGCGCTGAAGGACGATCCCGAGGCGATCGCGGCTGCACAGGTCTGTCCAATCCGCTTCCAGGGGCAATGGGAGGATTTTGAGACGGGACTCAGCTATAATCGCTTCAGGCATTATGATGGGCTG
>NZ_LMMW01000040.1:0-10264 GCF_001422845.1 Methylobacterium sp. Leaf100 | reverse complement strand
CCATTCCTCCAAAGCAGCAGCATGCCACCAACGGTTCGGTAAGGGGCGGGCCATCCCATAAGCGATCGGCATCTTCGCGGAGATGCCCAAGTGACGTTCGCCTTCATCGAGCAGCATGCGAACACCTGGCCGGTGCGTCTCATGTGCCGCGTGCTCGCAGTCTCCCCCAGCGGTTACTACGGCTGGCGGTCACGTCCCGAGAGCGCCCGGTCGGCGTCGAACCGTCAAAGACCACCGGCACCGCCCCCTACGCCTACGAGNATGCGAACACCTGGCCGGTGCGTCTCATGTGCCGCGTGCTCGCAGTCTCCCCCAGCGGTTACTACGGCTGGCGGTCACGTCCCGAGAGCGCCCGGTCGGTGTCGAACCGTCAACGTCGAACCGTCAACTCCTCGACGACGTCCGGCGGATCCATGCCGAGCATCATAGGCGCTACGGCTCACCTCGGGTGCACGCGGCCTTGCGCGCGGAGGGCCGAACAGCCAGTCGCGGACGCGTGGAGCGCCTCATGCGCCGCCAAGGCATCCGGGCCCTGGCTGGGCGTCGGTTCCGACCCTGCACGACCGACAGCCGTCACGATCTGCCGGTCGCACCCGACCTCCTGAAGCAGCTCTTCTCGGCTGCCCTGCCCAACACGGTCTGGCTGGCGGACATCACCGACCTGCCCACCGGCGAGGGCTGGCTCCACCTGGCCGCCATACTCGATCCCGCCACCCGCAAGAGCGTTGGTCGGTCCATGCGCGATCATATGCGGACCGAGCTGATTTCGGCCGCCTTGATGATGGCCNCCCTGCACGACCGACAGCCGTCACGATCTGCCGGTCGCACCCGACCTCCTGAAGCAGCTCTTCTCGGCTGCCCTGCCCAACACGGTCTGGCTGGCGGACATCACCGACCACACCCGAGCAGGCCGGGCGGAACGCGAGCTAAACCCACGTCCGTTGAAACGGGGGAGGATCACTGGCGCCGCGAGGGCTGTGCTCGTCCGTTTGCGCCGCGCAGCACCGTCATTGGGCAGACGCCTTTGCGCCGCGCCAGCGCCCTTACACTCTCTTCACGTGTCTGAATCGCGCGGCGGACTGCCGCCGTGGCGGTGGCGCTTCCATGGAAAACCCGCCCCCACGCCCTTTCCCTCGCGATAGGGTGCTCGACCGTATCGCCAAATCGCGGGATCAAAGACCTTCCGAACCGCACGCAGTGAGCTGTCCACCCGTTCGAATAGGATGCAGCGTTAGCGCTCCGGTGGAAGGGGGTGGCCCCTCACGCCATTCCGTCTCACCCTACCGGAACAGTGCGTCGAACAGGTTCTGTGGCGGCGGCGGCGACGGGGGGGCCGGTGCCGGGCCTTCGTTCGATGGGAAGAACTTTCGCGAGGGCTTCTGCTTCGGCTGGACCGGCACGCCGCGCGGCGCTTCGACGTCCACCTGACCGTTGGGGTTGACCTGCTGGGCCGCCCGCGTCGCGTCCTGACCACCGCGCTGGCGCCGGGATTTTTCAGGTTTCGACGCCAGAACTGGCGTATCCTCCTGCTCCTTCGCCTCGGCGATCACGTCGGAGCCGCCCTTACAATCCACGAGCCAGACGTCGTAGATCGGGTGCTCGATGGCGTGCAGGCCGGGGCTCGCCGCGAACATCCAGCCGGTGAAGATGCGGCGGTACTTGCTGTCGAGGGTGACCTCGTCGACCTCGAGGAAGCCCGTGGTCTTTGGGCTTTCCGTCGGCGGCCGGCTGTAGCAGACGCGCGGGGTGAGCTGGAGCGCGCCGAACTGCACGGTCTCATCCACCGCCACCTCGAACGACACGATGCGGCCGGTGATCTTGTCGAGGCCCGAGAACACCGCGGTCGGGTTCTTGATCTTGTCGGCCCCGGCCGGGAGCGCGGAGAAGGTCAGGGCCGGAATGGCGAAGAGCGCGGCGAGGAGGCCGGATCGCGAAACGCGTGCGGTGCTGCGGCTCACGGCTCGCTCCCTTGTGACGGCGCGCCACGAGGCGATGACGACGCGACCCGCGGTTAAGCGTGCAACATTGGTGGAAAAAGGGCCGTGTTCGGCCCGAAGCTCACGCGCTCGGATTCCAGGGTGCGTAATCACCGGTGGCCGGAGGGCGCTGGCCGGTGCTAAGTTGCGAGCCCTTCGGGCGGTAGGCGCCGAGCGTCCCCGTGAGGTTCTCGACATGCGGCTTCTGCCATTCGCGCGGAGTGTAGGCCTCCTCGCTCGGCGGCACGTCGGCGTTGTGGCACAGCCACGAGCGCCAGCCGGGGGGCACCTTCGAGGCGTCGGCGTAGCCGTTATAGACCACCCAGCGCCGCTCGGGCCCCACCGACCGGTCGATGAGGGGCCCAAGCGCCCGGTAATAGGTGTTGCCGCCTTCGTCCGTGCCGACGAACTGCCCTTTGCGTGCCGTGTAGAGGGCAAGCGACATGGTCTGCCCGTTCCACCAGGTGAAAATCCGCAGGAGCGTGTCCTTGAGAGCCATCGCGTTCGCCTGAAAGGGCCTTAGGGGCCGCCGGTCCGTCATTCGCGCGGGACTATGGTGAGGCGCTGCCCCCAAGTCCAGTCGGGGTACCCGCCTGCGCCCGGATTGTCACACCCCGGCGGCGTTAACCATTGCGTATGCCCGGCCCGGCTCGTCCCAACCTGTGCGCCATCAGAATCCTCGCGGCGATTCCGCGAGCGCCAAAGAGCACTTATCCGAAAGCCGCGGATATCCACAGGATTTAGGGCGCCGACACAACATCTAGTCAGGAACATAGCCGACGCACACAAGTTGTTGACGTGAGGGTCCTCGACGCGTTAGCTTTCGGATGTCGCCGAAGCGATCCGGTCCCTCGGCGGTTCATCGATTTTGTCTGGTTTGAACAGCGTGGCGCGGGCGTTCGCGGTCGCTTGTCCTCGCCAGCCCAGCATCACAGCCCTGGCGCCATCGCGCGCTTGGCGGGAGACAGGTTTCATGCGGTTCGAGCGTCGCCTCACCACGGCCGGGCAATCCCCCTACGCCACGATTCCATTCCGCAAGACCCTGAGCGAGATCCGCAATCCGGACGGCTCGGTGGTGTTCCGCCTGGAGGGCATCGAGGTGCCCGAGAGCTGGAGCCAGGTCGCCAGCGACGTGCTGGCTCAAAAGTACTTCCGCAAGGCCGGCGTGCCGGCTCGTCTGAAAAAGGTCGAGGAGAACGACGTCCCGTCCTTCCTGTGGCGTTCCGTGGCCGACGAGGCGGCTTTGACCGAGGTGCCCGAGGCCGAGCGCTACGTCTCGGAAGTGTCGTCGACGCAGGTCTTTGATCGCCTCGCCGGCTGCTGGACCTATTGGGGCTGGAAGGGCGGCTACTTCACCAGCGAAGACGACGCCTCCGCGTTCCTCGACGAGCTGCGCTTCATGCTCGCCCGCCAGATGGTGGCGCCGAACTCCCCGCAATGGTTCAACACCGGCCTGCATTGGGCCTACGGCATCGATGGTCCGGCGCAGGGTCATTATTACGTTGATTATCGCACCGGTGAGCTGACGAAATCCGCCTCGTCTTACGAGCATCCGCAGCCGCACGCCTGCTTCATCCAGGGCGTGCAGGACGACCTCGTCAACGAGGGCGGGATCATGGACCTGTGGGTCCGCGAAGCCCGCTTGTTTAAGTACGGCTCCGGCACCGGCTCGAACTTCTCCATGCTGCGCGGCGAGAACGAGAAGCTCGGCGGCGGCGGCAAGTCGTCGGGCCTGATGTCGTTCCTGAAGATCGGCGACCGGGCGGCCGGCGCCATCAAGTCCGGCGGCACCACGCGGCGCGCGGCCAAGATGGTCATCGTCGACATCGACCACCCGGATATCGAGACCTACATCGACTGGAAGGTGAAGGAGGAGCAGAAGGTTGCCGCCTTGGTGACCGGCTCCAAGATCGTCTCCAAGCACCTCACCGCGGTGATGAAGGCCTGCACCCAGTGCGAGGCCGAGGGCGACGCCTGCTTCGATCCCGAGCGCAACCCGGTCCTGAAGAAGGCCGTGAAGGCCGCCCGCAAGGACATGGTGCCGGATTCCTACACCAAGCGGGTGATCCAGTTCGCCCGCCAAGGCTTCACCAAGATCGAGTTCCCCGTCTACGACACTGATTGGGACTCGGAGGCCTACCTCACGGTGGCCGGCCAGAACTCGAACAACTCCGTCTCCCTCACTGATGACTTTTTGCGCGCGGTTGAAGCGGATGCCCCTTGGGAGTTGAAGGCCCGCACGACGGGAAAGACCACGAAAACCCTGCCGGCGCGTGAGCTGTGGGACAAGATCGGCGAAGCCGCCTGGGCCTCCGCCGACCCGGGCCTGCACTTCAACACCACCATGAACGACTGGCACACCTGCCCGGCGGGCGGGCGCATCCGCGCCTCGAACCCGTGCTCGGAGTACATGTTCCTCGACGACACCGCCTGCAACCTGGCCTCGGCCAACCTGCTGACGATGTACGACCGCGCCACGAACCACTTCGACGTTGCCGCCTTCGAGCATCTCAACCGCCTCTGGACGGTGGTCCTCGAGATCTCCGTGATGATGGCGCAGTTCCCCTCGAAGGAAATCGCCGAGCTCTCGTTCCGCTACCGGACGCTGGGTCTGGGCTACGCCAATATCGGCGGCCTGCTGATGAGCATGGGCCTGCCCTACGACTCTGATAAGGGCCGGGCGCTCGCCGGGTCGCTCACCGCGATCATGACGGGTGTATCCTACGCGACCTCGGCCGAGATGGCCGGCGAACTCGGGGCCTTCCCGGCCTACGAGGAGAACGCCGACGCCATGCTCAAGGTGATCCGCAACCATCGCCGCGCCGCCTACGGCGAGGCCGAGGGCTACGAGTTCCTGTCGATCGCCCCGGTGCCCCTGGATCTCGCCAACATTCCCCAAGCCGATCTTGCGGAGCGTGCCCGCCACGCCTGGGACCGCGCCCTCAAGCTCGGCGAGGAGCATGGGTATCGGAACGCGCAGGCGACCGTGATCGCGCCCACCGGCACCATCGGCCTCGTCATGGATTGCGACACGACGGGCATCGAGCCCGACTTCGCCCTCGTGAAGTTCAAGAAGCTCGCCGGCGGCGGCTACTTCAAGATCATCAACCGCGCCGTGCCGGACGCCTTGCGGACCCTGGGCTACCGCGAATCCGAGATTGCCGAGATCGAGGCCTACGCCGTCGGCCACGGCTCCATGGGCCAGGCCCCGGCCATCAACCCGGGCAGCTTGCGCGCCAAGGGCTTCACCGACGAGAAGCTCTCGGCCATAGAGGCGGGGCTGAAGCAGGCCTTCGACATCAAGTTCGTGTTCAACCGTTGGACGCTGGGCGACGCTTTCCTCACCGACGTGCTTGAGGTCCCGGCTGATAAGCTCTCCGACCCGACCTTCGAGATCCTGCCGTTCCTCGGCTATTCGAAGAAGGACATCGAGGCGGCCAACACCCATATCTGCGGTGCCATGACCCTGGAGGGCGCCCCGTTCCTCAAGGTCGAGCACTACGCGGTGTTCGATTGCGCCAACCCGTGCGGCCGCATCGGCAAGCGCTACCTCTCCGTGGAGAGCCACATCCGCATGATGGCGGCGGCGCAGCCCTTCATCTCGGGCGCCATCTCCAAGACCATCAACATGCCGAACGACGCCACCGTCGAGGATTGCAAGAACGCCTACAAGCTGTCCTGGACCCTGGCCCTGAAGGCCAACGCCCTCTACCGCGACGGTTCCAAGCTGTCCCAGCCCCTGAACTCGGCGCTCATCGCCGACGAGGAGGAGGATGCCGAGGAGGTGATCGAAGCGCTCGTCGCCCAGCCGGCTACGGCGAAGGCGGCGCAGCTCGCGGAGAAGATCGTCGAGCGGGTCATCGAGCGCGTCGAGCGCATCCGGTCGCGCGAAAAGCTGCCCGATCGTCGCAAGGGCTACACTCAGAAGGCGGTGGTCGGCGGCCACAAGGTCTATCTGCGCACTGGCGAGTATCATGACGGCCGCATCGGCGAGATCTTCATCGACATGCACAAGGAGGGCGCCGCCTTCCGCTCGTTGATGAACAATTTCGCCATCGCGATCTCCATCGGCCTCCAGTACGGCGTGCCCATGGAAGAATACGTCGACGCCTTCACCTTCACCCGATTCGAGCCGGCGGGCTTCGTGCAGGGCAACGACGCCATCAAGAACGCCACTTCGATCCTCGACTACGTCTTCCGCGAGCTCGCCATCTCGTATCTCGGCCGCATGGATCTCGCCCATGTCGACCCGTCCGAGATCGGCAACACGGTCATGGGCAAGGGCGAGGGCGAGGGTGCGCGCGGCGACAAGCCCGACGCCGTCGCGGCCAACGTGGTCTCCCGTGGCCTCCTGCGTGGATCGGCCGATCGGCTCACCCTGATCCAGGGCGGTCCGGCCGGCGGCGCGGTCGGGGTGGGAGCGTCCTCGGCCGGCGTTACAACTCCGGCAGGCGGCGTGGTCCATGCAATGCGCGGTGCCACGGCGTTGAAGTCCGAACCGATCCCGGCCGGCATCGCAGAGACATTGGTCGAGGCACTACCCTTCGCCAAACCCGAGCGTACGGTCTCCGACCGCCGCGCGGAGGCGAAAATGAAGGGTTATGTCGGCGAGGCCTGCCCCGAATGCGCGAACTTCACCCTCGTGCGAAACGGAACCTGCCTCAAATGCGACACGTGCGGCTCGACCACGGGTTGCTCGTGACGTCATGACGAACATTGCTGGGCGACCCAAAGATCCGCCTTATAACCTCTAAGTTCCGCATTAACTAAACCTAGAGTAAAGCTAGAAACTGGGCGGCCGTGGATCGGTCGCCCAGTTCGATAGGGGAACAAAAAGGGAACAGAGATTTCCCACCCATCGAGGATGGGGTTGCAGGCGCAGCCATGGGCTGCCGATGCCATCGAACTTCAGGCCCGGCGGGCCGAGCTTTCGGGAGGCATCATTCCTTAGGAGGAACGATTACCGATGGCAGACGGCCAAGCTCCTGCGGCAAGCTACTTCGCTCGAAATTACCCGGTCCTGGCGATACCCGTCGCGACCGACGACCCGCCCGGTTTCCGGGAGGCGCAACGTGCCGCACTGTTTTCTCTCGGGGCCCATTTCGCCCAACGCAACGACCCGGCCATCGTCACGATGCCGACGGGGTCCGGCAAGACCGCCGTGCTGCAGGCGTCGGCCTTTCTCCTTCGTGCTGTCCGTGTCCTCGTCGTCACCCCGAGCCGGTTGGTGCGGGAGCAAATCTACGACGACTTCCGCCAGCTCGGGGTTCTCAAACGGCTGGGGGCTGTCCCGTCCACCCTGGAGCCCCCGGCGGTCTTTAACGCGGACGCCAAGATCACGGACTGGGAGGCCTTGCGAGGCTTCGACGTGGTGGTCGCCACGCCCAACAGCGCCAGCCCAGCCGTGGATGGGGTGCCGACGCCGCCGGCGGACTTCTTCGACCTCGTCCTGGTGGACGAGGCCCACCACAGCCCCGCGCTCACCTGGACCGAGCTCCTGAAGAGCTTCCCCGACGCGAAGCGGGCACTCTTCACGGCGACGCCGTACCGGCGCGACGAACTGGAGATCAAGGGCCGGTTCGTCTTCACCTACGACCTGAAGCGGGCCTACGACGACGGCATCTTCGGCCAGATCTCTTATGTGCCGGTGGAGGATTTCTCAGAGGGCTGGGAGGACAAGGCAATCGCCGTCGCCGCTGAACGGCAGTTCCGCGAGGACGAGGCGGCCGGGTTCCAGCATCGCCTCATGGTCCGGACGGACAGCAAGGCACGCGCGACCGAGCTGCTCGAAGCCTACGAGGCCGTGACCAAGCTGAAGCTGAAGCTGGTCAAGAGCGACCACACCGTCGGCCATGTGAAGCGCATCATCGCGGACCTGCGAAGCGGCGAGCTCGACGGCATCGTCTGCGTGAACATGCTGGGCGAGGGGTTCGACCTGCCCAACCTGAAGATCGCGGCCATCCATACCCCACACAAGTCGCTCGCGGTGACGCTCCAGTTCATCGGTCGGTTCGCACGGACATCGGGCGAGGCACTCGGCGACGCGACCTTCATCGCCGCCCCATCGAGCATCAAGGTCGAGGCGGAGAAACTCTACGCCCAGGGTGCCGCCTGGAGCGAGATCGTCCCGAACCTCAGCGCAACCCGCGTCCTGCGCGAGGAGCGGGCCCGCGAGATCCTGGAGTCCTTCGACCCTGATCGACACCAGGACCCCGATATCGAGGAGCTCTCCCTCTACGGTCTGACACCCTACATGCACGTGAAGGTGTGGCGGCTGACCGATGCCGTTCGCATCGATGAGTCGATTGAGTTCCCCTACGGCCTGAACGTCGTCTACTCGGCGGTGAGCAAGGATTTCAACACCGCGGTTTTCGTCGCCCGCGAGAACAAGAAGGTGCGCTGGTCGGAGGACGAACGGCTGACCGACGTCAGCAACCATCTCTTCGTCATCCACCACAACCGTGAGAAGGGTTTCCTGTTCGTCTGTGCCTCCAAACGGCAGGATGGCACCTATCAGCGCCTCAGCGAGGCGATTACCGGGCGGAACCTGAGAGGCCTCTCGGCCGACACCTTGAACCGCGTCCTCCTCGATCTGGAGGACATGAAGTTCTTCAACATCGGCATGCGCAACCGCGCCTCCAACAGCAGCGCCGAACAGTACCTCACGAAGGCCGGCGGGTCCGTCGAGCGTACGATTGCCCCCGAGGATGCACGCCAGTACCTGCGGGGTCACTTCTTCGGCGGCGGCACGCGCGACGGCGTGGACATCACCATCGGGGTCAGCAGCGCCTCGAAGATATGGCAGAACAGTTCGGCCCGGCTGTTCGAGCTCGTGGACTGGATGGACAGCCTGGCGGAACGCCTAGCGAGCACGCGTCGGGTGGTCACGCATTCCGGCCTGGACCTCCTCGCCACGGGCATGGACGTGGACCGCCTCCCGGCCCCGGTGTTCCTCGCCGACTGGGACAAGGAGGTCTACACGCGTCCCTGGCACGTCATCGTTCCCGGACGGCCGGCAATTCCCCTCACGGGCTTCGACCTCATAGCCGATCACGACGGCTGCACGGACTACGAGGTGCCAGTCGCCATACGCGGGCATGGGCTTGATATCGGTCTTGTCTACGACGTCCGGGGTGGACCCCACTTCCGGTATCAGGCCGGCTCGAGTGGCATCGAATTGGAACGTCACGGTGCTTCAAGCACCCTGATCGACCATCTCAACGAGCGCCCGCTCTCCTTCTTCACGGTCGATCTCGGAACGCTGAAGGGCAGCGAGTACCATGCGCCCTGGAACCCGGAGGACGCCCCCTTCGATCCGGCCTGCGTCGAACCCATCGACTTCACGGGAAGCGGTGTCTGCATCAACACCGAGGTCGGAACCGCCAAGAATGGGCATCTCTCGATCTTCCAGTTCATGGAGGCCCGCCTCAACGCCGGGACGGCACCCGTCATCTTCTTCGATCACGGAAGCGGCGAGATCGCCGACTTCATCGAAATCCGCGAGGTGGGCGACGAGACCGAGGTGGAGATCTACCACTGCAAAAGCACGAAGAGCCCGAAGCCGGGCGCCCGGGTCGGCGATGCCTACGAGGTGATCGGTCAGGCGATCAAGTCGGCCCGGTGGTGCGGGCGCAAGGGAATCCGTTCGAAGATCGAGTCGCGGATGACCACCGGTGGCGGCAATCGCTTCCGCAGGGGGACCTTCGCCGACGTGGAACGCCTGCTTGCCCGCCCCAAGCCACCCGTCTTCCACATCACCGTGGTGCAGCCCGGTTTCGCTGGCGGCAAGCTCTCCACCGAGCTGCGGCAGCTCATGGCCGGGGCGCACCTGCATCTGCGCCACGCCGACGTGACCGGCTTCAAGGTCCTCGCCAGCCCGTAGCTGCTTCCGTTCCGGAGGGCCCGACGGTGAGCCACCTCAACCGACGGGCATCGTCGACGACCGAATTGTCCCGTCCCACGCTACCTTTACCGTCGGCGGCCGGCGAGCGGAGGGCGAGGCACGGCCAGCATCAGACCGTTCCGTACTGGCTTGCCGAAACTTCCGGTACATTGGCGTCGGAGGTGCGGTATGCCGGATCGAGAGGTCGTCTACGTCCGCCATCCCTATCGGATGGAACTGCGGCGCAAGCGTAAGCGCACCCGTGAGCAGTAGCTGGTCGCGGCCACCACGCCCGTCACCCTGTGGCCTGCCCCCATTCAGTGGCCCAGGTTTGAAGTTAGTGCATCGTCGGTCGTGTGACGATGGCAGGGCGAGCGGACGGCACTGATCCGCTCGGTTCGGTCGG
>NZ_LMMW01000039.1:0-9920 GCF_001422845.1 Methylobacterium sp. Leaf100 | reverse complement strand
CCGGAGCCCGGGGTGAACTGGTAGTTGTAGCCGATCTGRCCACCGCCGACGAAGCCGTCGTTGCTGCGGCCGTTGCCGAAGGCGATCGCCTGGGTGGTRCCCGGCAGAACCAGGGTGCTGGCGCYGTTCACGCCGATGACGGTCGGGGCGCTGTTGCTGGAGGCGTCGAAGCCGTAACCGGCGTTGAAACCGGCGTAGAAGCCCGTCCAGGTGAACACCGGCACCGGCACGAACACCGGCGGAGCCGCGCGGCGCGGAAGGTCGGCGGCCGAGGCAGCGCCCACGAGGAGGGCGGCGGCAGTGCTGGCGAGGAAGAGCGTCTTGAACATGGGGCGGCTGCCGGAAATCAGAGGCGCACTCTCGGTGCGGTGTGATCTCGGCTTAGCAAACCCGAGCCTCCGGCCTCTAGTGCATTTCGGCAACACCACGAATAGATCGAAGATGCTGTGGGAAACTGTAGCTTTTACTTTGTATTTACTTTTGTAGATTGGCGAGGATCACCAACGTCCGGTGAATGCCTTTGTTCCAAAAAAACAGCCCGTCGTGCGATGACGCCGCGGGCTGAAAGTTTCAGTGTGGGATGCCAGAGGACCAGCTATGGCAATCGCCTGCAAAGAGCGTCTCTCCGCGGTTTCCGCAAGCTGAAAGAAACGGCAGTCGACGGATTGGATGTATACCGGTGGATCCCCTTCCCTATGGGGATTGGACCCAATCCTCGCTGGTGTTGCCTGTTCTGCGATACGAGGCCGTCTCAGCCGCCTGCCATCGCCCTGCGCACTTCGGCTTCATTTTGGGCCGGTGCGTTGGAAACTGCCTCGTTGGGTTGTACGCGCCTCGGTTTGGAAGAGCCTAGCTCGTTCCCTTGCGCTGCTGACCAAGTCCAAGGGCTTTGGCAAGCTTGGATCGCTGAGCCGAGTAGGCCGCGGACGTCATGGGATAATCGGCAGGCAGGCCGTGCTTCGCGCGATAGGCCTCGGGCGTCATCCCCCGGATCGTCAGGTGTCGGCGCAGGGTCTTGTAGGGTTTCCCGTCCTCGAAGCTGATGAGGGCGTCCTGCGTGATGGATTTCCGGATCTCCGCAGGGGTCGTCTTCGCACTCTGCTCCTTTTCCGCCGCGGCAGAGCCGCCTGTGGCAAGGCCGATGACCGCGGCATGCACACCCACGATCAGCTTGCCAAGCTCGCTTGCAGGAACGGAGTTGTTGGAGACATAGGCTGAAACGATGTCAGCGCTCAGCTCGACGTAATCGGCTGATAGGGCTGTTTCAGGTTCGGTCATCACGATGGTTCCATACTGTACGGTGCCTCTGGCATTACCCGCAGAAGCCAGTGATATGCAATTGCATCTGCGCAGAAACAATCGAGCAATAAAACTTTCACTTGCCAGGTGTTGATTTGACCTCGGCGAAACTTCCGGTCGAGCACCTATGGCAACGGAACACGATCCATGTCGGCCATGCTGTTGGAGGGTTTGGAAGAGTGCTCCGACGCATCGATGGCTCGCATAGTGCCCCTGTCGCTTAATCCGCGATGGTGCGTGCGGATCGACACGTCCAGAATGAAAGAGACACCCCATATTAGGTTCACACACAGAGAAACGGACCTGAAACCCAGGTCAGTCCTGTAAAGGAGCTTGAGAGACCAGCCATGAAGACCCGTATCGCCACCGCCACCGCTGCCCTTATCCTTGGCGTTGCTTCGATCTCGTCCGCCGTGGCCGGTGAGCGTCCGTCGCGCTACACCTCGTTCGGGTCTGAGGTTCAGACCACCGGTTCGGTCTACGCCCCGTCCCGCGTGCCGTCGTATGGTGGTTGCCCGATGAGCTCGGCCGCCGAGGGCAACGCCAACCAGCAGAACTTCCCCGTGATGCAGTACGGCCAGACCTCGGGTGGAAACCGTTGCTGAGGACCGTGAGGAAGGGTCTCGCGATGGCGCTGACCGGGTTCTCGTATCTCATGGCGGGCGTGTTCATCGCCGGCCTGATCTTCACCGTCGTCGGCACCTCGCAGGCGATGATGGGACTCTAGGCCCCTTTCCCACTACCATTCCATCCTGGCGCGACGGCGGGGCGAAAGCCTCGCCGTTCTTCGTTTCGGCCATGGCGAACGGCGATCTCGTATCCCCGATCAAGCAACCGCCAATCATTGATCTTATCGATACTGGCTATCGATCCGATCTGTTTGAATGATGGTGCAGTGCAAAGCATATTCCTCTCATGAACCGGGGCAGGCCCCGGCCCACCAGAGGAATCGACATCATGACCGTTCGTACCTTCGTCCTCGCTGCCCTGGCGTCCGTCACTCTGGCGGGCACCGCGATGGCCGACGAGCGCATCACCGTCACCCCGACGCTCTACCGTGAGCAGGCACGTGTCACCGCGGCGGTGCGCCCGGCTTCCGAGCTGACGACCACGCCCTCGCTGACCCCGCGGGCGCCGACGGCACGGCGCGTCGTCGCTGACGCATCGGCTCTCTAGGCCAGCTTCGCCCCCTCAACGTTGGGGTGATCCAATCACAGCGTAGCGGCGGGGCTAAGAGCCCTGCCGTCTTCGTGTCGAGGCCGCACCTGATGGGTCAGGCTAGGCTCGCAAGTTGCCGGTTCAACCGGCCAACCGTTGCTCGGCCAGGGCACGCCACCGATCGCATGCGCGTTCGGCGTCATGCAGCTGCGCGCGAAGTCTATCGATCTCGGCGTGCAGTTCGCCTGCGTCGACAGCAAGCTCGATGCACTGGTCTTGAACCTCGGCAAGCTGCTGACGCAACTCTCCATTCTCCAGAGCGACGGCTAGGAAATCGGTGGTGGGCCGCGCCGTGCCGGTCATGCCGCCCTCGCTTCGATTCCCTCGTCGGTGGCGCTGGGTACATGCCAAGCACTGGCAGCGTGAGCGCTAAAATCGAGAATGCCACATTCGCCGCAGCTCCCCCTTGAATGACAAAACCCCAAGGATCTCTCCTTGGGGTTTGCCTCAGCGGAAGTGGCTTGGTTGATCGGGGCTAGGAACGCTCAGGTCGAACCTGAAAATCCCACCAGTCCTAGTACGAGCCGAACTTGTAGTTCACGCCAGCGCGCACGAGGCTACCCTCGGTGGTGAAGCGGGAGTTGTAGCCGATGCCAGGACCACCCGTGGTGCCAACGAGGAGGTTTTTGGTGCCGAGATCGTAGCGCAGGTACTCCGCCTTGACCGTCACGGCACTGGACTTGAAGAAGTTCAGGAACGACTCGGTGGGCAGGGCGTACTCGATGCCGCCGCCGTAGGCGTAGCCGGTTTCGATCTGCGAGCGCGAACCGGCATAGGTCTGCGGGATGCCGGTGGTGAAGCTGATGTTCTGGGACACATCGCCGTAGGCGAAACCGCCGGTGCCGTACACGAGGACGCGGTCGAAGGCGTAGCCGATGCGGCCGCGCACAGTTCCGAGGAAGCCGAGCTCCGAACGATAGGTGTTGGTCAGGCGGTTTGGGTTGAACACCGGCAGGAAGATGTTGTCGACCTGGGTGCGCTGGAGGTCGGTGTACTGCGCATCGGCTTCGAAGCCGACAACGACGCCGGAACCCGGAGTGAATTGGAGATTGTAGCCAATCTGGCCGCCGCCGGTGAAGCCTTCCTGGGAGAGACGGACATCACCGCGGCGAAGGCCGGCGTTGACGTTGTTCTGCAGAGCGCCGATGCCGGTGGTGCGAATCCGGTCGCTCTCGTTGAAGGCGTACCCCGCGTTGAAACCCGCGTAGAAGCCGGTCCAGGTGAACACCGGCACCGGCACGAACACCGGCGGTGCTGCGCGACGCGGGAGATCGGCAGCAGAAGCAGCTCCTACGAAGAGAACAGAGGCAGCGCCAGTGAGGAGGGTCTTCAGCACGGGGTGGGTCCTTACGGTTCAAATCATCTCTATTTAACCTATGCGTATTCTGCCATCTCCCGAGCCGCTATGCCATTACTGCAACAGTTCTTCGTAGAATGACGGGTTTCCGCGCGAAACCTCAGTAGAATCCAGAAAGCACTTTAATCCAGCCATCACAGAATCGTGATCGATTGGTTAGCCGTTGGAATGCCCAGCGGGAATGGCGTTGTCTTTGCCCACCTCCCCTGAACGCCCGTGGCTAGCATTGCGACGAGCTCGGGCCGCGCCGCCCAGGCATCCCACTTGATCATCCCAATCGTTCGTTTTTCCGCCCGGCCGGATGCGCCCTCGGCATGGCTCCGCCGTCCGGACCGGTCGCACCGATTCCAGATCCCCTCATGGTCGGGTCCGACTCTGCCGTGCCGGCAGCTCTACGACAGTGCCGCTGGCTTCGGTTTTCCCCGAACTTAACACCCCTGTATCCGTGGGATGAATCGTTCTGCACCCTACCCCCCTCCCAGATGAGGCCGGTTGAGACTGTCCCTGCCGGTCAGTGGGCTTACGCCGGGTACGACGCATCCATGCCTGCCATTCCCGGCTGATCACCCGGATGAGGTTGGGCGAGTTCTTCCGGCCCTGGTGGCGACGCTCCTCGATGGTCAGCAGCCCGTCGCTCGCTGCCAGACGGATGGCGGCTTGAGCGAGCCGTCGGCACACACCGGCTCGGGCGGCGATGGCATCGATGCACAGTCCGCACACGCCCTTGGCCGCGACCTCGTCGCCGACGATGCGCAGGACCGCGAGCTGGCCTGTCGTGAAGCGCGCCGCCAGTGCCGGCGGCATTGGGCCCGACGCGGCCAGGTGTCGACGCCGATCGCGCGAGGCCAGGCGATCCGGCGACACCGGTGCCCGACGGGTCGGGAACAGGCTCGGCCGGCGGGCAGGGATCCCGACCGGCACGATGCCATCGCGAATCGCCCCCCGCCGGGCGTGCAGCTGTTCAGCTAGATGTTGGGCCTCGTCATCGTCGACGGCCCCTGCTCCGTGCGCCTGCCACACCTGGCGTGACAGGGCATCCATCTGCGCAAGCGTTCGCGCGTCCTCGATCGCACCCCGCATGGTTGCGTGAAACATCGTCCTCAACCCTCTCGGGCCGCGGCAAGCACAAGGCACGACTTCTCGATGCGGGAATTGGCGTTCCCGCTTGACACCCGAGGGCGCTCTATGGCTTGTGAGGGATTGTGTTGGGTCCTCACAGACCATTTCGATTTCGCGGCCCTCCTGTTTGGCGACAGGGGGGCCGTAGTCGTTTCAGGGTCTATCTCGCGGCGGTGATCTCTCCTGATGTCCGCCCACGACTCGCACGAGCGAGCGCGGCCGGACATGGCATGTCGGCCGGGTAACACGGTTAAGTCAACGGTAGGGAGTCGGCCGGGTCGATCAACGACGCATACTGGCCCCCTCGTGCAGCGTCGGCTGCCTACCCATCCTGGCCGCCGATATGGGAACGCTTGGGGGTTCATCCTCCGGTGCCGCTCCTCGCCCGGCGCAGCGAGGTATGGAAACGGCACCAGAAATTTCTGTAGGGGCTCTTATTCGTTGCGCCGGTGATTTAACGCCCCTACATATATTCGCATGAGCGCGACGTGGAGCGAGATCAAACGGCGAGCGAACCTGCTCAAGCACGGGCTGGACTTCGCCGAGTTCGACGCCTCGTTCGATGGCGAAACCGCCCTGTATCTGCCGACCTACCCGAGCGAACGGGGCCGGACGCGCTACCTTCTGATCGGCGACTGGAATGGAACGCTCGTCGTCGCTGTCGTCGTCTCACCCCTCGGAACGCAGGCCTTCGACATCGTGAGCCTGCGCCCGGCCAACCCGAAGGAAAGGGCTGCCTATGACCGTTACCGCTCAAAAAGCTGATCTAGCCCCCCTGGGCTTTTCGCAGGAGGACTGGGATGAGGTCTCGGACAACCCGGAGCTGACCGATGAGCAGCTTGCGAGCTTGCGTCCTGCGGCAGAGATGCCGGCGCACATCTATGCGCTCCTTCCCAAGCGTGGACGCGGTCGGCCGCGGTCCGAAGCACCGAAGGTGAGCCTGACCCTCCGTCTCGATCCCCATGTGGTGGAAGCCTACAAGGCCACGGGCGCCGGTTGGCAGACTCGGATGAATGAGGTGCTTGCGAAGGCTATCAAGACGCAAGCATAAGTTCCTACCCAGATAGCCCCAGCTCAGTCACTTTGAGCCTCTGGGATATCCCGGATCCAGCGTGGGCCTATCGGGAGAAGCCCCAACCCTGCCAACCACGGTACCGCCGGTCCGCTGCGGAGGAAACAGGTCCCTCTGCCCGGCATCTTCAAACGCTGGTCAGGCGTACCGTTCTGCTACTCGCCTATCAGTGGGATGTAGGCACGATAATAGGCAGTCAAGCGCGGTCTACACTAAAAGTAAACTTTTACGTAAACTTACACCTAAATCGGATATGGCGGGCCTGTCGTGGGCCGCCTCGATCCCACCAGTAGCTGTACAGGCCGGCCCATTTCGGAGGAAACAGGTCACACGGCCCGGTCTCCTGAGGTGCCGCTGGTGCATACCGTTTTGCCACTCGCCTATCAACGGGACGCAAGCACGATGTTGGGCAGAGAGGAGAGCCTAACAAGGACACACTTTCCGTAAACCTACACCTAAAAGTAAACCGTAACGGTATATTTACCCCGTACACCTAAACGGTATAAATCGCATTCGTTTGATTCGTGGAGGTGCTCCGTGCACGTCGTCAGCCTCGTCGGGCTCAAAGGGGGGATTGGTAAATCCACCCTAACAGCCCACCTCGCCGTAGCAGCCCACCAGGCCGGCATCCTTACCGCGATTGTGGACACAGATCCTCAGGCGACTCTTCGAATGTGGTCGACCCGTCGACAGGTCGACGGCCCCCCCGTCCGGCCAGAAACCACGCCAGATTTCCTAGAACCGACACTTAAGGCATTCGAAGCACAAGGGGCCGAACTCGTTTTCATCGATACGGCCGGTAAATCGGAAGCGATGGGAAAGCGCGCAGCTGAATTATCGGATCTCGTGCTAATCCCGTCGCGAACCAGTCTCGCAGACATGGACGCCGTGCCGAGTACAGCTTCTATGTTGGAAGGCATCGGAAAGAAACATTTCGTTATATTCTCCGACGTTGATGTATCTGGCCGAAAAAATGATGTGAAAGAAGCCTCTAAGGGTTTTTCTGCAAGGGGAATTCCTATCGGTAACTCCAACGGAGCTCCAACGGTGAGCCATCGGAAGGGGTTCAAATCCTGTTTCAACGATGGAAGGACCATTCAGGAATTAGAGCCTGATGGGAAAGGCGCTGAGGAGGTCGAAGCATTGTTTCGATGGGTAGCGAAGCAAATCGGGTTGAAGGTGAAGCGTAAGCGCGTGGAGAAGCAGAATGGCTAAGAAGCCCGGTCTCTCGGCAGCGTTCACGATAGGCGAACAGCCCATCCTCGACGTGCCTAATAAGTTTGAAGCTAAAACTCAACCTAAAGATACACCTACACCTTTACCTAATCGGCGGGATCATCGAGCAAACCGTCAGGCGTTCACGGTTTGGCTCGACCGCGAACTCGTATTGAAAATCAGGGAGTTATCACGCGATCTTGTGAGCGAGCATGGCAGGGCAGGTAACTCGATTGAGGCCCTCGTGACAGAGGGGATCGAGCACATTCTCGCTAAGCATGATCGCACATAGGCGCGCTATCGCATCCTGAGGTGGATCTGTACGGCTCAACCCGTTACCGGCACCAAGGGGCGACGCCACACCATCTCATCGGTTTCATCACAACCGAACCGGTGGTCTCCGGGTCTCGCCCGAGCGACACCAGGGCCCTGTGATCAGCGGCCTGTGTGGCGCGCATGAACGTGAACGCGGCAAGGCAGCAGAGGGCGAGCGACGCAGCCCACAGGGCGGCCCTGGTGGTCTTGATGGTGCGCTTGGTCATGCGCGTCAGGCTGAGGGCGAAGGGTTACCGGGAACCTAACGTCGAAATTTAGCCGGGGACGCCAGCGTCAGCTGGCCAGCGCACGCATCTCGGGCGCACCCTCGCGCAGGACGTAGCCGCGGCCCCATACCGTCTCGATGTAGTTCTGGCCCCCGGAGGCGTTGGCGAGCTTTTTGCGCAGCTTGCAGATGAACACGTCGATGATCTTGAGCTCGGGCTCGTCCATGCCGCCGTAGAGGTGGTTGAGGAACATCTCCTTCGTCAGGGTCGTGCCCTTCCGCAGGGCGAGGAGCTCCAGCATCTGGTACTCCTTGCCAGTGAGGTGCACCCGGTTGCCGGCGATGGCCACGGTCTTCTCGTCGAGGTTCACCACCAGGTCGCCGGTGGTGATCACCGACTGGGCATGGCCCTGCGAGCGGCGCACGATGGCGTGGATGCGGGCGACGAGTTCGTCTTTGTGGAAGGGCTTGGTCAGGTAGTCGTCGGCGCCAAAGCCCAGGCCCTTCACCTTGTCCTCGATGCTGGCCATGCCGGAGAGGATGAGGATCGGGGTCTTCACCTTCGACACGCGTAACGCGCGCAGCACCTCGTAGCCCGACATGTCGGGCAGGTTCAGGTCGAGGAGGATGATGTCGTAGTCGTAGAGCTTGCCGAGATCGATCCCCTCCTCACCGAGATCGGTGGTGTAGGTGTTGAACCGCTCGGATTTGAGCATCAGCTCGATGCTTTGCGCGACCGACGCATCGTCCTCGATCAGTAGAACGCGCATCGGTCAGGATCCTCAAGAGATGGAGGCAACCTGAAGGAACATCGGCAACAAACCGTTAAGCGCCAGCCCAGCCCAGCCCAGGCCCGGACATGGCAACGGCCACGGACGCTGAGACACGGTGCGCGTACATCCGGCGTCACCCCATCCCGGCATCGTGGCCGCTTTCCGATCCAGCGGCAGAGCCGCGATCGGTATGACCCTCAAATGGGGGGCGTATAGTTAATTTTCAATGAAGCAGCCCCGCCGCCCGATCTGCTCACGGGCCGGCGGGGAGGATCGTCCATCTCACGGCTGAGCCGGTACGCAACATGGCTCGCGAGGAGGATGCAGGGTCGCTGGTTACCCGCTTGGTCAGGGCCAATCGATCCGCCGCGTGTCGAATTGAGATCCCGGCATCGGCGATGCGCTGCCGGATCGGGCCGCCCGCGCCATGGCGATCAACTCCCGCGCCGTCATGCCGTGGGCCGGCCGGCGAAGGGCCCCCTGCCCTGTTGCCACCAGCGCAGGCCGTCCGAGGGCGAGGCCGCTGGTGCGGACGTTGGTATCGTGGCTGCGCCACAGGCGCCGGAGCCGGGCGGCCCTGGTGTCGTTCGCTCCGCCGTCGCTCACTGACCGCATCCTGCCCCATCCCAGCCGGTTTCCGCGCCGCGGTAGCAAAGCTTGGCCGTTGGCGACATTCTTGAAGTGGCGGGGGGCTGCGCTAGCGAACCGTCCTGCAGCGGCCTCCGCGGCCGTGCTCGGCCCCCGGACCTCTCGGGTCAGGCGTTCGGATACGGACCCTTGAACAGGTCGCCGAGCGCCTTCCTTCGGAACAGGGTGCGCCATCGCCGGCGCCGATGCTCGGGACGATCGTGGTTCATGTGACAGCGCTGGCAGAACGCTGTGAGGTTCCTCGAGCGATTGTTGGCCGTGTCATGATCGCGGTGCCCCGTGGCCAGGACCACGCGCGTGGTCCGCACCTGCCCGAGGATGTCGTCGCTGCCGATGGCGAGGCAGATGAAGCGCCCTGCCCCATCGCGCCACGAGGCCGCCTCCCCGTCCCACCACCGGCCATCGCCGAGGTGGAACACCCGCTGGCCATGCGGGCGGGCGCAGACCTCGCATCGCCCCCCTGCCCGCTGGAAGCGGATCACGGCCGAGAGCTGGGGCCAGTCGATGGGGTAGAAGAAGCGGTGCTCGTGCCGGATCGGCATGGGGTCAGGCCTCCCCGTCGGAAGCGGTCGCGGCCGCGGCGGCCTGGCTGCGGGCCCGGGCCTGGGGGAAGTAGCTGTAGAACGTGTCCCGGCTCACCCCGAGGCGCTTGGCGATGGCGGCGATCGAGATGGTGCC
>NZ_LMMW01000038.1:0-10145 GCF_001422845.1 Methylobacterium sp. Leaf100 | reverse complement strand
AACCGAGCGGATCAGTGCCGTCCGCTCGCCCTGCCATCGTCACACGACCGACGATGCACTAACTTCAAACCTGGGCCACTGAATGGGGGCAGGCCAGTACGCCATCGATGCCGGCCGACCTCGCCTCGCGGGACTGCATTACCGGCTGGCGGCGGGACGGGCACCCCGCTTGGTTGCTGCGGCAGGCGGATGGGACCATCACATCCGTCCCGGTGCGCGCGCGTCACGAACTGAGCGACGGCGAGGCGATGGTGGCAGCGACGCTCGCCGGCGGTGGCCTGTGCCAGCTCCCCACCTGGCTGTTGGCCGAACACCTCGCGAGCGGTGGGCTCCGCACGGTGCTGGACGATCACGCCGGTGCGGAAATGCCGATCCATGCTGTCTGGCCCCGGTCCCGCTACGTGCGCCCCGCCATCCGGGTGATCGTGGCGATGCTTCGACAGCATGCTCAGATGCGGCCCTCTCCCTTTTACGCCTGACGGCCACCATGCCGCTCGATATCGACGGCAATCCGTCCGACCTGATCCGGCATGCAGCGATGGCTTGGTTGATCGGCCAGCACGATGCCATCGCAGGTGATCGTCTTCGAACACCGGATTATCCCACGCCTGCCTTCGCGATCCGGGCAGGCTGTTTTCAGACGGCGTAAGACCCCGGCGCTTCGGGTCACGTCACAATGTGGCGTGCTGGCCACGCTTTCCCGGAAAGGAACCCCGATAAAGACGAGGGACGCGTTTTCGGAATCGATCGACAATCGGAAATGTCCGGCAGATGGATGCCCGACCTTTGGGAAGCGGTCGCCCGATCGAATGGCGTGATCAGATAGTGATATGGCGCGCTTGGCCACTGACCATTGGGTCGCTGCAAGGCACTTAGAGCGCCCAACAGAACGGTGCCGTGAGGGCGGTCGTGCGTTGGTGTTGCATGGGTCGCTGTCTTCTTCCGGACGATCTCTGGCATGAGATCGCACCACTACGTCCACCTCCCCGGCCGCGTCCGAAGGGCGGGCGACGCTCCATCGAGAACCGTGCGGCCCTGACCGGCATCCTGTTCGTGCTGCGCTCGGGATTGCCCCGGGAGATGCTGCCGGCCGAGATGGGCTGTAGCTCGGGGATGACGTGCTGGCGTCGCCTGCGGGATCGGCAGGCGGCGGGCGTCTGGGTCCGCCTGCATGGGGTGCTGCTGGGGCGACTTCACGAAGCCGATCAGCTCGACTGGAGCCGGGCCAGCCTGGACAGCGCGTCTGTCCCGGCGAAAAATGGGGGCCTGCGACTGGCCCGAACCCGACGGATCGCGGCAAGCCGGGCACCAAGCGCCACCTTGTCGTCGATGCCCGCGGCACACCTTTCGGCCTGACCTTCACGGGAGCCAACCGCCACGACAGCGCGATAATGGCCCCGACCCTGGATGCGATCCCGCCTGTGCGCAGCGGCCGACGCGGTCGCCAACGCCGCCGTCCCCACAAGCTTCATGCCGACACGGCCTAAGACGCCCGTGCCCGTCGCCAGGAGTGCCGCGCCCGTGGGATCGAGAGTAGCGAGAAGCTCGGCCTTCACCGCTGGGTCGTCGAGCGTACCCACGCCTGGTTCAACCGTTTCCGACGCCTGCCCGTCCCCTACGAGCGCCGCGCCGACATCTACCAAGCCTTCACAACCCTCGCCGCCTGCATCATCACCCTCAATCAGACCAGACGGTGATGCCCCAACCACCTGCCCGTCGGCGGAGACCGCCATGATGCACGCCTTGTCACTGCTCGACCCTGCCTTCGCGCGATGGGCACAGGCTATAAGGCGCCGTGACATGCTCACCAGGGTCCAACGCATCACCGCCGGGATCACCGACTACTTCAGGACGCGGAGCACCGAATGGTTCGCGGCCGCCTTGCTGCTCTAAATTGGGTAGATCCTGGTCAGCCCCCCGCGTCGTTTCCTCTATCCGCCGCCTGGACAGTGATAGCGGCGCATCTGCCCGAGGAAACGTGGGGCGCGATCATGCAGCCATCTCCTGCACGCGCCTGCTCGGCCTCGGCATCAATGGGACGTTCCGAACGTTCCCAAATCCGCGCTGCGACCGCGGTCATGGCGTGCGCCCTCTGGTTCGAGTTCGTGGTGTCGATCTGGCAGGCCATGGTCGCAGTCGCGGCAGGCAGCGAGCGATTCATCGCCGAGAGCAACGGAGACCCGGAGCCGTTCGTCTCGAGCGCCGACACGGATCGCATCATTCCGGCTACACAGCGCCAGTATCGAGTGTGCGCCGCCCACCATTAGCCGAGGCGAACAATAGAAACCCCACTGATACCGAGCGAGCGGTCGTGGGGTGATTTCAGCATCGTCGTGCCACCGCGCGCGACACGTTATACCAAACCTCGTTGAACGAGACTCACGCGGGGTAGCGTCGCGATCTGGGCCATGATTCCGTCCTCTGGTTTTGGAGCCTGAGGAGGATGCGATGGCTGCTCCGGTGCCGCTGCGGACGGATTTTGATGCCGAGGCCCTGCGCGTCCTGGTCGAGGGTTCACGTGACCCGGCCCAGACCCGCCGCCTGTTAGCGCTGTCGGTGATCGCCGCGGGCGGTCTGTGCTCGGAGCCGGCCGAGATCGGTGGGGTCGGGTTGCAGACGGTGCGTGATTGGGTCGTGGCCTTCAACGCCGATGGCCCGGACGGGCTGACCGACGGCAAGGCCCCGGGTGCCCGTCCGCGCCTGAACGCCGACCAGCGGGAGGTTCTCAGGGCCCTGGTCGAACAGGGGCCGACACCCGCCGCCCACGGCGTGGTCCGCTGGCGCTTGTGCGATCTGACCCAGATCCTGTGCGAGGATCACGGCGTATCGGTCTCCGAGCAGACCTTGAGCCGGGTCTTGCGGGCGATGGGCTACCGCAAACTCTCGGCTCGCCCGCGCCATCATGCCCAGGCCCCCGAGGCCGCCGCCGTTTTCAAAAAGGCTTCCCCGACCGTCTGGCGCAGATCGCGCAGGCTGTCGGGGCCAAGCCCGTAGAGATCTGGTTCTGCGACGAGGCCCGTGTCGGCCAGAAGAACACGCTCACCCGACGCTGGGCCAAGCGTGGAACGCGTCCCTCGGCCCCAAAGGATCAGCGCACGGCCTCGGCCTACATCGTCGGAGCGATCTGTCCGGCCCGGGCGTCGGCGCAGGCTTGGTCATGCCCCGCTGCACCACCGAAGCCATGGCCCATCACCGCGAAGAGATCGCTGCGACCGTCGCTCCGGGTGCCCACGCCGTGCTCCTGCTCGATCAGGCCGGCTGGCACACCACCAGGAAGCTGCCCGTCCCCGACAAGATCATCCTACTGCCCCTGCCGGCGCGCTCACCCGAACTCAACCCCGTCGAAAACCTCTGGCAGTTCATGCAGGACAACTGGGTCGGCAATCGCATCTTCCGATCCTATGCCGACATCCTCGACCACTGTTGCGACGCCTGGAACAGGATTATCGCCCAGCCCTGGCGCATCACCTCCATCGGATTGCGCCAATGGGCACATGCGTGCTGATCAATGGGAGTTGGTATTACGTATCATCCGACCGACCCAGCGGAGGGACGCGCAGCTCCGAAGTCCCGCCCTCAGCCCCCTACGCTCGCTTGGCTCACGAACTTCGTGGTGAGGTAGGCCTCGATGGCCTCCGAGCCGCCTTCGCTGCCGTAGCCCGAATCGCCGACGCCGCCGAACGGCGTCTCGGGCAGGGCCAGACCGTGGTGGTTGATGCCGATCATCCCGCTGTGAACCCGTGCGGAGACCTCGGTCGCCCGTGTGCCAGAGCGGGTGTAGGCATAAGCCGCGAGACCGTAGGGCAGGCGGTTGGCCTCGGCGTAAGCCGCTTCGTCGTCGGAAAACCGCTGGATCAGCGCGACGGGCCCGAACGGCTCCTCGTTCATGATGCGGGCCTCGACCGGCACGTCGCAGAGCACCGTGGGGGCGAAGAAGTTGCCGCGGTTGCCGATGCGGTGCCCCCCGGTCCGCAGGTCCGCCCCGCGGGCGACGGCGTCGGCGCAGAGGGATTCCATCGCCTCCAGGCGCCGGGCATGGATCAGCGGCCCCATGGTGGTCTCGGGATCGAGACCGTCGCCGACCTTGCGTGCCTCGCTGAAGGCGACGAAGCGATCGCGGAACACTTCATAGATCGAATCGTGGACGAGGAAGCGGGTCGGTGCGACGCAGACCTGTCCGGCGTTGCGGAACTTGTTGGCGCCGAGGACGGCCACCGCCTGCTCGATGTCGGCGTCGGCGAAGACGAGGGCCGGGGCATGGCCGCCGAGCTCCATCGTCACCCGCTTCATGTGGCGCCCGGCCAGGGCCGCGAGTTCCTTGCCGACCGCGGTCGAGCCCGTGAACGAGATCTTTGCGATGACCGGGTGCGGGATGAGATAACCCGAGATCGCAGCCGGATCACCATAGACGAGCGAGAGCACGTCGCCCGGCACGCCGGCATCGAGGAAGGCGCGCACGAGTTCGGCGCAGCTCGCCGGAGTGTCCTCCGGTCCCTTCAGGATCACCGGACAGCCGGTGCAGAGGGCGGCCGAGACCTTGCGGACGGCCTGGTTGATGGGGAAGTTCCAGGGGGTGAAGGCCGCCACCGGCCCCACGGGCTGGCGCAGGACCATCTGGACGACGCCGTCGGCGCGGGCCGGGATGATGCGGCCGTAGGCGCGCTGCCCCTCCGCCGCGAACCAGTCGACGACATCGGCGGCCGCCAGGGTTTCCATCCGCGCCTCGGCCAGGGGCTTGCCCTGCTCCAGGGTCATGATGCGGGCGATGCCGTCGGCGCGCTGACGCAGGAAATCGGCGGCCCTGCGCATGGTCTTGCCGCGCTCGAACGCCGAGACCCGACGCCAGGCTGCAAAGCCGCGTGCGGCGGCCGCGAGCGCGCGGTCGAGATCGGCCGGGGTGGCGACGGCGCAGGTGCCGAGCGTCTCGCCGGTGGCCGGGTTGAGGACCGGCAGGGTCTCGCCGCCGGCGCCCTGGGCCCAGGCACCAGCGATGTGCAGGCTCACGTTCGGATACGTCATCGTCGGCTCCCGCGCAGTTGGACCTGCGCGGGTTGTCCGCCCTTCGCGCGCCGCCCGCAACCCGTGCGGCGCTGCGCCGGACGTCAGGCCGCCATGCGCTCGGCCACGGCCTGATCGGGTCCGCGCAGAACCACGCTGCCCCCGCGCGTCGCCTGGAGGGTACCGCCCTTCGGCACCACGTTCCAGCCTTCGCGGCACCCGTCGATGGGCTCGGAGACCACCACGAGGCCGGTCTCGGTCTGGCGGTAATACAGGCTCGGGGGCCGCCCGTCGCAGGCCCAGCGATAGGCGGTGAGGGTCTCGCCGTCCGTGACCACGGCGGTGAAGCGCAGGGGCTCGGCCGCTTCGGCGGCCTGCATGAGATCGCGCACGATCGAGAGGGTGCGGGCCATCGCACCGACGGGGTCCTCGGCGAGGCCGTTGGCGAGGGCCAGGAGGAAGATCGCTTCCGAATCCGTGGTGCCGCGCCGGACGTCGTAGAGATCGTCGGGGATGAGGGCTTCGAGGCGGCGCTTGATCTTGTGGTAGCCGCCGATCTGCCCGTTGTGCATGAACAGGTGCCGGCCATGGGCGAAGGGGTGGCAGTTCGCCCGCGTCGTCGCCGTGCCCGTCGAGGCACGGACATGGGCGAAGAACATCCGCGCCCGCACCTGTTGGCACAGGTTGACGAGGTTCTCGTCGGACCAGGCCGGGCAGACATCGCGGTAGAGGCCGGGCTCGGCCCGCTCGCCGTACCAGCCGATGCCGAAACCGTCGCCGTTGGTCTCGGTCTTCGCCTCCGTCGCGTGCAGCGACTGGTGAACCAGCGAATGCGTCGGCGCGCAGACGAGGTCGGTCAGGAAGACGGGGTCACCGGAATAGGCGAGAAAACGGCACATGGCAGGCAGACACCTCCTGTGGGATTCGGGCGGGGCGCCTCCCATCCGCCGGTGAGCGACCCCGCTTCGCGCACCTGCCGTTTCGTCATCGAAGCCCCGACACTCGGGCGATCGTGGTGAACAGAACGTTAACCCGCCGCCGGACCGAGGCTGTGCCGCTTCGATGCAAGAGACGCACCGCATCCCTGCGATGGACCCACACCGTGGCGAGAAGACGATGACGGCGGCGCGAAGGACCACGGATGCCCGACCGGAATCGAGGGTTGCGGGAACCGCATAGCCGAATTCGCACTTGCGACCCTTGTCCAACAAGACGTGGCAGCGCAGCATCACTCACAGAGAATCAGCGCTCGAACCGATTGTCTCCTCGATCGGTACCAACGCACGCCGTCGCGCCGAAGACCTGCCTTCGATCCAACCCCGACTTCGCTTCAACAGAGCCCGACTTCGCTTCAACAGAGAAGGAGACTTCATGGCCCAGCCCCTGCCAGATTGTCCGATCGCCCTCGTGGTCGAGGACGACGCTGCCGTGCGCGACCTCGCGACGGCCGTGCTCGAAGAGAGCGACCTCGATGTCATCGCCTGTGACAGCGCCGAGGCGGCGATCTCCGTGCTCGAACGCTCCGGCGGCAACGTCGCCCTGTTGTTCGCAGATGTACGCCTCGGCGCCGGCATGGACGGAATCGACCTCGCCACGGCCGTCGGGCGCCGGTGGCCGGACGTGCGGGTGGTGCTGACCTCCGGCGGCGACGCCAAGGGTGCCGGGCGTATCCCGAGCCGGGCGGTCTACATGCAGAAGCCCTGGCGCGCCCTCGACGTCCTGGTCCAGGCCGAGCACGCCACCGTGGCGGTCCGCGCAGCCTGAGTTCTCACGCACCGCCGCGCATCCCTGCGGCGGTACCGTTCCGACAACGAAAAAGCCCGACCGCGAGGCGGCCGGGCTTTTTCGTGACCGGGTCCGATCCTGAAGGGATCGGACCGACTGGATTTCAGGATGCGGCGCCGCCGACGGGGGGCAGCACGGTCGGGGCGGTCGGGGCGAACGGCGAACCGCCCGGGCGACGCGGCGCACCTGCACCGAAACGGGGCTTCGGCTTCGGAGCGGCGATCAGGCCCTCGCGGATGGCGGTCTTGCGCGCCTGCTTGCGGGCGCGGCGGACGGCCTCTGCCTTCTCGCGAGCCTTGCGCACGGAGGGCTTCTCGTAAGCCTTGCGCTGCTTCATCTCGCGGAAGATGCCCTCGCGCTGCATCTTCTTCTTGAGGACGCGGAGAGCCTGATCAACGTTGTTGTCGCGAACGAGTACCTGCAACGGTCTAGATCCTCTGAGACATAGGTTTGTTGAACAGCGCCGATCCCGGGGCCAATCGCGGTCCTGGAAGGAGGATGGAACCGACAAATGCCCCGGACCCGGAATTCTCTTCCGGGCGGGACGTCGGTCGGACGGCCTCGAATCGGCGCAGAAACTGCACTTGGGTGAGGCTCATACACGAAGCCTCCGCCACTTCCAACCGCCGGCACGCGATTCCGACGCCGATGTGTCAGGCGTGCGACTGGATGAAGTTGCGCACCAGCGGATAGGTCTGGCTCTCCCACTTCCGGCCCGAGAACACGCCGTAATGGCCGACGCCCGCCTGGAGGTGATGGCTCTTCATGTGCGGCGGCAGACCCGTACACAGGTCGTGGGCCGCCATGGTTTGGCCCACCGCGCAGATGTCGTCGCGCTCGCCCTCGACGGTCATCAGCGCGGTACGCCGGATCGACCGCATGTCGATGGGGTTGCCCCGGTAGGTGAGCTCGTTCTTGGCCAGGGTGTAATCCTGGAACACTGTCCGGACGGTCTCGATATAGAACTCCGCGGCCAAATCGAGGACCGCGAAATACTCGTCGTAGAACGTTTCGATCTGCTGCGCCTTCTCGGTCTCGCCGTTGGCGAGATGCCAGAACAGATCGGCGTGGCCCTGCATGTGGCGCTTGGCGTTCATGGAGACGAAGGCCGAGACCTGCATGAAGCCGGGATAGACCCGTCGGCCCGCCCCCTTGTGGCGCTGGGGCACGGTGGCGATGAGATTCTTCTCGAACCACGCGATGGGCTTCGAAGTGGCGAGGTGGTTCACCGAAGTCGGACTGATGCGGCAATCCACCGGTCCGGCCATGAGGGTCATGCTGCGCGGGTGCGCGACATCCTTCGACTGGGCCATCACGGCGGCGGCGGCCAGAGCCTGCACGGCCGGCTGGCACACGGCGACGAGGTGGGCACCCTCGCCGATGGCGCCGAGGAACTGCACGAGGTGATCGACGTAGTCGTCGAAGCCGAAGGCACCGGCTTCGAGGGGCACGTCGCGGGCGTTGTGCCAGTCGGTGATGTAGACGTCGTGGTCGGCGAGCAACGTCCGCACGGTGCCGCGCAGGAGGGTGGCGAAGTGGCCCGACAGGGGCGCCACAACGAGGACCGGCGGTTGCGGCGTGTCGACGTCCTTGCGGAAGCGCAACAGGGTGCCGAACGGCGTGGCGAAGACGGCCTCCTCGGTCACGGCGACCTCGCGGTTGCCCACCGTGACGGTGTCGATGCCGTAAGCGGGACGCGTGAAGGTCAAGCCCGCGCGCATCATCATGCGGGCGCCCGCCGACCACCAATTCATCGGCTCGCGGTATCCGGCGGCGGTCCAGGGCGAGACCGCGTCGTGGACGAGTCGACCCCACGCACGGGTCTGCTCGGCCAGATCCGTCTGGGCATCGAAGGCACGATAAAGCATGAAGCCTGAACTCCTACACGAACGACCGGATCGCGGAACGTCCGCAGAGGACGGACCAGGCAAAAGGCCCGCCACCGATGGGGCGCTAGGCTGAGCCAGGCGAGCGATCAACGCAACGGGCCTGCCGAGCGATCCCCCGGGGCTGTTGTACACCTGCATCACCGACGCCCTCCGGTCCGAACCGATCCCGCCCCTCGACGCCCGGGCAGAAAAATAGTGCACTCCCGCACCATAGTGCCCGTTCGATTGTGTGAGCATTGCACGGCGGCGCAGCGCGGATCCGCCATGACGTCTCGGTTCCGGCATGACATCTCGGTTCCAGCATGACATCTCGGCGGCTCACCCTGCCGAAGCGCTCACGCTTTTACCCGGATCGGGGCCGGCGAGGCACGATCTCCACTTCGTGGCCCGATCGGCTTGCCGTTCTCGCGGTTCGGCACGAGTCTTGGATCGCCACCAGCCTCGGCCCGTGTGCTCCGCACGCGGTCGACCAGAAACACCGGGGGACCCCCATGCCAGCGGCGACACTCACCATCTCGAGTCGCAACTATTCGTCGTGGTCCCTGCGCGGCTGGCTGGTGTGCCGGATGGCGGGCCTCGACTTCGAGACGGAACTGCTCTCGGGCAACGATGCTTCGACCCGGGCGGAGCTGCTCCACCTCTCGCCGTCCTTCCTGGTGCCGCGCCTGTGCCACGGCGAGATCGTCGTGTGGGACACCCTGGCCATCGCCCAATACCTCAACGAGATTCGACCGGAGGCCGGGTTCTTGCCGAAGGACGCCGTGGCGCGGGCGCATTGCCGGTCCATCGCGGGCGAGATGCATGGCGGCTTCATCAACCTGCGTTCGGCCCTGCCGATGAACCTCAAGGCCCGCCACACCGGGTTCAAGATCTTCAACGGCGCGCGCGGCGACATCGACCGGATCGTCACCATCGTGGACGAGTGCCTGTCGCGCTATTCCGGCCCCTACCTGTTCGGGGAGACGCCGAGCCTGGCCGACGCGATGCTGGCCCCCGTCTGCACCCGGTTCGTGACCTACGACGTCCCGGTCTCTGGCGCGACCGCGGCCTACCGCGACACCATCCTCGCCTGGCCCCTGATGCAGGAATGGCTGGATTCGGCCCTGGCCGAGCCCGACGAGATCGAAGAACTCGACATGGAGTTCTAGGGAGGCAGCTCATACAACCGATTACGGCTGCTCGGGTACTCTGTCTTAGGTTCGAAGTTTCCGGTCCCGGAGAATCGGGGGGCAAGGGCTGTCGACGCTCGGATGACGTTTGGGCGTGGATCGAACCGCACCTGCCCCACGGTCAACCGGGTAAAACTCGGGTCAATGAAAGACAAGTCATCGGTCAGTAACCTGCACGTCCTGAAGATGGGTACCGGTGGCAGGTTACTGGCCTGCCCCCATTCAGTGGCCCAGGTTTGAAGTTAGTGCATCGTCGGTCGTGTGACGATGGCAGGGCGAGCGGACGGCACTGATCCGCTCGGTT
>NZ_LMMW01000037.1:0-11299 GCF_001422845.1 Methylobacterium sp. Leaf100 | reverse complement strand
GGTCAGATCCACGAGTTCGTAGCGCGCGAACGTGCCCTCGCTCGTCGACACGTCGGCCCCGTCCACGATGGCGCCCGTCGTCGGGCCCGCACCGGGTAGGATCGAGGAACAACCGGACACGAGGCATGCCGTCAGGGCCGCGAGAGCCGCTGTGCGAACCATTCAATTTCTCCAGGCCGGGTTTCGCGCGAAGCGCGGTCCGGCAGTGCCGCCCATTCCGCGACGGCGAGACCGGGAGCGCCTCGTCTCGACGTCGAACCCGGCGGCACGTTCGCGGGCAACCCGTCATCCCTATGGGGCAAACGCTGCCATAAGATTAACGGATCGTTGTTGCGCGAGGCTGGATTTCCAGCCGACCGGGACGTCTCCGCCCAGAATGCGTCACGAGGGTGGCACGGTCACGCTTGGGCTTACGGCACCGTTGGCGACGGTCGCCCTCGATCCGGGGTGACCTCCGCCCGCAGCAACCGCCCGAGGGCGTCGGCGGTGAGATCGACCCTGGCCGGGACGGGCTGCACGCCGCCGAAATGCAGCACCGCGTAGTCCGTCGCCGTGCCGCCGAAGCCGGGGCGGCAGTTCGGCAGGGCCGGGGCGTGGTCGCCGAACACGCAGAGGGTCGCCGAGATCCCTTCGCGCGCAACGCGGTCGTCCAGCCCGGCGATGAGCCTGTCCACCGCCTCCCCCGTATGGGCCAGGTGGTGGAGATACTGGGCGTGCGGATCGTCGAGGCCGGGCAGACGCCCGGGCCTCCACGGCCCATGGTTCTCCATGGTGACGCAGAACAGGAACAGCGGACCGGTCCGGGCCCGGATCTCCACCAGAACCCGCTCGGCCAGGGCGATATCGCCGACATACGGTCCGACGCGGGGGGCGTCGGCGAAGTCCTCCTCCATGACGAGGCGGTCGAACCCGAGGCGGGTCACGACGGCGGCGCGGTTGAAGAAGTCGCGGTGGAAGGGGTGGACGAACAGGGTCGCGTAACCGGACCGCCGGGCGAGGCCGGCCAAGCTCGTCGGCTCGGCGCCGCCCCCCGTGAGGTAGGGATCGAACCGGCCGAAACCGAGATCCTCGGCGTCGCGACCGGTGAGCACCGCGTGCTCGGTCCGCATGGTGTAGGCACCGTGGGCCGGCACCCGCAGGCGGCCGTACCGGGTCGCGCGGGCGCGCAACGCCGCCATCACGGGCAGGGCGGGGCCGCCGAGGCGAACCGGATCGACGAAGGATTCGAGCTGGACCACCACGACGACGCGGTCCGGTGCCCCCGAGGGGACGATGGCCCGTGGCGCCTGTTCGACCGGCGCGCGCAGGCTCAGCCAACGTGCCGCATAGGCCAGGATCGTCGCCGGCAGGCCGTAGCGGGCGATGTCCGCTTCCAGGGCGGGCGCGGGGAAGCGCGCGGCGAGCCAGCGGCTAAGGACGCCCTGCCCGGCCATCCGCGCCAGGGTCCAGAGGGTCAGAGGCAAGGCGATCACCGCCAGTACGGCGACGCTCGGCTCGTGCGGCAGTGCGGCCGGTTCGACCCAGTACCAGAGGACGACTCCGAGGACACTCGCCAGGATCGGCCCGGCCATCCGCGGATCGGTGAGGGGCCGGGTGTAGTAGAGTTCGGGGTGGCGCGGCACCTGACGCAGGAGGGCGAAATCGCTGAACACCAGGGGCTCGCCGATGACGCCGCGCTTGAGCCGGCTCACCACCGTCAGGATCGCCACGGTGAGCACGCAGGAGAACCCCGCGAGCCAGGGGCGCCACGAGAACGCGAACCAGAACGCGGCCACGAGGGCGTAGGCCGAGAGTCGCACGGCGAGGTCGCCGGGACGCCGGCCGATGGGGCGCACGCCGCGCCCGTCGAACGCCTCGATGGCGAGGCTGAGGGCGAGGGCGGTGACGAGGGCCGTGAGGATCAAGCCGGGTCCGCCTTGTCTGGAGTTTTCGCCATGGGGGATGCGTCCTGCGCACCCGGCCCGACTCCCCGCCGGGCACGCAGGAGCCGGACGATGGGGTTGAGCACGGCGTAGCGCGCCCGCATGGCCAGGAGGGTGCGGCGGCTGAGGGCGAGCGCGGAGGGCGCCGTGGCGTCGCGCTCGGCGCTCAAGCGGTCGAGGAGCTGCTCGGCCGAGCACGGCTTCATCGCCACGGGATCGAGGTAGAGCGGGTAGAGCAGGAGCGTCCCGGCCACGAGTTCGTCGAGGGCGAGGCGCCGTCCGCGGTCGGCGTCGGGCGCCAGATCCTCGGTCAGGCCCCAACCCGAATAGAACGGGCGCCCGTGGACCGCCACGGTGAGGCCACGGATCAGGGCCTCGAACCCGGCCAGCGACGTCATGGTCTCGACGTGGTGCGCCCGGTCGAGGAGGTCGACAATGGACAGCCCGCCGACGATGCGGTCGGCAAGCGCCAGGGTCTCGGCCTCCGGAATCCTGCCCGGCCGGAAGCCGGCCTCGACGTCGGGATGCGGCTTGTAGAGCAGGAAGGCGTCGGGGTTGCGGGCGCGGGCCGCCGCCAGCAGGGCGCGGTTCGAGCGCACCACCGGCGAGCCGTGCCGCACGGAGGCGTCGTCCTCGACCTGCCCCGGCACGAGGACGATGCGGCGGTCCGTCGGCCACGATCCGGATTCGTCCGACAGGCCGACATTGTACTTCGTCAGGCGCCGCGCGACGACGAGCCGGCGCAGGGCTTCGGCCCGCGCCACGAGATCGGGCGGGAAGGCGGCGGTCTTCAGGATGCGCGCGAGGCGGCTGTCCTGCCGCGGATCGTAGTAGATGCCGGAATCGTCGACCACGATGGAGGCGCCGGGCTGCAGGCTGGCGCCGAGCCCGACGGAGCGCAGGAACCCGTCCTCGACCCGCCACAGGGGCAACCCCGCCTCGGCGCAGAGGGCTTCCAGGCGCTCGGGCATCCGCGTCGCCCAGGCGAGGACCCGGGCGCCGGGGGGCGCACGGTACACCGCGTCCTCGGCCGCCATGGCGTGGATGGGTGGGCCGAACGGGCCGGTTGTGAAGGCGTCGAGGCCGGGCCGCTTCCACCGCGAGATGCCGACGAGCACCGTCGGCCGGTCGTTGTCGCGGAACCGCGCCCGCAGCCACGCGACCTTGTCGAGGCACTCCGCGCGGGCGATGGGCGCGCGGGTCCAGGGATCGAACCAATGGATGCCGGCGCCGTAGGCGTCGTCGAGCTCGGTCGGCGGATCGGCTTCGACCACATCGGCGCCCGCGAGGCGCGCCGTGCCGGCGCTCGCCGCATCGCCGGTGAAGACCCGCGCGGCGGCGGTGCAGGCGGCCCAGGGGTCGACGGGGGCCCGCACGACCCGCAGGCGCGGCGCGGGTGCGAGATCGGCGCAGCCCTCGGGGCCGGCGGCGACGAAGTCCACCTGCGGGTGACGGGCCAGCACGCCGGCGACGAAGGCCCGGGTCCGGGCCGGGTTCTCCGCGCCGTCGAGGAGGATCAGCGCCGCGCCTTCGATCTCGGCCACCGTGCCGGCCCCTGCCGAAAACCGGTTTCGGCCGTGCAGGCGCAGATGCGCCAATCGGTCGGCCAGGGCCGGATCCGCCGGGACGCCGCCCATCGGCGCCCCGTCGAGGGTGAGGCGCAGGCTCGCCATCCCCGTGGCGGGCGTGTCGTATGGGCTGAGAATCGGTCCCGGCGCGACCGTGAGTACCGGCCGCCCGAGACGGCTTAAGGCGGCGACCGTGACGCCGTCCGCACCCCACACGACCGCGACGGCGCCGGGCTGGAACGGGTGGGCGAACGCGCTGCCCGTCGCCGCCGCGACCTGCGTGCGCAGGGCCCGGATGGTCCGGCCGGTGGAGAACAGGGAAGGCGGCGGGTTCGGGCGCATGAACGGTTCGACCAACACGGGAGGGCCGCCGCGTCCGGCCCGATGCTGCAGGCTCTAGAGCATCGGCCCGAACAGTGGGAACCGGTTTTCGGGCCGGTCGACCCTGAAACACCGCGAACGCGCAAGCGGCCGTCCCGATGCGACCCGTTCGCGGGGCCCGATGCGACCCGTTCGCGGGGGCCCGATGCGACCCGTTCGCGGGGCCCGATGCGACCCGTTCGCGGGGCCCGATGCGACCCGTTCGCGGGGCCCGATGCGACCCGTTCGCGGGGAATGCCCGTCTGCCAGGGCCGCGTGGCCGCCGGGTCACACGGATTAAAATTCGTTTTGTGTAACCATGCCTTAAGATTGCTGCCTTTCAACGGCTATGCGACGTCTTCCATCGTGACATTCGCCCGGGTATCCGGGCTTCAGGACCCCGCGCCTCGGAATGCTGCAACCCCGCGCCCCCGCGCATCGCGACGGACCCGCCACGTTCCTGTTCTTGCAGGGCGTCGCCTCTCCGTTCTTCTCCGATCTCGGGCGCAGCCTCGAGGAGCGCGGTCACCGGGTCCGGCGAATCAATTTCTCCTCCGGCGACTGGCTGTTCTGGCGTCTGCCCGCGGACAATTATCGCGGGTCGTTCGAGAACTGGGGCGGGTACGTCGCCGAGTACATCGCCCGGCACGGGGTCACAGACATCATCCTGTTCGGCGATTGCCGGCCCTACCACGTTGCCGCCCGTGCGGCGGCCGAGCCGTTGGGCGTGCGCCTCCATGTGTTCGAGGAAGGCTACCTTCGGCCGAACTGGATCACCTGCGAACTCGGCGGCGTGAACGGTCACTCGTCCCTGCCCAAGACCGCCGAGGCCATCCGGGCCGTGGCGCGGCGCCTGCCGCAGCCGGGGCGTGCCATGCCGTCGAGCGGGGACATGGCGCGGCGCAGCCTGTGGGATGTGGCCTACAACATCGCCAATTTCGGCTTCCCGTACTTCTTCCCGCATTTCCGCAGCCACCGACCCAACCACATCGCCGTCGAATATGCCGGCTGGATCAAGAAGTTCGCCCGCCGCGCCCATACGCGGCGCGAGGCGGCCCGGCTCAACGAGGCTTACACGGCAGTGGGGGTCGATTACTTCCTGCTGCCGCTTCAACTCGACAGCGACTACCAGATCCGCGTCCACTCCCCCTTCCTCGGGGTCGAGGCGTTCATGGACCGGGTGATCGCCTCCTTCGCCGCTGATTCGAAGGGCGCGACCCGGCTCCTGATCAAGCTCCACCCCCTCGACAGCGGTTTGATCAACTGGCGCAAGTACGCCCGTCACTCGGCCAAGCGTCACGGGGTCAACGACCGCCTCGACATCATCGACGGCGGCGATCTGCCGAGCCTCATCGCCGGCAGCCGCGGCGTGGTGCTCGTCAACAGCACCGTCGGCATGCTGTCCCTCGAACTCGGCTGTCCGACCCTCGCCACCGGCGAGGCGATCTACAACCTGCCGGGCCTCACCCATGCGGGCGGCCTCGCGACGTTCTGGACGGCGCCGGTGGCGCCGGACCCCGACCTGATGCGCGATTTCCGCCGGGTCGTCCTGCACCGCACCCAGGTCAACGGCGGCTTCTTCTCCCGCGAGGCCATCGCTCGGGCCGTTGCCGGGACGATCCCGCGCCTGGAGGCGACCCTCCCGGCCGCGGCACTCGCCGCCGCCCAGGCCGGCCGCGCCGAGACCGGGGATGCGCAGGATCTCGCACCGGTCTACTGAAGCGCCGGTCCGCTCCCCTTTCCAGAACCCACAGAGCCGATGCCCGTCATCCTCATCACCGGCGCGTCGAGCGGCATCGGCGCGGCGCTCGCTCGTCATTACGCGACGCCCGCCACCACCCTCGTGCTGCACGGCCGCGATGCCGCACGCCTGGACGCCGTGGCGGAGGCCTGCCGCGCCAGGGGCGCGATCGTGGAGACCGAGCGCCTGGACGTGCGCGATCGGGCCGGCATCGCCGCCTGGCTCGCGGCCACCCACGCCGCCCATCCCCTCGACCTCGTGATCGTCAACGCGGCGATCAACGGTGGCGACCCCGGCGGCGACGTCGAGACGTCCGCCATGGCGTTCGAGACCGTGGCGGTGAACCTCGACGGAGCTCTCAACGTCGCCCTCCCCTGCGTCGACCTCATGCGCGCCCGCGGCACCGGTCAGATCGCCCTGGTCTCGTCGCTCGCCGCCTTCGCGCCCCTGCCCGACGCGCCGGCCTATAGCGGCACCAAGGCCGCCCTCCTCGCCCACGGGCTGGCGTTGCGCGAAAAGCTCAAGCCCCACGGCGTGAAGGTGAACGTGGTGACGCCGGGCTACGTCCGGACCGCCATGGGCGGCGAGTATCAGGGCTGGCGACCCATGGAGATCGACGCGGCGGACGCGGCCGCCCGCATCGCCAGGGGGCTGGCCCGCGACCGGGACATCGTCGCTTTCCCGTGGATCATCGCGGCCCTCGCCCGCGGCTCGGCCCTGCTGCCCGAATCCCTGCGGCGCCTCGGCATGAGCGGGTTCAAGTTCAAGATCCGGACCGGCCGATGAGCCGCCCCCGCCTCGCCCTCTTCGTCCTCGAGGCCCTGCCGAACGCGCGCGCCGTCCGCCGCTTCGTCACGGACCATGCGGCCGACATCGCCTTCGTCGGCCTGTCCAATGCCGAGCGTCCGAGTTCAGGGGGGCTCATCGGTCAGGTGCGGCGGCATCTCGCGCGCTCGGGGCCCGCGATCCTGCCGTATCTCGGGGTGAATTTCGGGCTGCCCGACCTGCTCTCCCCCCTGTCCGGGCTGACCCGGCGGCTGGCGGGAACGACGGACACTCCCACCGCGACGCGCCTGAAGGCCCTGTGCCACCGCCTCGGCATCCCGACCCTGACCGTGGACGACGTCAACGGGCCGGAGGTCGCGGCCCTGTTCGCGCGTCACACACCCGGGATCATCGTCACCTTCCACTTCGACCAGATCCTGTCAGGCGCGACCCTGGCGCTGGCGCCGCTCGGCGGCTTCAACGTCCATCCCGGCCTGTTACCGCGCCATCGCGGTCCCGTGCCGACGATCCACGCCCTGGCCGAACCGGAGCCGGCTTTCGGCGTCACGGTGCATCGCCTCGCCGTCACCATCGATGCCGGGGCGATTCTTTCACGGGAAGCGGTGACATTGCCGGCCGACACCACGGCGACGCGGGCGTCCGTGATCCTGCACGAGCACGGACGGGTGCTGCTGGACCGCGTCCTGGCGCAACTCGCCGACGGTACGCTGCGAGAGGGCGAGACGCCCGCCATCCTGCCCTATTGCCCGTTCCCGGACCGGGCCCTGCTGACGGATCTGCGCCGGCGCGGGCGAAAACTCACGGACGTGCGGGATCTGGGCGAGGCCCTGGCGCTGAGCGCACGGGCCTGAGGCGGACGTGAGCGTCGATCCTCTCCCCGCTCGCGGGGCGATCGCACATGGTCACCGGTGTCATTCCGAAGCGCCCCAGGCGAACCCGGACCCGAAGGGCCGCGCCGAAGGAGTGCAATCGAGAGCCGCCGACAGCGCAAGACTTTGTTAAACCGGTGTTTCTGGGTCCCGGGTTCCGCTGCGCGGCCCCGGGATGACAAAGCGTTGCGAACTTCAGAAGGCTCGAAACGCGATATGCGGTCCCCTCTCCCAGCAAGCCGGGAGAGGGGATGCGCGCCGAGCGCTGGTTCGCGGCCTACCGCGAGAACTTCTTGTACTTGAGCTTCTTCGGCATCAGCGAATCGGTGCCGAGGCGGCGCTTCTTGTCTTCCTCGTAATCCGAGAAGTTGCCTTCGAACCACTCGACGTGGCTGTCGCCCTCGAAGGCGAGGATGTGGGTGGCGATGCGGTTGAGGAACCAGCGATCGTGGCTGATGATCACCGCGCAGCCGGCGTAATCCTCCAGCGCCTCTTCCAGCGCCCGCAGGGTCTCCATGTCGAGGTCGTTGGTGGGCTCGTCGAGCAGCAGCACGTTGGCGCCGCCCTTCAGGGTGCGGGCCAGATGCACGCGGTTGCGCTCACCACCCGACAGGGTGCCGACCTTCTTCTGCTGGTCGGAGCCCTTGAACGCGAAGGCGGCGCAATAGGCACGGGAATTGATCTCGCGTTTGTTGAAATAGATGATGTCGTTGCCGCCCGACACTTCCTGCCAGACCGTAGCGCCGGGATCGAGGGCGTCGCGCGACTGGTCGACGTAGCCGAGATGCACGGTCTCGCCCACCGAGATGGTGCCGCCATCGGGTGTCTCGGAGCCGGTGATCATCTTGAACAGGGTCGTCTTGCCGGCACCGTTGGGGCCGATGACGCCGACGATGCCGCCGGGCGGCAGCTTGAACGACAGGTCCTCGATGAGTAGGCGGTCGCCGAACGCCTTGTTGAGATGGTCGAACTCGATGACGTTGTTGCCGAGCCGCTCGTCGATGGGGATGACGATCTGCGCCGAGGCGTCGATCTTGTCGTTCTGCTTCGCCACGAGTTCGTCGTAGCGGGTGATGCGGGCTTTGGACTTCGACTGCCGGGCCTTCGGCGAGGCCGAGATCCACTCCTGCTCGCGGTTGATGGCGCGCTGGCGGGCCATGTCCTCTCGGCCTTCCTGGGCCAGACGCTTCTGCTTCTGGATGAGCCAGGCCGAGTAATTGCCCTCGTAGGGGTAGCCCCGGGTGCGGTCGAGCTCGAGGATCCAGCCGGTGACGTTGTCGAGGAAGTAGCGATCGTGGGTCACGATCAGGATCGCGCCGGGATACTGCTTGAGGTGGCCCTCCAGCCAGTTCACCGTCTCGGCGTCGAGGTGGTTGGTGGGCTCGTCCAGCAGCAGCAGCTCGGGCTCCCACAGCAGGAGCTTGCACAGGGCGACGCGGCGGCGCTCGCCGCCGGACAGAGTGGCGACGGGCATCTCGTCGGTGGGGCAGCCGAGCGCCAGCATGGCCTGATCGACCTTGGAGTCGAGCTCCCAGAGGTTGCCCGCCTCGATCTTGTCCTGGAGGGCGGTCATCTCGTCCGCCGTCTCCTCGGAATAGTTCATGGCGAGCTCGTTGTAGCGGTCGAGGAGCGCCTGCTTCTCGGCGACCCCCTCCATGACGTTCTCGCGGACCGACTTGTTCGGGTCGAGCTGGGGCTCCTGCGGCAGGTAGCCGACGCGGGCGCCCTGCGCGACGAAGCCCTCACCGGTCCATTCCGTGTCGATGCCGGCCATGATCTTGAGGAGCGTCGACTTGCCCGAGCCGTTGATGCCGAGCACGCCGATCTTGGCGTCCGGATAGAACGACAGATTGACGTTATCGAGAATCTTCTTGCCGCCGGTGTAGGTCTTGGTCAGACCCTTCATGTGGTAGATGAATTCGCGCGCCATGCCGGTATCCTTGACCTGTGGGATCGGGGCCCTTCCGGGCACGGCCGATGCCGAATGATGGGGTGCGCGGCCCCGCGGCGGCCCTTTGGGGAGCCGGCCGGGCCTCGCACGATGCGCCGTCGGACGGTCCGGCCCTCGCCGTCGTCGAACCGCTCCGGGCCAATCGCTTCGCCTGATGAGTGTTGCGCCGGAGTATCAGGGCGGCGCGGGACCGGCAAGAAGATCGGACGCGCGGCGTCAGGCGAAGGGGTTCTTCACCACCTCCGGGGCTGTCGTGGCTTCGGCGATCGCCTCGGGCAGGCTCTGCCCTTCGAGGGCCTCGACGATGGCGGTGACCGTCGCCCGTAGGGCGCGCGCCCGTTCCAGACCGGCGCGATCCCGGGTCAGGTCGAGGGAGCCGTGCACGGCGATGCGGTCGCGACCGTTTTCCAGGCAGAGGCCGCCGATGGTCCGCACGGCGGCCGCGTCGGCGAAGGGCCGGAACACCGGCGGCGTCGTGTCTGACATGCGCGTCTCCTCTCTCAGAAAATCGCCCGCATCAGGTCGCGCCACAGGCGCCGGGCGAGGCGGTGCAGCTGGTTCCTGGCCCAGGCCTCGAACGTATCCGGTTCGCGAGTCCGCCCGCGCGGCGGCCCGCCGGCTTCGTCACCCCGCGAATAGGTGCGCGGCTCGGGGAGGTCCATGGCGCGACGCTTCACCGAGTCGGGCAGTCCCGGAAACACGTCGAGGCCGGCGACACCGCGCAGCTCCGCGAGGGACACGGCCCGCCACTCGGCGTCGTCGCGGTTGGGCACGAGGTAGGCGCCCGCCTCTCCCCTGGCCGGATCGTACAGCGCCTTGAACAGCTGCGTCGGCACCAGGACCCGGCCGTTGATCGCCTGCACGCTGTCCCCGGCATAGACCGGGCCGGTGACGACGAAGAGCGTGCCCCGGGCGGTGGCGAGGCGGCGCACGCTCTCCTCGATGGCCGCCCACAGGCCGCGATTCACGGCCCGGTCCTGCGGTACGATGTTGGCGAGGGTGAAGGATTGTGCCTGTGCGGCCCTCGTCGGCATATCGCCGGCCGGCGCCATGTGGCCCCGGTCGAACCCGCTGCGGACGTAGTCCTCGAGATGCGCCCGCTCCGCTTCCGGCAGGGCGTCCTCGTCGTGGAAGTCATCGACGCGGTCGACGGCGCGCGCCGCCGCGACGCTCGACCGGGTCAGGCGCTCGGCGGCATAGATCGGTGTCCGCGACACCCCCGAATGCAGGAGGGCGAACGCCGCGTAGCACAGGGGCGTCGCCTGCCGCGCGAGCTTCGGGTTGACGAGGTCGGGCCGCATTCCCTCCGCGAACTGCTCGGAGCAGGTCTGCGCCTGGGCGGGCCCGCTCAGGAGGACGAGGAGGGCGAGGGCGCGAATCAGAAGCACACCCGGACCTTGCGGGGACCGGACGGCGTCTCGCGCCAGCGATAGGCGCAGGGGCGCCCGAGGGAGCCCTCGAAGGGATGTACGTCGCGGTCGGACGGGCCGGGGCCGGCCTGGTGGCGACAGGGATGCCGGCCCGGACACGCAGACGTGAACGGGGTCCGGTCGACGGTGCCGCGGGGAGCCGTTTCCGCGGCCCGGGCGCCCCCGGCCGGCAGTCCGCAGACGAGGGCGAGGCCGGTGGCGAGGCAGCCCGATCGGAGACGGCGAATCATCGGGCGAGAACGCATGGTCTGCCTTCCTGCTGTCCCCTGCCTGCGGGCCCATGCCTGCGGGCCACCGGGAGCGACCGCACCGTTGATCGGCGACGGCCGGAGGTTTAACTGCCGCCCTTACGCCGGACGCTCGCGCCTGTCATGGGGGGCGGGACGACCGGCCCTGAGCCCATGCGTGGCAAAGCCGTGCAATGACGTTATAAGTGCAGATTCAAGGGTCCCGGCTCAGTCCAGGGATCAACCGTTGGGATGGGGGAGCCGGCGCCGTGGGTGGCGAAGGGTCAGGCCCGTTCGGGCGGTCACCAGCGAACAACGGGTCAATGCCAGTGTCTTCAGCCAATCCCTCGATTCTAGACGGTCTCGACGAGACGTCCGCGCTGCGTCGGCTTCCCGAGAGCGATCTGCCTGCGGTGGCCGAGGCGGTGCGGGCCGAGATGATCGA
>NZ_LMMW01000036.1:0-14125 GCF_001422845.1 Methylobacterium sp. Leaf100 | reverse complement strand
GGCCGGCTGCGCTCGCCCGACCAGCTCCGCCGGCCAAGCTACCCGTGGCGGAGCGGCCAACCGTGCACTAACTTTATCCTCGGACCACCTCGTGGGGGCCGATCACGACCAATTTGGCTCTGATGAAACGCTCTTGTGAGAAGCGTCGTACGAGGGGCGGGGCTACGTCGCATTGCTGTGGCTCCCGCGCTTTGCACAAAGCGCCCTCCCCCCGATCAGCGACGGTCTTGAACCTGAAAGATTCTGTCAGGCCTCACTGTCGCACAGCGATTGGCTATGCTCTCAGATCAGACGTTCGGATTCGGGGCCTTGAACACCCAGGCTGAAGCCGGAGTTCCACTGCCTCGTGCCGGTATCTTCGTTTAGCGAAAATGCTGACACCAACACATACAGCTGAACGCGCCGGATGGTACCATGAGCGGGCGAAGTCTGAACGGCGCGTTCGTTACCGGCACCAAGGGGCGACGCCACACCATCTCATCGGTTTCATCACAACCGAACCGGTGGTCTCTGGGTCTCGCCCGAGCGACACCAGGGCCCTGTGATCAGCAGCCTGTGTGGTGCGCATGAAGGCGAACGCGGCAATGCAGCAGAGGGCGAGCGACGCAGCCCACAGGGCCGCCCTGGTGGTCTTGATGGTGCGCTTGGTCATGCGCGTCAGGCTGAGGGCGAAGGGTTACCGGGAACCTAACGTCGGATTTTGGCCGGGGACGCCAGCGTCAGCTGGCCAGGGCGCCCATCTCGGGCGCACCCTCGTGTGGATCGGCGCCGAAACATGACCCCGGCCGATCCGCTCCTAACTCTCTGATGCAGTGAGAAAATCCGAGTTTTCGGTGAGGTCGTGATCGGCGCCGGTTGTGACGCCATCTCTCAAGGTATTCCGCTTGATATCGCAGTGACTTAAGCAGAGCTGAAGGAGGGGTCATGCTTCGAAGCCGATCCACACGCAGGATTGCGAAGCAGCCGTCCGGCGCAGTTCATCGAGAAGCTCGGCGCCCTGGAATCAGGCTGCCGAGGATGTCCCTCACCTGCTGCACACCGGCACACTTCAGGGTCGCTGAGAGACCCAATTCCTCCGCGGCCATGAGCGAAAGCGCCACGTTCCCGGGCACCCTCCCGGGATGCCGGGATGCTTCATTCAGGCCACGGCGAAGGGAAGCTCGCGCATTGGCTTGCCGGTGAGTTTGGCGATCGCGTTGGCGAAGGCCGGTGCCAAGGGCGGCAGCCCTGGTTCGCCCATGCCCGTGGGAGGCTCGGCACTTGGGACGACGTAGACACCAAACTCAGGGATGTCGGTGACGCGGGCCACCTTATAGCTGTCGAAGTTGGCTTGCTCGACGATGCCGTCTTTCAGTGTGATCGCCGACCCCTCCAGGCACATGGACAGCCCCATCACGGCCGCGCCCTGAACCTGGGCCTCGATGGTGCGCGGGTTGACCGCCAGGTTGCAGTGGATGCCGGCCGTCACCTTATGCAGGACGGGCTGGCCGTCTTTGACGGACGCCTCGACCACGTAGGCGACTACCGAACCGAAGGACTCGTGCACGGCCACGCCCCAGGCACGCCCGTTGGCCAGGGCGACCTCGCCGTAGCCACTCTTGTCGACGGCGAGCTGCAGAGCGGCGCGGTGGCGGGGATGCTCGTCACCGAACAGCCGCATGCGGTAGGCGACCGGGTCCTGCTTCGTGGCGCGGGCGATGTCGTCGAGCAGGGTCTCCATCACGAAGGCGGTGTGGGTAGACCCGACGCTGCGCCACCACAGCACCGGCACATTCACCTTGGGATGGTGCACCGTCAGGCGCATCGGCAGCCCGTAGGGATCGCGCATGCCCTCCGTCGCCGAAGCGTCAACGCCGTCCTTAACCTGGAAGGCGGCGAACACTGTGCCGGCGAGGATGGACTGCCCGACGAGGACGTGGTCCCAGGCGAGCACCTTTCCCTGCGCGTCGAAGCCGATGCGGGCGCGATGCAGGTGCATCGGGCGATAGTAGCCGCCCTTCATGTCGTCCTCCCGGCTCCACACCGTGCGGATTGGGACGTCGAGGCCGGCGGCGCGCGCTGCCTTGGCGACCATGCAGGCCTCGACCGCCGTGTCGCTCGTGCTGGAGAAGCGCCGTCCGAAGCCGCCCCCCGACATCTGCACGTTGATGGCGACCTGCTCGGGCCTGAGCCCGAGGGCGTTCGCGGCTGCCGCCGCGTCGAGGCCCGGGCTCTGGCTGCCCATCCAAATCATCGCCCGGTCGTCGGCGAGGCGGACCGTGCAGTTCAGCGGTTCCATCGCCGCGTGGGCGAGGTACGGGAAGACGAACTCGGCCTCCAGGGTCTGGGGGGCCGTATCCAGTGGGGTCATGTCGGCGTCGAACTTGCGTGGACCGGGCTGGCCAGCGAGCTCGCGGTACCGGGCAAGCAGGCGCTCGCTGTCGACCTTCTCGACGGCCGAGGTGTTCCACTCGATCTTCAGGGCGTCCCGCCCCTGGGTGGCCTGCCAGTATCCGTCCGCCACGACGGCGATACCCTCCGCGCCACCGTCCAGCGGCACCCGCAGGACAGCCTTAACGCCGCGCACGGCACGAGCGGCGTGGTCGTCCACCGTCGCCACCTTCGCCCCGAACACCGGGGGACGCGCCACCACGGCGGTGAGTTGCCCCTGCAAGGCCATGTCGATGCCGAAGCTCTGCCGGCCGCTGCTCTTGGCGGTGGCGTCGAGGCGTTGCGTCGGGCGACCGATCAGGCGGAAGTCCTTTGAATCCTTCAGGACGACGGTCTCGGGGACCGGCAGGGCCATGGCCGCATCGGCGAGTTCGCCATAGCCGACCTTGCGTCCCCCCGGGCCGATCACGGTTCCCGAGCGGGTGGTCAGGGTGGCGGCATCCACCTTCCAGCGCGCCGCCGCCGCGGCCAGCAGCATAGCGCGGGTCCGTGCGCCGAGCTCGCGGTACTGGGTGAAGCTGTTCTTGATCGTGTTGGAGCCGCCGGTCAGGTGCATGCCGAAGGCGGGGTCGACATATGCCATGTCGTTCGTGCCGTGCTTGCTGCGGACACGCCCCCAATCGGCGTCGAGCTCCTCGGCGAGGATCATCGCCAAGGCGGTGTTGACGCCCTGCCCGAATTCCAGACGGTTGATCGTCACCGTAACCTCGCCTGTGCGGGCGATCTGGACGAAGGCCGAGGGCTGCTGCGTGGACTTGAGGGCACTTATGCCTTTGGGCGACGAGGTCTCGGCCCCGGCGACGTGGGGGAAGACGCCGAGCGCCAGCCCGCCGGCGCCGGCGAGCTTGAGAAAGCTGCGGCGGGCCAGAGCTTTCGGGGCGGGCCGCTCGCGGGTCATGAGGTGCTGGAGCGCGCGCGGGAGATCGCGGAAGTCGACCTTGTGCATCATGGCGGGTTCCTCAGGCGATGGCGCTGGCGGCATCTGCCACGGCGGCACGGATGCGGGCGTAAGTGCCGCAACGGCAGATGTTGCCGGCCATGGCGGTATCGATGTCGGCGGCACTCGGCTGGGTGCCGCGGGGCAATCCGTTGAGGAAGGCGATGGCGCTCATGATCTGGCCGCTCTGGCAGTAGCCGCATTGGGCCACGTCGTGCCGGACCCAGGCGGCGTGAACGGCGGCCCCGATCCGGGTGGTGCTCGCGGTCGCGGCTTCAATGGTGGTGATTTTCTTGCCCTTGGCATCCGAGATCGCGGTGCTGCAGGAGCGGATGGCCGCGCCGTCGAGATGTACCGTGCAGGCCCCGCACAGGCCGGCCCCGCAGCCGAACTTGGTGCCGGTCAGGCCGAGCGCGTCGCGCAGGGCCCAGAGGATCGGCGTGGCCGAGTCGAGATCGACCGTGTGCTTTCGACCATTCACAACGAGCTGTATCATCATGTGTCCCGCGATGCGTTGACCTGCCGAGGGCCTGCATGTTGTGCGTTGAACCACCCGATGTCGGGTGCCCGACGACGGACGCGGGCTACGGACCTGCGTCGAACTGCGAAGCTTCAGCTCCACACCACGGCAGCGGTGATTGTCGGAGGATAAATGCGTCGCTCGGCCGTGATTAGAGGCGTTCCCGTGCTAGGACTTATGCCCCTCCCGCATCAGTTGGATCTAGCGTCCCCGCAGTACGGCCTTGATCGCTGCTGCTGTCAGCCACGGCTGCGCAAGGCCTCAAGGAACATGGCGAAAGCCGGAGCCTGCTGGTGGCGGCTCGGATAGTAGAGGTGGTATCCGGTCATGATCGTCGACCAGTCCTCGAGCACGCGGACGAGGCGGCCGGCTTTCAGGTGGTCCCGGACCATGTCTTCCGGAAGATAGGTCACCCCAAGGCCTTCGAGGGCGGCGCTGAGGATCATCGAAAGCGCGTTGAATGTCAGCGCGCCTTCCGTCCGCACCCGCAATTCGTGCCCGTCCCTGACGAACGGCCAAGTCCACACGCCGCCCGAGGTCGGTAGCCGCATGTTGATGCAGGCGTGGCCGGTGAGGTCGTGGGGGATGACAGGTGCCGGATGCCGGGTGAAGTAGGCCGGGGCCGCAACGACCACCTGCGGAAAATCAGGTCCGATGCGAAGGGCGATCATGTCCTTGGCGACCTGCTCGCCCAAGCGCACGCCTGCGTCGAAGCGATCCGCCACGATGTCGGCCAATGCATAATCGTTGATGATCTCCACGCGGATGTCGGGATATTGCGTCACGAGCCGGGCAACGGCCGGCACAAGAATGGTGTCCGAGGCGTGCTCGACCGAAGTGATGCGAATGGAGCCCGCCGGCTTCTCGCGGAGTTCGCTGAGAGTGTTCAGTCCGGCATCGATCTCTCGGAACAGCGGCCCCACTGTTTTGAGGAGGCGCTCCCCCGCCTCAGTGGGTGCCACGCTGCGAGTGCTCCGCGTCAAGAGCCGGACGCCGAGTCGCGTTTCCAGAGAGCGGATTGTTCGGCTCAGTGCCGGTTGCGAAATCCCCAGTTGCGCCGCCGCACGGGTGAAATTGCGTTCGCGCGCCACCGCCAGGAAGGCGATGAGGTCTGATATGTTCTCCCGGTTCATTTATGTGCCTCGGTTATAAGCCCAATCCGTACTGCGCATCTAATTCTCGGGCGAGAACCATGGCATTGAGATGAGCTCTATCTGGGTTCAGGAGGGTTGTGATTTGACTGGTATTGAAATTTACATCTACCAGTAATGGTTGTGTTGACCTCGGTTTATGTACATAAATTGGCATGTCGGGAACAATTAATTCAAGTCTTAACTGAAAAACGGCGCTGAAAATAAATCATGAACCTGTATCGCGAGGCGGCTGCTGACAACATCGCCGTGGTGGCAAAAGCTCCCCGGTCAGGATGCCAATCGGACACGTCACAATCCCTCGCTAAGTGAGGAGAGTTTTCTGTAAGTATATATGTCTCGTATTCAAGGTTGTGCGCTATCGATCTGACGTTTTATAGTTGACCTGTCTTAGATTTATATCATATATTAGCTTGGTATTAAGGAGGATCGTTCAGTCATTAAGCGCAAGATGAAATTCTCTGCCTTTGATAAGATCTGGACTGCAGATGTTCGAGTTCACCCAAAACAAGCATCGGGCGAGATTGTTTGCGCTCGACAAAGGGCAAGCGACGATCGATTTTATGCCTGATGGCACGGTCCTCGATGCGAATGCGAACTTTTTGACCTTGATGGGTTATACCCTCGGCGAGATAAAAGGTGAGAACCACACCCTCTTCGTCGATCCGGATCAGAGGACGAGCGAAGAGTATCGTCAGTTCTGGAGCGCTCTGCGCCGCGGTGAGTCTCAAGCCGCCGCCTTCAAACGCCTTGCCAAGGATGGCCGCGAGGTCTGGATCGAGGCGATCTACTGCCCGATCCTGGATCGTGCTGGCCGGACGACGCGCGTGGTCAAGTTTGCATCCGACGTTACAGAGCGCCACCTGCAAACCCTCGACCTCGAAAGCCAGATCGCCGCCCTGGACCGGTCCCAAGCCGTGATCGCCTTCCGACCCGATGGCATCATCCTAACGGCCAATCCGAACTTCTTGAGCGCAGTCGGCTATAGGCTCGAAGATATCCAGGGCCGGCATCACAGTCTCTTCGTCACGGAGGTAGAGCGGGCTAGCCCAGCCTATCATGCGTTCTGGGCGGCGCTGGCGCGCGGTGAGTTCCAGTCCGACGCGTATCTACGTATTGGCAAGGGCGGCCGGGAGGTGTGGATCCAGGCCACCTACAATCCTATTGCCGACGCTCGCGGACGCACGGTCAAGATAGTCAAATTCGCAACCGACATCACTGAGCAGGTGCTGCGCCGCCAGCGCCGTTCCGAAGCACAGCGGTTGATCGGCGCGGACCTTGATGCCGTGGGTCACGCGATCGCGGGCGTCACACTCCAGGCTACGGAGGCGGCCGCCACGGTGGGGCGGGTCTCGGACGAGATACAGAGCGTAGCGTCCGGCGCAAAGGAACTCTCGGCCTCAATTGGCGAGATCAGCCACCAGGTCAGCCACGCAGCCCAGATCGCGGGCGAAGCAGCAGTGCAGACCCAGCGCACCAGCGGCATCGTCGCGAGCCTCAGCATTCAGGCGGCACAAATCGGTGACGTGGTCGGGCTAATCCAGGGGATCGCCGCGCAAACGAACCTGCTCGCTCTCAACGCAACGATCGAGGCTGCCCGAGCCGGCGCCTCGGGCAAGGGCTTCGCCGTGGTCGCCGCCGAGGTAAAGGCCCTGGCGGAGCAGACAGGTAAGGCGACGGATCGCATTCGCGACCAGATCGTTGCGACGCAAACGGCTTCACACGACGCTGCGGACGCCGTCGGTTCCATCGAATCGACAATCCGTACCCTGAACGACGTCTCGACCGCTATCGCGGCGGCGATCAAGAAACAATCCGCCGTGACCCGGGAAATGTCGGGCAGCATGCAGACCGCCTCGCAGGGTATTTCGGCGATCGCCGTCGGCATGACCGTCATCGCGCGCGCAAGTGAACACGTTGATCTGGCGACTTCTCAGGTTCGCGACGCCGTCCGCGCCATCGGGTGACGCGATGCCCGGGCGCGCAATCCCGCCCCGTGGAATGGTGGCCCGAACCGATCATCGGCACCTCCGGTCCGGAGCAGATCGCCGATACCAGAACATGAATCGAAAAGCCGAAGAGCGTCCATCATGGCTGAATTGCTGGTGATCAGCGACGATCTGAGTCGAACCGGGCATCTCGTGCGAGCCCTCGGCGAGTCTCGATCGTCCTGCATCTACGATCTCTACGGGAACGGACCTACATCGGGCCAGCCCGACTTGATCGTCAGCGACGTGAAGGTCCTGAACACGGAAGCCTTTCGGCGGTTGCGTCATGTTCTGGAGCAGATGCGGGGCACGGCCGTGCCTTACCTGTGCCTACTCCACGACAACGGTGTCCGTACGCTCACCCACGCGAACCTCCTGGGGGCCTCCGCACTGCTGAGCGCATCGAGCGCAACTGGTTACCTCATTTCGACGATGGCTGACCTGCGCGCCCGGATGGCCTCCGTTCCCGCGTCGGCCCTCAAGCAGGCCGATACGGCCCTGCAGTTCCTGTGCGAGGTTTTCCGGCCCGGTCACCTCATCACCCCAGGGCTGGTCGATGTTGGTACGACCATCGTTGCTGAGGCCGTCCGGGAGAATGGGATCCAGACTTGGATCCAGGTCGTCCAGCGCTTCGATGACGCCACCCATCAGCACAGCCTGCTCGTGGCCGGGCTCGCTTCCGCCTTCGCGGCCGCGCTCGGACTAAGCCCGGTGGATCGTCATCATCTCGCCAGGGCTTCGCTGCTGCACGACATCGGTAAGGTTCATGTCCCGGCCCATATCCTAAACAAGCCTGGCAAGCTCACTGCCGACGAAATGGCCGTGATGCGCACCCATGCGGAACTCGGCCACGCCATGCTCGTCGGTCACGACTTCGATGAGGGCCTCCTCGCCGTCGTCCGCTCTCACCACGAAATGCTCGACGGCTCGGGCTATCCCAACAAATTGATGGGAAGCGAGATTCCGGATCTCGTTCGCCTCGTGACGATCTGCGATGTCTATGGTGCCCTAATCGAGCGCCGTCCCTACCGAGCGCCGATGACCAGCCAAGAGGCCTACGACATTCTTTGCAAAATGAAGGGGCGGGTCGATCTGGACCTGGTCGAAGCCTTCCGCCCCGTCGAAATTGCGTTCGGCTCCCGCGTTCCGCCCACTCTATAGGGTGTCCGGCGATGCAGGGCGTCGTTTGCCCGATCAATTGATGTGCAGTGGGTATGAGTTCAAGTCGATTGGACCGTCTAATCACGTGCACAGCAGGTTGTTAGCTTAGGTCATGAGCGAAAGGAGGACAGCGACGGTGTCCCCTGCTCGAGATCAACACAAGGCGAATTTTCATGAGCAAAGTCTGGTTCATCACCGGTGCCGGCAGTGGCATGGGCGCACAGACGGCCAAAGCGGCGCTGGCCGCCGGCGACCGTGTCGTCGCCACCGGGCGCAACCTCGACAAGGTCCGCACCGCCATCGGGCAGGATGCCGGCGACACTCTCGCCTTCGTCCGCCTCGACGTGTCCGATCCCGCGCAGGCCAAGGCAGCGGCGGATGAGGCCGTGCGCGCCTTCGGCCGCATCGACGTGCTGGTCAACAACGCCGGCTACTGCATCCTCGGCAACTTCGAGGAGATCACCCAGCCAGAGTTCGAGCAGCAGTTCGCGACGAATTTCTGGGGCGTGAGCAACGTCCTGCGCGCCGTGCTGCCGACGATGCGCCAGCAGCGCTCGGGCTACATCCTCAACATCAGTTCCGTGGCTGGAGTCGTCGGCCAGAAGCATTGCAGCGCCTACGCCGCGTCGAAGTTCGCATTGGAGGGACTGTCCTTCGCCATCGCCAACGAGGTCGGCCAGTTCGGCATCCGCGTGACGGTGGTCGAGCCGGGCTTCTTCCGCACGGACTTCCTCGATTCCCGCAATGCCCGCTACGCAACCAGCAGCATCGCCGACTACGCCCATGAGGGACCGGCCGAGGCGATGTACTCCTCGTTCAGCGGCCAGCAGAGCGGTGACCCGTCCAAGCTCGGACCGGCGCTGGTGAACCTCACGCGCCTCGCCGAGCCGCCCGCGATCTTCGCCGCCGGTGGCGATGCCCTCGCGATGATCACCCCGGTCGTCGAGGCCCGCCTGAAGGACATGCGGGAGCACGAGCCCCTGTCCCGGGCCGCCAGCGGCGAGGCCTGAGCTCTTGCCACGGTCACGGGCTGTCAGTGCTTGACCGTGGCAAAAACTAGCGTCCGACCAGGCCGGTGGTCGTCAAGCGGGGCCATGAGGCTCCGGTTTCTCTAAGCCGCCGCTGAGCTACCGCGAGAGATCCATGCCCTCCGTCAATGACGCCGTCACGGATATGGTTTCACTCGACAGAATCCCACCTGGCCCGGCCTCGCTTGGCCTCGACCGCCGCTGCTTCGGCGCAATGATCCTGGCGGCAGGCGTCGGCGGCGTGCTTGCAAGCCGTCGCGCCGTGGCGCTGCCGGCTCCCCCGGTAGCAAAGGTCATCGACTTCGCGTGGTTCGACCCGACACGCGGACGGGCGGTGCCGGCACGCCTGTACTGGCCGGCCGTAGCCACCGCGAAAGAGAGGGTCCCGCTCATCGTGTTTTCCCACGGACTCGGCGGCTCGCGGACCGGTTATAGTTATCTTGGCGAAGGGTGGTCCGCGCAGGGTACGGCGAGCCTGCACATCCAGCATGTCGGCAGCGACCAGACCCTGTGGGAGGGCAATCCGCTGATGCTCCTCAGTCGCCTCAATGGCGCTGCGGACGAACATGAGGCCATTGAGCGGACACGCGATGTGAGCTTCGGACTCGACCAGCTGCTTCGCCGCGACAACCCGTTCCAAGCGGCCGTCGACCGGACGCGCATCGTCGCCGCCGGACACTCCTACGGGGCCAACACCACTCTGATCCTCACGGGCGCCCGGGTGATCCGGGACGGAAAGTCCCTCGGATACCGGGACCTGCGATTCTCTGCCAGCATCGTCATTTCGGCGCCGCCCTTCTACGGCGAGACCGACCTCGCCGGCATCCTCGCCTCCGTCGACGTCCCGACGCTACACGTGACGACGACGGAGGACACTATCCGTCTGCCTGGCCGCTACTCACCCGTCCAGGACCGCATCGATGTCTTCAGCGCAATTCCGACGCCGCACAAAGCACTCGTGGTGTTCCGGGGCGGCTCGCACAGCGTCTTCACTGACCGATCCCTAAAGAACGGTGGACCACTGAATCCCCTGGTCAAACGGGCGACGGCGGAGGTCAGCCTCGCCTTCCTCGATCTCGTCCACCGCTCCGATCCCGCTCCCCTCGACGAATGGTGCGTCACATGGAAACCGATCCTCGCTGCAGCGCCGACGCCGTTCTCCGTTCCCGCCTGGCGTCCGACCCGAAAGCTCCCGGTATGAGGGCGGCGCGGGACGCCCAATGCTTCGACACAGGCCCACCACCTCATCGACAAGCCCTGCCTCACGCCTCTGCACGTCACGTCAAAAAAGTGTAAACCTTGAATCGTACGCGTTCGCGCTCGCGCTGATGTCGCTCTTCCTCCCGGGCATCCCGCCGGCAAATGCGACACCCGAAACGGTCGGCCATATCGAGCAATTCGCCCGCTTCGTCGATGCCATGCCCACCGGTATGACCGTCATCCCCGATGGCCGGATCTTCCTGAGCTATCCGTGCTGGGGAGACGACGTGCCGTGGTGGCCGATGGTGTGTTGATCCCACACTAGGCACGGATAACGACAAAATCCGAGTAGAACCGCTGTTGGTCTCCGGTAACGGTGGGCCTCCGCTCGACGGTTCCGAGGTCGCCATAGATCAGACATTCGGATACGGGCCCTTGAACAGGTCGCCGAGCGCCTTCCTTCGGAACAGGGTGCGCCAGCGCCGGCGCCGATGCTCGGGGCGATCGTGGTTCATGTGACAGCGCTGGCAGAACGCCGTGAGGTTCTTCGAGCGATTGTTGGCCGTGTCATGATCGCGGTGCCCCGTGGCCAGAATTACGCGCGTGGTCCGCGCCTGTCCGAGGACGTCGTCGACGCCGATCGCGAGGCAGATGAAGCGCCCTGCCCCATCGCGCCACGAGGCCGCCTCCCCGTCCCACCACCGGCCATCGCCGAGRTGGAACACCCGCTGGCCATGCGGGCGGGCGCAGACCTYGCATCGCCCCCCTGCCCGCTGGAAGCGGATCACGGCCGAGAGCTGGGGCCAGTCGATGGGGTAGAAGAAGCGGTGCTCCCGCCGGATCGGCATGGGGTCAGGCCTCCCCGTCGGATGCGGCCGCGGCGGCTGCGGCCTGGCTGCGGGCCCGGGCCTGGGGGAAGTAGCTGTAGAACGTGTCCCGGCTCACCCCGAGGCGCTTGGCGATGGCGGCGATCGAGATGGTGCCGGATTGCAGCAGGGCCCGTCCCACCTCGAGGTCGGCGGGCGACAGCTTCTTCGGCCGTCCGCCCTTGCGGCCCCGTGCCAGGGCSGCCTTGAGCCCCTCCATGGTGCGCTCGCGGTTGAGGTCGAGGAAGTACTCGGCCATGGCGCCGTGCATCTGCAGGGCGAAGCGGCCATGGGCGGTGTCGCTGTCGAACTGCTCGGTCAGCTGCGGCCTGGCTGCGGGCCCGGGCCTGGGGGAAGTAGCTGTAGAACGTGTCCCGGCTCACCCCGAGGCGCTTGGCGATGGCGGCGATCGAGATGGTGCCGGATTGCAGCAGGGCGCGTCCCACCTCGAGGTCGGCGGGCGACAGCTTCTTCGGCCGTCCGCCCTTGCGGCCGCGTGCCAGGGCCGCCTTGAGCCCCTCCATGGTGCGCTCGCGGTTGAGGTCGAGGAAGTACTCGGCCATGGCGCCGTGCATCTGCAGGGCGAAGCGGCCATGGGCGGTGTCGCTGTCGAACTGCTCGGTCAGNCGCTCGCGGTTGAGGTCGAGGAAGTACTCGGCCATGGCGCCGTGCATCTGCAGGGCGAAGCGGCCATGGGCGGTGTCGCTGTCGAACTGCTCGGTCAGCGAGCGGAAGTGGATCTGCTTCACCCGCAGGGCGTCGATGGTGCGCATCATCTCAACGAGGGATCGGCCGAGGCGGTCGAGCTTCCACACCACCAGGACGTCGGTCGGCCGCAGGTAGGCGAGTGCCGCCTCGAACTCGGGGCGTTTGGTGCCGGCCTTGCCGGATTTCTTCTCCTCGAACAGGCGTTCGCACCCGGCCTTGGTCAGGGCATCGCGCTGAAGGTCGAGGTTCTGGTCGAGGGTGGAGACGCGGGCATATCCGACGAGCATGTCGGGATAGTGATTCAGGAGCGTTTAATCCGCAATAGAAAACCAGTCATATTTTCCCGACAGAAACTCGGCTGTTTCGAGGGGCTCGGAGCTGTCTCGTCGTGATCGTCGGGAAAACGATCGGATCTCCGACAATGCTAAGCTATGCACCGGGTGCGCATGTAGCCTTTGCGAGGAATGTCGGTGGAAAGGCAGGCAGCTTGGGGTGGATTTCTGCCTGTCTGCTATCGGGGTGCGCCTGCAAAGAACCGGACCTTCGCCGAGCTCGCGACGCACGACAGCATCGCGCCCATCTCGGTCATTTCACGACCCCGCGGAGCGCCATCGCATTCAGGCACTCGTGCAGAAGGCCTCCGAGTACGCTTAAATCATTATCATGCGGTTTTAGTCCGTGACCGAACTGGTCAACGGGAGCGCAGTGGAAGCGCCATGGCCCAAGGAAAGATTGAAAATCTCACACAGGTTATTTTTTGGATACGCAAGTGGCGGTAGGCTTTTCAAGTGTTCAGAAGTTATGCATCGGGTTGCTGCTGGTAGCCCATCGACAGATACAGCTTGAGCACAAAGTTGCGCTGCTCTCGGGGGTTATAGAGTCAGGACCTTAAAAAGGCCTGCTGCACGATCACTGAGGCTCGAAGGTCCCTCGACGTTTCTGAGGTGTGCCATGGCGAATCAAAACGATGGGCTCTCCCGACGGGATCGGGCGGAAAGTCCGGGTCGCACTGACGCAATGGCGTCCACTCGTTCCGGGTCGGGCTACCGGCAGGGCCGACAGGATGCTCCCGATGATCGCTCGAGCCTCGGCATGGTTGGACTGGCCCTCGCCGCCGCTGCCGGCGTGGCCGCCATCGGCATGCTCGGCGCTCAAATGGGCACTGCCGGGAACCGTACAGGGAGGGGGTCGAACCGACACTCGGTTGTGAAGTACGAACCGGACTTCCAGCGTTCGATCACGATCGAGGATGTCCCCACGGACGAACTCTACCGTCGCTTGCGCGACCCGGACACCTTACGTCGGATCATGGCGCCCTTTGCGGATGTCCAACTAGTGGGCGACGGACAGACACGCTGGAGCGCCGGACACGATCTCGGCTCCTGGAACATGCGGATTGTGGATGACCAGCCGGGCGCGTTCCTGCGCTGGGAGGCTCAAGGCGAGGGGGATGTACTGATCCGGGAAGCGTCCGTGCGCTTCCGCGCCGCTGCAGGCAACCGCGGTACCGTGGTGACCCTGCGCATCAGCCTCGATCCGCCCGGAGGCATGGTCGGCCGGATCGCCACCCGGATGCTGGGCAACACTGTCCCGGCGGCGCTCGCGAGCAAGTCTCTCCACTACTTCAAAGCCCTCGTCCAGACCGGCGAGATCCCCACCACTGAGCGCCAGCCCGCGGCGCGGCCCGACCCTCGCTGAGGAGGACCTTTCTCATGCGCGCACTCGTCTGGAACGGAGTCAACGACCTGCGGGTCGAGACCGTCAAAGATCCCGAGATCATCAACCCGCATGACTGCATCCTGCGGGTCACCATGTCGACCACCTGCGGCTCGGATCTGCACTTCATCGACGGCTACATCCCCACCATGAAGGCCGGGGATGTGATCGGACACGAGTTCATGGGCGTGGTCGAGGAGATCGGGCCCGAGGTGAAGAAGGTCAAGAAGGGTGACCGGGTTGTGGTGCCGTCCTTCATCACCTGCGGCCAATGCTGGTACTGCAAAAACAAACTATCGTCCCTGTGCGGTAATGGCCTGCCCCCTGAAAAGTGGTCCTCCCTGATGTATGGCCTTGGGTCATTTGGAGGATGTTTTTATGGGACGGAAGAATCATACGGCTGGAGAGATCGTCGCTAAG
>NZ_LMMW01000035.1:0-12276 GCF_001422845.1 Methylobacterium sp. Leaf100 | reverse complement strand
AAAACGCCTTCGACGCCTTCCGCCCAACCGAATGCCGAAACTACATCACCGCCGCAGGATACGACGCTTATGACCCAACCTGAACGGCAACAGCTCTAGGTGTTTGATCCCGCAGTGTGGTGGTACGATTGGCCATCACGCTGCAAGGGACGCGCTATGGGCCAAGTTCTTCACGGAAGCGCCCGCACGACGGAGGCAGTCCGTCGCGCGATACAGCTACGTCAAGAGAGCGTGAGAGCGGCTGCCAAACGCTACGGCGTCAGCCCGACCACGATCCAGAAGTGGCGTGATCGGCAGACGACGGCCGATGCCGCCATGGGGCCGAAGGAGCCGCGCGATTGGACGGTCGCTCGTGGTTCAGCCGGCCACAATGGGCTCTGGTCGCCCTTCCAACACGACGAGGCTGCGGCCGACGACATCTAGGCCACGTTCGGGAGCGTTCAGCTCTCTTGATGTCGTTTCCGGGTCAGCCGTATCAAGCAGCAAAATCCATTTCGCCAGCAGCTTTGGCGGCAGGAAACGAACCGTACCAACGTCGCCGTTCAAGATCACGAGCAGCAGGCGTTGCACCTGGGCTGCGGCCCCCTCAATAACCCGTCCATCGAGCAGCATGCCTATGCAGCGCGCCGCTGGATCCTGCCAGCTTTCGTTGGAGGCAGGCGCACCCGTCGCGTCGATCCAGCTAACATCCTGTAGGATTTGACCGCCGATCGTTTGCGGCTTCCCGTCCAGGAAGACGGGCATCGAAAGCATCGGATACTGGCCGCGCAACGCAATCAGTCTCCGGGTGAAATTCCTTAGGCTCGTACTATAATCATCGACACTTCCCCAGTCGAGCCAGGAGAGCTCGTTGTCTTGGCAATAAGCATTGTTATTGCCATGTTGGGTGCGACCAAACTCATCGCCCGCCTGAAGCATGGGCGTACCCTGCGATAGGAAAAGGGTGGCGAGCATGTTGCGCATCTGGCGTAGGCGGACCGAGCGGATCTCCGGATCGTCGGTCGGGCCCTCGACGCCGTAATTGTAAGACAGGTTGTGGCCGTGCCCGTCGCGGTTGCCCTCGCCGTTCGCCGCGTTGTGCTTCTCGTTGTAGGAAACGGTGTCGTTCAATGTGAAGCCGTCATGCGCCGTGATGAAGTTCACGGAGGCCCAGGGCCGGCGCCCCGGCCTGTTGAACTTGTCGGCCGAGGCCGTGATGCGCGAGGCGAGTCCCGGCAGGAGCCCGGCATCGCCCTTCCAGTAACCGCGTACGTCGTCGCGGAAACGGTCGTTCCACTCGGCCCAGCCCGGCGGGAAGCCGCCGGCCTGATAGCCGCCCGGCCCTACGTCCCAGGGCTCGGCGATCAGCTTAACCCGCGACAGCACCGGGTCCTGCCGTAGCGCGCGAAAGAAGCTGCCGTCCTCGTCGAAGCCGTATGGCTCGCGGCCGAGGATCGTCGCGAGGTCGAAGCGGAAGCCGTCAACGTGCATCTCCTGTGCCCAGTAGCGCAGCGAATCCGTAACCATCTGCAGCACGCGTGGATGGGTCAGGCTGAGCGTGTTCCCGGTGCCGGTGTCGTTGATGTAGTAGCGCGGCTGGTTCGGCAGCAGGCGGTAATAGGAAGCGTTGTCGATGCCCCTGAAGGACAGCGTCGGGCCCTTCTCGTTACCCTCTGCTGTGCTGTTGTAAACCACGTCGAGGATCACCTCGAGGCCGGCCCCGTGCATGCCCGCCACCATCTCCTTAAACTCGGACGTGGCGAACTCCGGCTCGGCGGCGTAGCGCCCGGCTGGGGCGAAGAACGAAAGGGTGTTGTACCCCCAGTAGTTCACCAGGCCCTTCTCGAGCAGGTACATCTCGTCGATGAAGGAGTGAACTGGCAAGAGTTCGACCGAGGTGACGCCGAGGCCTTGGATATAGGCCAGCACCTCGGGGCTGCCGAGGCCCGCATAGGTGCCGCGCAGGTGCTCGGGAACCGCTGGGTGCAGCTTGGTGAAGCCCTTGATGTGGGTCTCGTACAGGATCGTCTTGTCCCACGGCACGTCCGGCTTCTGGTCGTGGCCCCAGGTGAAGGCGGGGTCGATGACCCGGCACTTGCGGGTGAAGGGGGCACTGTCGCGGGTGTCGAAGGTGGTGTCGTCGCCACTCTCCATCACGTAACCAAAGAGCGCTGGGTTCCACGTGACGGAGCCGACTAGCGCCTTAGCGTAGGGGTCGAGCAGCAGCTTGTTGGGGTTGAAGCGGTGGCCGGCCTCGGGCTCGTACGGACCGTGCACGCGATAGCCGTAGACGAGGCCAGGGCCGGCACCCTGGATGTAGCCATGCCAGACGTCGTCGGTACATTCCGGCAATGGCAGCCTCTGAATCTCCCGACGCCCCACCGCATCAAACAGGCACAGTTCGACCTTGGTGGCATGGGCGGAGAACAAGGCAAAGTTGACGCCCCGACCATCCCAGACCGCACCCAGGCGGCCGACATCGGTACCATCCGGCGCCGTCGTGAAGCGGTACGACGCCGACTCGACTTCGAGTTCCGCCGGCACGCGGTAGCGCGTGCCTAGAGCGGTCCGGATCTCAAGAACATCCTCGTCGACCGGGACGATCGTCCGCCCCCCGTCGGACAGCGTCAGCACCGTCGCCGGCTGGCGCCCGCGCGCGTCGGCGATCTCAAGCATGACTGGTGTCAACGCCGGAACCTCAAACGAAAAGGCGGCACCGGCCGGCGGCACCTGGAATTCCAGGGCTCCCCTGCGTCGCAGCAGGCCGACGGTGAGCATCCGGACCGTCTTCGGCAGGATGGCGGGCAGCCAATCGCGCATCGCCTCGGGCGGCGTTTCGACCGGCAGGGCCGGGTGATTGGGGAGCCGGGCCATCGCCGCCCAGGCCAGGGGCGCATAGCTCGGTGCCGCGCGTACCGCCACGGGAAGGCGCGGGAGGATCCGGTGAATCCAGTAGGCCAGCTGATCGCGCTCCTCGGCGACAAGTGCGGCGAGAACCTGCCGAAAACTTCTGTCGATCCGCGCCGCCCGGTCAGCGGCGTGCACCGCCAGCCCGAGCCAAGTCAGCTTGTCGGCCAGGCGAACCGTCGGCGCCGCGTGCCGGTGGATCTGGCGGGTGAGGCGGTAGGAGCGGTCGAGCCGCTCCTGGTCACCGGCGAGCCGCTCCCATAAAGCGCCCACGGCCCATGGCTCCAGGACCAGGCCGGATGGCCCCGCTGACTGCACCAGAGGGCTGAACCAGAGATCCGCCTCGGTCCCGCCGTCGGCCGCCGGGACGAGTTGCAGACGGGCGGCGCGCAGCAGCTCCGGCCTGACTGCCGCGGTGAGTGAGACCACTTCGGCCAGCGCGACCACGTCCGGGGCTTGCAGCGCGAAGTGATTCAGCAGGTGCCGGCCTTCATCGATCGTAATCATGGCCGATCCCCACCAGGCGGCGCACGGCACCGACGCCGACACCGCGGTCCCAATGAAGCAGCTTCATGTGCGTGTGCAGGCCGCCCGGCCAGCGGCGCGGCGGATAGGGAACGAGGACGAGGAGAGGACAGCCGCTCGCGCGCAACTCCTCCGCGAAGCGTCGCCACATCCCCGGATCGGGCAGGACTCCAGACCAGGGTGGACAGCCGATACTGAGGTCCGAGACCAGCAGCACAGGCGTGCCTCGCGGTGGCGGATGATAAGGCGTCCGCTGCATTGGGCCTCGCAGCAGAAGATCCGGCCTTAGGTCGAAAGCTACCACCTCGGTCCGCTCGTGGCCGACTACGGCCCGAACGGTTGCAATGAGGCTATTCAGGTCGGAAAAGAAGGGCCGCATTGCCTCCCGCCGATCCAAGACCACCTGCACTCCGAACCGCAGGGTCGGGGCGGGCCGGCGCGGCAGGCGACGTGGAATGGGCCGCTGGAAGCTGAGCGCATCGACCAGCGCCTCCACTGCGGGCTCTCCGTCGTCGGTGCGGACAGCCAGGCTCAACGAGATCAAGGACCGCGCGAGGCGCTGACGGAACAGGTCAAGATCGAGGGAGGGCGGCGCTTCGATGGAGGCTCGCGGCCGTTCGCGAGGCAGCGACCGCCATCCCTGCAACCGCTTGCGGTAGTCGCGAACGTCGCTCCGGTCGGGGAGCGCCCGCAAGGGGATGGGGGGACCGCCAGGCCCTTCCTCCCTGCGCGCGTCGAGTTCCGCACTCGGTGCGACGAACTCCTTCCGCCAGGGAGACTCCGGTGCGGATTCAGAAAAATCCGGGATCATCTCATCCCGCTCGGTCTGCTGGGCGCCGCCGGCCGCTTCCAGGTCGAGGGTGAAGCCGAGAAGGCGGACGATGTCGGCGACCCTGCTCTGGTCCGTCGGTGCCAGCACGTGGAGAGCAATCGCCAGGTCTCCCAGGAACACGTCGTTGGCACGGCTCCCGCGCGCGCGCGAATGCGGATCCATCTGATCAGACCGCGCTCCCGCTATCGGCCTTGGCCAAGGCGGCGCGGATCAGGAATTGCCACACCTCGCTCTCGGGTGCGATTCCCAACTTCAGGCAGGCCCGCACGACGTCGAGGTACTCGGCGGCGCTCGGGGACCGTAGCCCGCGCCGTCGGTACTCGGCGGCAAGCTCAAATGTCTTTTGTGCGAGCTCCCGGTAAAGCTGGTCATGGTCCGGCCCGAAATGCGTTGTCGCGACTGTGACGAGCCGCTGGAGGTTGGGCTCGGGCAGTTGTACCGCGATGCACCGGCGCAGGAATGCCGCGGGCAGGTCCCGCTCGCCATTGCTCGTGATAATGATCAGAGGTGGGGTTTCGGCCCGCACCACGGTTGCCGTCTCGACGACGGTGAAGCTCGACGAGCCGATCGGGACAAGTAGGTTGTTGGGCAAGTCGGGATCGGCCTTGTCGATCTCGTCGATCAGCACCACGGCCGCGGCTCCGCCGGCGTTTGCCGGATCTAGGGCCGTCGGGAACGGGCACTGCTGATCGGCCCATCCGCGCCGGCGGGCGCTGTCGGGATCGAACGCCCACCAGAAGATCCCGGGCTCGATGTAACGGTGCAGGTCGGCCTCGCTGCCGCCCTGGGGGCTTGCGGCGCTACCCTGCCGGTGCGCATCCGCAAGCCGACGGATCGCATCGTAGTGCCAGAGTAGGTCCTGGGCCTGGGTTCGCGACGTGACGGTAGTCTCGTAATAGCGCCAGCCCAGGGAACGCGCGATATTAGCGGCCAGCGACGACTTTCCCGAGCCGGGCGGCCCGAAAACCAGCAGCGGACGGCCGGTGGCGAGAGCCACGTTCACGGCGAGAACGACCTGCTCCTCGGCGTCGTAGACATACACCTCGCCGTCCCGCCGATCCGCCGGCTGCCGGAGGGCCGCGTCGAAATCAGTCCGGAAGGACTGGACGTGCGACGGATTGAACAGAGCCTTGTATTTCATCGGATCCGTCCTGCATTAAAGTTTGTTTTATCGATAGTAGAAATCGGCTCCGATACGCCAGGCTAGAACCTGGCGTGCCTGAGCAGGATCGACCTCGGGGCGAATGAACCTAGCTCCGGAAACCGGCATCCGCTCCTCCATGGGCACGCGATCTTCGGTCAGCACCAGAAAGGTGAGGCGGGGATATACGCGGCGCAATCTGTCGAGGATCTGCTTCTGAGGTTCGGGCGGGGGGAACAGTACGAAGACCGGCTCCAGCTCGGGATCAGGCATGCGCAGCCAGGAGAGATACCGTCCGCGTTCTTCCGGCGGAACGCCTTCGGAGAACTGGCGGTCGATCTGCTCGATGAAGTCCTCGACGAGGTCCTCGCGCAGTCCGATTTGCAGCGGTATAGTCGGCCAGCAACCATCGGACGGCGTACCGCATGCCCGACAGAGGTACATGCGCGAGACCTGAATCTCGCAGGCATTGATTGCCAGCAAGCGATCGGGCGCCGGTGCATCCCTGGCCGATCTTACGGCGTCGGCGGCACGGAAGTCGATCCAGCAGGTTGACAATAGCTCGACGATGTGCCGGCGCCGCTCCTTTGGGAGCATCAGCGTGCGTAGGACATCGAGGACCCTCGTGAGGTCAGCCTGCATGAGAAGGCGTGCCAGCGCATACCGTCGGTCCAGGTTGGGCGACCATCGTCCGAGATCCCCGCCCAGCATCTGCCCCGCCGCAAGGATGCCGTTGTCGCTGACCGAGTTTAGGCATTCTGAGATCAGCCTTTCTATGTTTTCGATGCTCTGCGGCCGCGACCTGTCCTCAGCGCTCGAGGGCAGCCGCGCCAGCACCGCGGCGATGTAGCCCGGCGGCGCTTCGCCGGCCGCGGCGCGTTGGACAATCGTCTCCAGCTCCGGCTCGGCCGGCGGATCGCTGGCCACGAGGCATTGCAGCTTGTCCAGTGCCGAGGGCTCCAGCCGGCTCGTTCCCAACGAAGGCGGAGTGACGGGCGGGATCAGCACGGGCACGAGGGTGAAGCGCGGGTCGCAGTTGCGTCGCCACGACAGGATCGCGATCTCGTGGGGCACCCAGAGCGATTGATCGCGCGCGCGCTCGTCGATCAGGACGATGGCGCCCTGGCACAGCTCCATCCAGGTGTTCAGAGACGCGCGCCATGGTCGACCCACATCCTCGTCGAGACGTGCCGTGTCGAGCAGGACATCGAAGCCGTTTACAGTAAGCCATAAGTAGATTTCTCGCAACGTCCGCCGCGAAACTTCAGCGTGCGCGCTGTGACTTACGAATATTTTGGGCTTGCTCATCTACCTGCCCAGTTAGCCTCTGCTTGAGTTAGCGATGCAGGTTTCTAGTGTCGAAATGTTGCTCCTTGACAAAAATATCGTCTTTACCTGACTAATGCTCACTGAGGGCTGGCCGCGCCGTAATCCGACGCTGTTAGGCCTACTAGGCTGATTTTTTTGTGAAGAGTAGTTTCGCCAATGGTGTGCCTTCCAACCTGAGCGGGGTCCACCCTTTCGCGCTTTGAATGGCGCCGGATGCCCCTCTCTGTGAATCGCCTTCGCGGAGTGACCCCGGCAGAAACTCTGGTAACTCATTCTTCAAGCCGCTAAAACCGAAACCGAAGTGGGATCACGATCGGTGCCGACCGTGATCCCACTTCGAAATTAAATTCAGCTTACACAGCAGTAGCTTAAGCTCTATTGTGTGTGGGGTTGCGATTTGAAGCTTGTTCACACCTTGCGCGCAGCCAGCCCCAGCAGGCGTTCGACGAAGATCCGCCCTGGGCAGTGGCTGCAGTGGAAGCAGCGCACCTTGAGGCGCCACGTCACAGTGCGGCGCGGCCGCGATCAAGCTTCATGCGGGTCGCGTCCGGCCGCGCGGATTGAAACGCCTGCGCAGACGGCGGCCCAGCCGGGAAAGCCTGGCTCGGCGGAAGAAGGAATTCGCACCACATTCGATCTCTTCCGCGAAGGCAGCTCGGGCGCTCTGATCCCGATCAGGGTCGGAGATGTCTTGCCCGTCCATGAGCGGTCGGACACGCAGAAACGACCAGTTCTCGCGCAGCTCCGGATCTCCGGCCAGTGCGGAGGGCTGGGCGCGGAAGTTCCGGTCCGCGATCCGATAGCCCGCCAACATGAGGCCGTCGCACTCGTTTTGCGAGAAGTCATCGAGGTCGGTGCGGATGGCGGCGAGCCCCCGCTGCACGCGCTGGTCCAGGCCGGAATCGATCCGATCCGTCGGGACGGCGTCGCCGGCCGCCGGCTGGCCGCCGATCCAGGTGACCTCCGAGGTTGGCAGTCCCGCTTTCAGGTGGAGGAAGCGCAACTCGCGCAGACGGCGCGTCCGAAGACGCAAGAGAAGATTACGGAAGGTCGCGCGGCGGACCGTGTCCATGAGGATGTCGTTGGCACGCTTCATGACCCACGGGGCGAAGAAGCGCGGTTTAGCGTCGCTGACGAGCTGTCCGCAGCCGTCGCTAATGAACACGATGGTACAATCCTGCTCGATCAGGCTGAAGATACCCTGGTTGTCGTGCACGCCGCCGTCCGACAGGCGAATGCTTCGGTCGGGATAGAGCGCGTCGAGGTGGATCGGCGGAAAGACGCCCGGTACCGCCGCCGAGGCTGCGACGGCGGTGCTGAGCGAGGTCGCGTCGTGGGGCGGCGGCGCCTCGCCGAGGAGGTAGAGCCGCCGCAGCCGCTCGCTCGCGTCGATCTCCGGCTCGATGGAGCTCGGCGGCTCCCCCATCCAGCTCGCGGTGAACTGCCAGTTGTGGCCGGTGTTCAGCGTTGTCGCGTTGATGACGAGGATCGGCACCTTCGCATCGCGACGCCAGTTGTGACGCTTGGGATTGAAGGAATCATCCTCGCCGCACGGCGTGAAGACGAGATCGTGCAGCGTCGGGTCCGGTTTCTCCGGCGTAGCGTAGAGCGCCGATCCGAGCATGCGACCCGTGACCAGCGTCCGGTCCCGCAAGCCGCGTCGAAGCGAGCGCAGCATTGCGCCGGTGCGGATATCTTTCCGTAGCGCCTTCACCAGTCGCTTCCTCACCTCCTCGACCACCGCGACGTAGTCCGCCCGATCCATGGCGCCGTCGACCTTGGACTGCAGCTTCTTCTTGAGCTCGAGGTAGTAGAGCGCGCCGAGGACCGACCCGCCCGACACACACGAGATGACGTCAATGTGCCGCAGCAGGTCGAGCTCGGCCAGACGCGCCAGGGTCCCGACGTGGAAGAGGGCGGCACGGAAGCCGCCCCCGGACAGGGCGAGCCCGACCTTGCCCGTAGCGAGCACCCGGGCGGCCGGGCCGGTGACCAGGGGAGAGATCGCCACGAGCACGCGCTCGCGCTCCTGCACGGCGGCACACTGGACGTAGGCGAGCGCAGCGAACTGACGGGCGAGGGTCTCTCGCATCCAATCTTCCGGTTTGAAACGCTCGACGGCCTCAGTGAGGATCCGACGCGTCGCGTCGGTGTCGCCCCGGCCGAAATACGCCTCGGCGAGCGTGGCGGCGCGCCACCACGTCCCGTCGACCGCGTCTGAGCGAAGCTGGTCGATCCGGTCGCAGACCGTGCCCCGAACCTCCTTTGCCTCGCGGCGCAGTTCATCGGCTCGTTCGGACGGCTCGGGTGAGCAGGCGCTCGCCTCCTCGTTCGCGATGAGGTCGAGCACGAAGGCCACGTTGATGGCGGAGTAGGTCCAGTCGTCGAGCCTATCGTCCGCGCGCGCTGCGGCAAGCGCCCGCCGGTAGTTGCGGAGCGCGCGTGTGAGCGCCCGCGCATCGCCACCGACATCCCACATGCGCTTCTGAATGGCGCCGGCGAGGTTGAGCGTCTCCGGGTCCTGCGTGCCGGCGAGATTGGCGCGCTGTTCCAGCAACCGGTAGGCTGTCTGGAGGCCTTGTTCGACCTGAAGCTCGTTGTCCTTATAGGTGGCCAACGCCAGCTTCTGAACGGCCTTCAGGATCCAGTCCGGCCGCTTGCCCGCGGCACCCTCAACGAAGCCAAAAAGGTAGCGCCGCGCTTGGCCGAAGGCCTTGGCCCTGAACCAGTGCTCCACCGCATCGAAATCGGGTTTCTCCATGGGCTCCCCCTGCTCTCTCGCCCCCGCCCGGACAGGCGACCGCAGGGCTCGGCCGAGCGTTCCGACCGCTGCCGTCCCTGGGCCGGTGGGTATCGGTCCCGCCGCCGGATCGACGCGACGGTAATGCAGTGCCGCTCATCGAAAAAGATGTACGAGCAGGTCGTTAAGGGACGCAAGGCGCCAGCTCGGCATCCCCACGGAGGCGCCGGATATTGGTCGAGACGACGCCAATTCCCGCGAATGCATCTTGAGGACGACTGCGATGCAGCAATATTGTTATGAGTCGGAGGTGAGCATGAGAAAAGGCCTTTGTTACACGTCGGTCATATATGTTGTATGTGGTTCCATACTTTGCTGCGCGGAGGCTCACGCGTGTGTCGCGACCCTGTTCGCCGCGGCAGAGCAGGACGGGCGCGTTGGACTGGCGCGCAAGAGTAAGCCTGTCGATGTTCGGCCGGCCCGGCCGGGCGAGATCGTCGTTACGATCCTGGCCGGAGAGAAGGAGACACAGAGCCCGCCAGCTAAGGCCGGAGACATGGTGGTGCGCAATCGCTGCCGAGAGACGGGAAACGAGGAAATCCTTGTCGGGGCCGCCAAATTCGATCAGCGCTACGAGGGTCCCACAGGGACTGCCGGGGCGGACGGCTGGCAGCCGTATCGACCCCGCGGCGTCGAGATGCTGTACGTCATCGTTCGGGATGCCGACGGCAGCTTCGATTTCGAGGCTCCCTGGGGCGAGTCGATGATCGCCCGGCCCGGCGATGCGATCGTTCGCGACCCTCAGGACGTTAAGGACACCTACCGGAACGAGGCGGTGGCTTTCGCCTGTACCTACGAGATTCTGCGACCGGCATCGCCGGCCGGTCCGCGGCGCTGAGTCGAGCCGTGATTCAGGTGTTCGATCCCGCGATGTGGCGGGGCGGTCGGCCACCATGCAGCGAGAGACCTGAAGGAGTCACGGGGATCAACCCCCCCGAGGCACCGGCGGCGTCCGCCGACATCGCCTTCGCTCTCCGGTCGAGCTCCTGCTCGATCGTGACGATCCAATCGATCCCTTCGCCCCGGACCGCACGCGCCTTTCGGATGAAGCCCAGGTTGCGGGCGGTCGATTTGGGCTCCCAAGGTTCGCGGGTCGTGGCCAGGGCGTCGGCCAGAGCCACACGCGCCTCGGCCTCGTCCCGGCCGAGGACCGAAAGCTCGAGCCGGGTCGCATGATCCCAGTAATCAGGCTGCTTGAGGCCCAACCGACGCCGGGTGGCGTAACGCACGACCGGCAACAGCTCGTCCCGACGCGCTTGCTCTCCGGCGATGTCGAGGAGCGTAACGGCGTTGATGCCGGGATAGGCGTCCCGCATGTCCGCCTCGTAGCCGGCGACATAGGTCGCGATGGCCTTCCGGAGCCAACCGTCCGCCTCGGCAGCGTTTCCGGCGTCCGAGGCCTCGACCCAGAGATCCTTGTACACGCGCCCAAGCAGGCCGTTGGTCTCGCTGCTCGGGCCATATTCTTCGATGAGGCGCAGCAATCGCTGTTCCGCCTCGCGACGCCGCCCGAGGCGGTTCAGGGCGAAGCTCACCTGCTCCTGAACGAGGACGGTGCGGGCGAGCACGGTGGCCATCCGTGGGAGGAGATCGACCATTCGCTGCCAAGCCTCCACCGCACGGTAGGAGAGCAGCAGGTCCACGACAATGGCCGGATCGGCGTCCGCGACGTCGAGCTCGCTCTCGACCCTGGCCACGGCCTCCGGCCCGCTCTCGCGAGCCAACTCCAGCTTGGCGCGGAAATCCCGGGAATAAGCCACAAGCTCCCGGAACCGATCGGTCTTCAAGCGGGCGATCTCCGGTCGCGGCCAGTCCGTCACGAGTTGGAACAGCGGGCTGTCCTCCACAGGGTCGCGGCATGAATTCAAGCGGGCGGCCAGGGCGTCGCGGTCGGCGTCAGGAGATTCGGGCGCTCCGTTCGCATCCAGCGCGTATGGCAGCCCTCTCAACGGAGCCACGTCGAACGGTAGACGCATCCCACGTCCGAAGACGAGCACGGTGCTGTGGGGCCGCACCCCGTGGCGGATTCCCAGCTCGTAGAAGACGTTGGCGTTCGCCGTCGTTAGATCTGCCACGGCGTAATCGCAGAGCATCAGGCGCTCGAACATCGGCTTGTGGATGATCCCCCCGACATTCTCCTCGTCGGCACGGATTGGCTCGAGGTTGGCCGCCTCGACCGCCGGCTTGATGATCTCGCGATACACGCGATCGAAGTCGATGATCCTGCCACCTTCCTCGGGCTTCTTGCCGAACGGCATGAGAACGAAACATAAGGGTTTCATCGCTTGCCCCCGTCTTAACTGCTGCGCGCCTTTGCCGGAAGCTTATGGGCGACACGCAGTTCGTCCAGCCGACTTGAGACCATCCGTCGCGCGAGACCGGGATTGGCCCGGACCAGCCGCGAACGGAGGACACGCATGATGATAATCGCCGGTTACCTCGACCGCGAGACCTAAAAGAAGCTGTCGACGAGCAACCCGCACCGCGGCCAAGCAGGATGCAGCTGCCGGTGCGTAGTCATGGGAATCCTGGGATGCTGAGTGGAGAGGTCTTGGCTTCTCCGACTGGCCGATCGCAGCGGCCATCCTTCTACCTAGGCCATTGCTCAACCCGAACCCTCCCGTTGTGGGGCAAACCACACCAAAGCCACGCAGCAGATGATCGGCCCCCACGAGGTGGTCCGAGGATAAAGTTAGTGCACGGTTGGCCGCTCCGCCACGGGTAGCTTGGCCGGCGGAGCTGGTCGGGCGAGCGCAGCCGGCC
>NZ_LMMW01000034.1:0-224925 GCF_001422845.1 Methylobacterium sp. Leaf100 | reverse complement strand
CTTAGCGACGATCTCTCCAGCCGTATGATTCTTCCGTCCCATAAAAACATCCTCCAAATGACCCAAGGCCATACATCAGGGAGGACCACTTTTCAGGGGGCAGGCCAAGTGCCGTCCGCTCGCCCTGCCATCGTCACACGACCGACGATGCACTAACTTCAAACCTGGGCCACTGAATGGGGGCAGGCCAGAGCGCCCTAAGGTCCATCGAAACTACGCGACGGAACCAAAAAACACCGGTCTTGGGGTGGGGCCAGAGCTGTGCCATTCTCAGGGCCATTTGTACCACCCAATTGTACCACTCGGGCTGCCCTAAGTCTCTGATTTTGCTGTTTGCTTTTGCGGATCAGCGGCTTAGCCGACTGATGGTGCCCAGGAAAGGACTCGCAAGCCCTTCCGCTAAGCCATTGATATTACACAATTCGATTAGGCTGCCGGCATTTCTTTGTGTACCGGTCTTGTGAACCGGAGTCCACCTCGCGAAACAAAAGCGCGTCGCCCTTCGACAGCAGCCTCCGCGACACGTTATACCAACCCTCACTGATCAGAACTCATGGTCCCATCGGCGCAGTCCGATGGACATGATGCGCCAGGGTTGGGCGATGAGCGTGTTCCAGGCGTCGCAGCAGTGATCGAGGATGTCGTCGTAGGATTGGAAGATCCGGTTTCCGAGCCAGTTGTCGCGAAGGAACTGCCAGAGGTTCTCGACCGGGTTGAGTTCGGGTGAGCGCGCCGGCAGGGGCAACAGGGTGATGTTGCCGGGAACCGGCAGCTTCCTGGTGGTGTGCCAGCCGGCCTGATCGAGCAGGAGGACGGCGTGAGCGCCAGGAGCCACGGTTGCCGAAATCTCTTCGAGATGATGGGCCATCGCTGACGTGGTGCAGCGGGGCATGACCAAGCCTGCACCGACGCCCCGGGCCGGGCAGATCGCCCCGAAGATGTAGGCCGAGGCCGTGCGCTGGTCCTTGGGGGACGCGGGTCGCGTTCCGCGCTTGGCCCAGCGCCGGGTCAGGGTGTTCTTCTGGCCGACACGGGCCTCGTCGCAGAACCAGACTTCTACCGGCTTGCCGCCGACAGCCTGCGCGATGTCCGCCAGACGGTCGGGGAAGTCTTTTTAAAAACAGCCGCGGCGTCCGGATCCTGGGCGTGATGGCGCCGGCGGGCGGAGAGCTTGGCGAAGCCCATGGCCCGCAAGAGTCGGCTCAAGGTCTGCTCGGAGACCGACACGCCGTGATCCTCGGACAGGATCTGGGCCAGATCGCACAACCGCCACCGCACCACACCGTGTGCAGCCGGCGTCGGTCCCTGGTCGACCAGCGCCTTGAGGACATCGCGCTGGGCGGCGTTCAGGCGCGGACGGGCCCCGGGGGCCTTGCCGTCGATCAGCCCGTCCGGTCCATCGGCGTTGAAGGCCACGACCCAGTCGCGCACCGTTTGCAGCCCGACACCGCCGATCTCGGCCGCTTCCGAGCGCAGACCACCCGCGGCGATCACCGACAGCGCCAACAGGCGGCGGGTCTGCGCCGGATCACGCGAACCCTTGGCCAGACCGCGCAAGGCCTCGGCATCGAAGTCCGATCGCAGCGGCACCGGAGCAGCCATCGCATCCTCCTCAGGCTCCAAACCCAAGGAAAGAATCACGACCGAGATGCAGACGCTACCCCGCGTGAGTCCTGCTCAGCGAGGCTTGGTATTAGCCGCCTTCAACCAACCGCTGCGATCCAGTCCTGAACGGCCTCGTCAATGAACTCCGGCCCGCTGACCGAGCGGAAATGGCCAAGCACCCCGCGTAGGTTGAACCGGTCCGAGAGCACGTCGATCACGTCCAGCGCCTTGAGCTTACGATCAATCCGGATGCTGGCTGCATGAGCGCGCCATGCAGCCTTGCCCCTCGGCGAGAATGGGGTGTGCAGACCGACAATAGGAATCGTTCAGGTCTCGGTGCGGGCTGGAGCGAAGCGACGACACGGCCCGGCCCGCCCCGACCGATTACCCTTGCGGTGCGGGGAGGGACGGCGCCCTTAATCCGCGTGAGGGATCGTTACCCGGAGGGCCGTGACGCCAGCGACGGCACCGGGCCGTGCCTAGAGCCCGGTCCACAGGACACGCCCGCATTCGCTAGTAACTTCCGAAGACATACATGCTACGGTCGCGAAAATGTTTCGAGGGCGTGCATGGTAGATCTGCAGGATGACACTCCCCTATCCGACGACGAGATCGACGTAACGCCGACGCGCGCCCTCTTCGTCGAGATGTTGACTCGCGATATCCAACTCGACCGTGCGGTTCTCGACTTGGTTGACAACAGTATCGACGGCGCTAAACGCCTGCGCCCCGGCCACGACTCGGACCTTACCGGGCTAGAGCTGAAAATCGTGCTCGATAGCGACAAATTCGAGATCAGCGACAACTGCGGCGGCATAGGCCACGACATCGCGAGGCGATACGCGTTCCGCTTCGGTAGAGCGAAGGGTATGGCCGCCACCCCCGGATCGGTCGGACAGTTCGGCGTAGGAATGAAGCGCGCCCTGTTCAAATTCGGACACCGGTTCGAGGTCGTTTCCACAACAATTTCCGATGAATTTGTACTGAGAGTGAACGTCGACGAGTGGGAGCAGGCAACCGGGCCGTGGAAGTTCGCTTTCGAGTCCAGCGCTACGGGTTTAAGCAAACCCATCGAAAATACCGGAACGACCATCCGCGTATCGCCGCTCCGATCTGATACGCAGGCGCAGTTCGGAAGCAAGACTTTTCAAAACGCCCTTGGCCGGCAAATTCAGTCTGTTCAGCAGCAATATCTGGACCGAGGGTTGCGGATCGTTTTCGACGGTAAGTCTCTGCTCGCAACTCCTTGGAAGCTGTTGCAGGGCGGCGGTCTGGAGCCGATGTTTACCGAAGACAGCTTGAGCATCGGCGTCGGTGAGATTAAACGGCGCATTTACGCAGGCCTCGGGCAGTCCAGTCCACAAGAGGCTGGATGGTATGTTTTCTGCAACGGACGACTGATCCTTGCGGCGGATCAGTCGAAGACGACCGGGTGGGAGCGAGACGAAGGCTCCGAAGGAGTGACTATGCCCAAATTTCACGGGCAATTTTCTCGTTTCAGGGGCTACGTCTTTTTGGATGCAGAAGACGCTTCTGTACTACCGTGGAATACGACGAAAACCGGCGTTGATACAGATACGGACGTTTGGAGGAATACATACTCCGAAATGCGCCGTGCGATGCGCCCAATCATCGACTTTTTAAACAAAGTTAGCGACGAAAACGAACGACCCGTGAATGATCGGTCGCTGACCGAAGCCATTGCGAAAAGCATGGCGGTTTCGGTACGATCAATCGTCCGGTCCGGCCCGTTCTCCACCCCGGTGGCGCGAAGCGGTCCGAAACCTCCGCCGTGGACTTCCATCCAATTTTCACGGCCGAAATCTCAAGTTGATGAGTTGAGGACACACTACGACGCAGGCTCCAACTCCGAACTCGGAGGTATCCTGTTCGACGAGGCCTTTAAAGCGAGCGACCGCAACTAATGGCCGCTAGTTACCGCGAAATCGACTATCGAATCAGGCCTGGGAAGCATGCCGAACGCCTAATGATGGTGGAGGCGTTCCGCCGCCTTCAATTCGGATCGCTCGAAAGTTATCAATATATCGGGCTAGGCTCAGTCTACTTTAGCGATTTTAGACTATTCCATAGAGCGCTCGGTATGACAAAAATGGTTAGCGTGGAAAAAGCTGCGCATGATCGGAAGCGCTTCGAAGCGAATATTCCTTATGGTTGCATCGAAATGTCGTGGGGAGATACGGCTTCCGAGCTGCCCAAAATCGATCTTGGGGTGCGTTCGATCATCTGGCTGGATTATGACGGACGACTCAGTAAGTCGATCCTCGGGGATATTCGAGAAGTTGCCGGACGGGCGGCCGGCGGCACGGTACTAGCCGTCACCGTTCAATCTAAATACGACCGTTCCACGGGGGACGATGGAGGGGATAGATCACTGGCGGTCATACAAGAGTCGTTGGGCCTCGACCGGATACCTATTGAAACGACTCCGCAACAATTGCGAGGCATCGGGACCGGCCATCTTTTCAGAGACGTCATCATCGAAGAAATCACCAGGTCGATCAGCGACCGGAACGCCGCTCGCCATCCCGGTCAACACATGAAGTTCCGGCAGTTCATCCATTTCGGTTATGAGGACGGCGTCCGGATGATGACGGTCGGAGTCATATTTTACGATGCGGGACAGGAAGGTCTTCTCGGACAATGCCGGTTTGAGGATTTGAGCTTTTATCGCGATGGTAGCGATACCTTCGAAATCGTCATTCCTAAGCTAACACCGAGAGAAATCGGCTTTCTGGAAAGTCAGATGCCGCGTTCGTTCGATACCGTTGATCTAGCGGCAATCCCACCAAAGGATGCAAAGCAATATACTAATATCTATCGATATTTCCCGAATACGACATTCATAGAGTAATCAAGTATCGGCTTTAATCTGGCTCGGGCGTTCGATACACAGCTAAGTCAGCTTGGGTGATCGCCGATGCCTTGGTGAGACGATAATGACGCTCGCGAATGATCGAAACGTCGCTCCCGTCGAACGTGAGTTCGAACAGGCCGATCACGTCGTTTGCCATAAACTGCGCTGAAATCGGGCGCGCAATGCAATGCGAATACCGCAGCTGCGATTGGCAGAAAACGGTGTCCTGAATGGTCTGAATGACGCCGAGCACGTCGTTCTTACTCTTAGCCTGCACAGGAACGATATACTGCGCACCTCGCGCATCGACGCCTACATAGAGTTCGTCGATCTCGATTTGACCATAGTTCGCAATTTTCGTCCGAAGATGATTTTGGAGTGAGTAAGCCGTAACCCCGAGAAAGATGTCGATCAGGCGATTGTACCGAATCTTCGCAAGGAGAGCTTGCTCGTCGGTAAGCGCATATTGAGCGATGATTTCAGGAGTGGCATCGGGGATTTTTCGAACTAGCAGCCCTTTGGTCGGCTGGATATAAGCGAGCGTGCTGAGACGAAACCGGTAACGCGCATCGCCGGCTCCGAGAATAAGCCAATGCTTGCCGTCCGGCTGCGTTGCAAGAATTCTATCCGGGAGCTTGCGCCGGTAGCGGAACGTGTAGACCACATCGCCGAGGTTTTTAGGTTTTTTGACACCAATCTTGGCTGCAGTAACTTCGATCTCTTCACGAGCGAACTCGAAATCGTCGGCACCTTCAACGAAATGATCGAAAAATATCGACTCTATGATCGCGCGGTATGCTTGAGTTTTTTTAGGCGTAATCAGTTCAGCAACCGGTTCGCGCAGGTCGACTTCTTCCATATCAGCCATTGGTGATCTTTAACCTGCCTTGAAGATGGTGTTCGACGCTCACGAACATGCCTTCCGCTTCTTCGGCGACTCATGCCGGCGTGGCATATACGACAACATATCTGGCTTATGATGCATCAAATGGCGAGGCACGAAACCGCTTGTTAAACGGATGATGAGAGTTTAAGGAGATTCGCATGGCTAAGCGCCCATCGTCTAGCGGTTAGGACAGGTCCCTCTCACGGATCAGACCGGGGTTCGATTCCCCGTGGGCGCGCCACTTAGTCCAGTAGGCCTTCGTGCCTGGCCAGGGTGAGCATACGGTACCGGATCGACGTCGGGGCTCTCTGGAGCTTGTGTGCGATCTCGGTGTACGGGACGCCTTCTGCGGCCCACGCACGCATCTGCACGTCTTCTTCGTTCGTGAACGGCACAACGCTGCGACCATCGCGCACGAATGGAAGACGTGGTCGTTTGCTAGGCTTCCAAGCCTCAGGTGGTTCAGCACCAAGCATCAGACACCAATGGGTGATCGTCCCGATGCTTTTCCCCATCCGCCTAGCAATGGCCGATTTGGTGACCCCCTCCTCTCGGAGGCGGACGATCTCAGCCTTTTCCGCATCGGTGGTGGGGTTCGTCTTACTGGTCTTCTGCGTCATTCCCGGTAGGCGACGATGCTGGCTCGATCAAGATCACGAGCGGGCATCAGCCTATAGTGCCGCTCTTGCACGACTCGCACCATATCATTTTGGACAGTTAGCTCAAACATGGCGACGCGCTCGTCACTCATGAACTGCGCTGAAATAGCCTTGCACCGCATCCCTGGATATCGCTGCTCGACCCAGCAGATATCTTGACGTGCTTGAACTACTGAAATTTGGTCCTTACCGCCCTTCGCCTGAACTGGAATAGCATAATGACAACCATACCGGTCAAGGCCAAAATAAAGCTCGTCAATCTCGATTTGACCAATTCCCTTTACGGTCGTGCGTAGATGGTTCTGGAGCGAATAGGTCGTGAGGCCCAGAAATGTGTCGATCAAACGGTTGTAGCGGACAATTGCGAGCAGGGCCTGCTCGTCGTCCTGAGCGTAGACGCGAATGAGTTCCGGGGTCGCATCCGGTATGCCGATCGTAACTAGGTCTGTGCGCGGCAGCACGCGGTTATAGCGGACCAGCTTAAAAGCGTAGAGCGCACGACCGGCCCCCTCAATGATCCATTCCATTCCTGGGGGCTGAGTTTCTAGAACGCTCTCTGGCATCGGGATGCGATACCGGATGGCATAAATCACATCGCCCTGGTTCTTAGGGAGCTTAATGTCCAGCTCCCTAGCGGCCTCCTCAATGGCGCTGCGCGGAAAGGTCAAATAGGTCGCCTCCTTGCCCTGTGCCTTCCGCGTTTCGTTGAAAATCTTCTCGACCAATAACTTGTAACGGTTCTCAGGAGCGGCGGTCGCTTTAGCCATGGTACGCAGCCAAGGCTGCGAGCCGCGCTTGCTCTGTCTCACCCTGAGAGCGCTTCCGCGCCCCGCTCTTACGGTCCCGCTTTCCGTTCGGCGCTGGAACGCCGAAGTGCCGAGCCGCCTCGGACGAGCCCATGTAAAGCAGGTCCACAGCTCCGAGGGTCATGACCTTGCGCGGCCGCTTCGCCACAACCCCGAGGGCGCGGATCACCTCAGTGGCAACGGCGCGCGCCAAGGGTGGGGGCACCGCATTCCCGATCTGTCGAGCACCGTGCCACTTCGTCCAATGGAGCCTGAACCAGTCCGGGAAGCCATGCAGGCGCGCCATCTCGCGGACTGTGATGCAGCGGGGGTGGGCGTAGTGAATCGGACGGGGGGACGTGAAAGCGCCGCGTGCCCCGTCCGTCCCGGCCCGCAGGGTGTTCGAGAGGCCGTCCGGCCGGAGCTTGTAGAACCGCGAGATCGGCTCGGTCAGGCCGGGCAGGGTCGCCGCGAACCGAGCCTGGGAGATCGCAGTATGCTCCGTCCTCCAGGATGAGGTGAGCACGGCCGGGTCCCAAGTCCGCGCATAGCCGTGATGCCATGCGTCGTTGGACAGGCAACGCATCTCAGCGGCGTACCTGCTCGGTGTACGGTAAGCGGCCGTTCTCACCGCGTCGGAGGCGTTCAGTACATCGAAGGCGTTCGCGTCCGGTAGGTCGTCCAACGCTTCCTTGCAGGTCGGCCCCGGCGGAAGGTCGGCGGTCCCTCGGACCCGGTCAGCCGGCCTAGTGATCGAAGCCGGGTAGACAGGCAAAGGGGTGCCTCGCTTGGCGCCAAAAAGGATGAGGCGCTGGCGACGCTGGGGAACGCCGTGCTCGGCCGCATCGAGGACTTGCCAGGGGAGTCGGACATCGTAGCCGACCTCGTCGAAGGCGGAGACGATCTCGTCCAGTACCTTACGATGCAGACCGAGGGTCAGACCCTTTACGTTCTCGAACACGAATGTCCGGGCACCGAGCTCGGCGACTAAGCGCACAAACTCCTGGACAAGCGCGTTGCGCGGGTCGTCCAGCACCCGGTGTCCGATAAGGGAAAAGCCCTGACACGGGGGGCCGCCGAACACGCAGTCCACGGTCGCGTCGCCAATGCCGGCCGCGGCGCGAATCTCCTGGGCGGTGACGGCGGCTACGGATCGCGGGATGACAGCGCAGTCGGGGAAATTGAATTTGTGGACCGCGCAGTGGACCGGGTCGATCTCGACGCAGGCCCGGATGTCGAAGCCCGCCTGTTCGAAGCCGAGGCTCATGCCTCCTGCCCCGGCAAAGAGGTCAATGCCTATCGGTCTGCTACTCATCGATGCCCACGCTACGGTCGCCCCGGGATGCAGCGCCATTCGCCCGCGTCCGAGGCGGCCCCAGGAACGCAACGAGCTTCTCCGTGACGACAGATAGGTTCTTCGACTCGCATTGCCAAAGAGTCAACGATTCCCAACCAAGCTCGCCTAATCGCTTTTCGGCCCTGATGTCGCGCTCCTTGTTGCCCTCGATCTTGGGGACCCAGAACTCGGGGCGAGACTTCGGGGGCTTCCCTTTGGCGCAGCCGTGCCCGTGCCAGAAGCATCCATGCACGAACACCACTCTGCGCCTGGATGGGAATACGAGATCGGGCTTGCCCGGCAGGTCTTTGCGGTGGAGTCTGAAGCGGTAGCCGAGTGAGTGGGCGAGCTTGCGCACGACCATCTCAGGGCCAGTGTGTTTCTGGCCAACGCTCTGCATAATGCGCCGTCGCTGCTCAGGGCTACGGGTGTCCGTCATCCTTGAGATATCGCGCTGGTCTCAGGTGCGGCAAGGGAGAGTCAGGGTTCTAGCGCTATGCATATCGTATGGCCTATCGGATTGGGCCGATACCTTGGGCGTTTATCAACGCCGAGTCCGAAGCGTTCCCCTGGGGTCGGGATGATGCAGCAGTCCACACCGTTCCTCCGGAACCCGTTTTCGCTTGGGCATCGTCAAACGAAGAGTGCGAGTAGGGCGTTCGTCGACGGCCTCTATCAAGTGCGGTTCGGAACTAGAGCCGCATCCGATCAGGGTAGGTCAAAGGCATTGAAGTCTGCGGCTATAAGGTAGTCGCAGCATTCGTCTGGTGTGAAGCGTCTAGGGCGTGTCATCGCTTGAGCCAATCGAGGGCGGCTGCGAGGGAGAGGACGCCCATGAAGCTGACGGCAGTCTTCTCGTAGCGKGTGGCGATGGCGCGCCACTCTTTGAGCCTGGCCCAGAGACGCTCGACCTGGTTACGGTTGTTGTAGATCCAATCCGGGCAGGCCACGGGCGCTTCGTGGCGCTGAGGCGGGATCGCAGGCCGAGCGCCCATATCCCAGATGTGTTCGCGAAAGACGTGGCTGGTATAGCCGCGGTCCCCYACGACCCATTTGGGCACMCCCGGSAGTTGGTCGAGCAGGGGAACAGCGTGAGGAAGTTCATGGGCCTGACCGGGCGCCAGCCGGAAGGCGATGGCGCGGCCCTGCCCGTCGGCGATCACGCAAGCCTTGGTGCCATACCCGCCACGCGAGCGGCCAACAGCTTCACGAGCGTCTCGCTCGGCTGCAGATCCCCCCTTTTGGCGGCTCCCGCCGYCTTTTGGTGCGCCCGAACGTTCGTGCCGTCGAGGAACACCATACCGAGTTGGACACCGCGCTCCTGCACGAGGTGAAGAAGCCGCTCCCAGACGCCGGCACGCGACCAGCGGATGAAGATCTGGGCAGCCCGCCACCAGGGTCCCAATTCCTCGGGAATAGCTCGCCATTTGGCTCCGTTCTGATGCCGCCAAAGATCAGCCCATTGCGCGTCGCTCAGCATCGTCCCTCCTCCATCAGAGAGACGAAAACGCAAGCCCAGCCAATCTGTTCAGGCGACGACAGGCCCTAAAGGTCTGTTTGATAGTGACGTAGAAATCCGCGACCGTGCGGGCAGCATGGGCACGCAGCCCCGCTTTGAACAGGGCGAAGACATGTTCGACCGGATCTAAGTTGCTTCGCGGTCCTTCTGTTCGGGAGAGTACGCCGGCGGGTAGAGCAGGTAGGCGCCGGTTACCTCGATACGCTCGCGGATGCCGCCTAAGGTGAAGGACAGGGTCGGTGACGGACTCCAACGATCCAATGCGCGATCTGAAGATTCACGCCATCGAGGGAGTCGGTACCATAGCTCAGCTTATTGTCGCGTACCTAAAAAAACAAGTAAATACTAAAAGAACTGATGGCTGGAACGTTTATATTCCCGATACAAGACTGATATAACCGGTAGTAAGTTGACAAAGCAAACGATCTATGTTAGTATTTAAATAAGATAGGATTATTGCATTGATTCAGCCTCACTAACTGTAGGGCGGCATTTCTATTTCATAAGGATAAATTACAATGTCACGCCCAAATATGTTCTCGGGTGCTGGACGCGTGATCGAAGTGATCGTGCGAATTCCAGAAGATCGGCTTACTTCCCTTCGGACTCTTGCCGCATACTACGGCACCGATGTCCCTTCATTTATGCGTTACCTTTCTTTTGAGCGCCTTGACGAATTCGAGAAAGATCAGGCGACAAAGCGGAGGGTTTCTGTCGCATGACTACGGCTTTGCATAAGCTAAGGCAGCGGATTTACGCTCAGACGCTCCGAGACCTGAAGCCCCTGGAAGGTATCAAGTCCTTCGAAGTGAACGAAATTCTTTATAACCGCACACGCGTCATTGATGATGACCTTGTGGTGGTCTCAGATGATGGCACTCCGACAGGACAGAGTTACGAAGAGTTCGTTGAGACGATCAAGACGGCACGCCCCGATTGCTTCGAACCATCGTCAGAGAAGACAGTAACCGCTGGAAACCCTTTCGTCCGTGGCCCTGCCTATAACGTTACAAATCAAATGCGTATGATGCGATCGGACCCCGATACTGCGCGTCGTCTCGAAGCTGAAGCACAAAAGAAGAATTGAACATGGAACAGCACAATTCAAAAGGATGGCTTAACAGGCGCAAGCTCTCGGAGATTAACCGTTACGAGAATGCCGATGAGGAACGGCTTGCGATCCGGCGCGAGCGTCAGAAGCTATACGACGAACAAGCCGCCAACGCCGAAGCTGCCAAGGCCGCTCAAGATGCCGCTCTTGTGGAGTCGACGTGCCGGTGCGTTGCGTGTGGCGGAACGGGTCGGACGACGATCACCAAGGCCGCCGGCATCATCGAAGCGATGCATAATTTCGGCTTTCAAGGATACAAGCCCTCGCGTCAGACGGTCATCGCCCTCGACGCCATCGCGAAGGGAAACCCTAATCCGCCGGGTGCTGCGGTTGTGACGTTCAGTTACGGGTCTATCTCGCCCGCCCCCGGTCATGTGTCCCCGTCCGTCGAGATCACACCCGTTGCGGTCGAGACACCCAAGGCCCCCACCAAGGGGAAGAAGACGGTTTTTCTCTCTGACGGCGCCTTGATCGAGGACTGACGACATCGCGCCCGCTGTGTTCGGCCATGAGGGTGTTGCACAGTGATGGCGCGGGGCGACCGGGTTTGGATAGGCTCGGTCGCCCATCATCGCATGGGTATCGAGGGCCGCCGTGTCTATTGCTCCACCCCTGGTAGGGAAGAACACCCTCAAAGAGAAGCGAGACCATCGAGACAGAGACTACGGATCATTGCACGCGCCGAATGCAATGGTCTCCCCGACAGCATAACGATCCTTCGTCAACAGTCGTGTATGTCTGTCCTCTGCCTACTGACTGCACAACAAAAGGGCATTTATTGATTTATCGATATTATGATTGGGAATTATGCACAGATATACCCCGCTTCCGCAGAGGAAACGAGGTTCAAACCGCCTTCAGATAAATATAAGAATAATATTCTATTTATCGGCTATTTATAGGATAATTTGCCATGCTGTTCGCTATCCACCTTCCGGCGCTGGTAGCGTTGGCCTGTTCGATGCTCATCCTACATACGGGCGACAACGCGCGAGACCTGAACGGATGACCATTTCCCGCCACGTGCGGCAGGGATGCCCCTGGCGTTCAGACCGTCCGCAAGTTCCTTGAGCGTCACCGACCCTTCGGACCTAATCTCAGCGATGATGCCGGACAAGTCCCCGGCCCGTCGATTGGCCTTGGCCTGACGCTTCACCAAACCGATTTCCCGTCCCTTGGCTGCTACGTCAGCGAGGTTGCCCCGATCACCACCAAGCTTCACGCCCCTCGCCTTAGCCGCTGCCAGAGCCTTCCGGGTGCGATCCGAGATCATGCCAGCCTCAAGCTCGGCCACGGAAAGAAGCTGCCTCAGCATGAAGGTACCGACCGGACCCTCAACGTTCGGCATGTCGCAGAACTCAACCTCAACCTCAGCGGCGACGAGCTTGGCCATGAAGTCGGGGTTGCGCGTCAGACGTGAGACGTTCGCCACGATGAGCTTGGCACCCATCACACGGCAGTAGGCCAGAGCGCGGTCCAACTCGGGACGCTCCCGCTTGGCCGTGCCGGTCTCAACTTCGGTGAAGGTCCCGACGACGGTCCAGCTTCCACCGTTCAACCGCTCCCGCACGGTCTGCGCCTGAGCCTCAAGGCCGAGACCTGAGCGACCTTGCTTCCCGGTCGAGACCCGGAAGTAGGAGACGTATCGACCCTCAGCCATGTCCACACTCGCAAAACGTTTCGTGCATCGTTCGATGTTCTAAACGTTATACTTCAGGGTCCGTGCTGGCAATCCGAAAACGACACGACCCAAACAATATTCGCAAAGCATGTCGGGGACACTCTCGACGTGACGATGAGTTTTGTTCCGTCAACTTCTGAAGACGCATCTTTTTGTGCAGCATAGGCCGGGTGGGTGTCTAACATCCCTATTGTGAATATCAATTTTCGTTCGGATTTACCGCCAACGAAACCGAAGGCTGCCTTTTTTACTGGCGCCAATTCGAAATTATCAAATCTCCGTAGAATATTTTCAAAATATTGCTCGGAATATCATTCTAAGGAAGCACAACTATGGCTCAAGACGACAAGATGAAGTTGGGGATCACCCTCGACGTAGACGCTAACGGCACCGAATTGATCGATGCCCTCCAGAGGAAGGTGAACGCCCTCGCAAAGTCCATGGCGGCTATCACGGCCAACATGCGTAAGGCGGCTTCGGTGGTCTCATCCCCTGGACGGTCCGCAACGTCGAGTACGGACTCGAAGGCTGAGGTTCGGTCCGCCAGTGATCTCCTAGCGCTGGATCGCGCCTCAGTGGCCGAGTTCCGCAGAAAGCTGACGCTCAAAACCCGGATGGCGGCTCAACACGCCAAGGAAGAGCGCGACTCCCTGAAGGCGTACAAGGATCGAGTCTCATTCCAGTCCCGCGCCACGGCTCAGGCCGAGAAAGAAGAAGCCCGGCCCCTTCAGAGCCGGATGCGCGATGAGGCTCAGGCATTCCGCCAACGGTTTGCGTTCGGAACCCGTATGGGGCGCCAAGCCGTCCAAGAGGAAAAGGCACGTGCCCGTGAGGCTCAGCGCTCCATAGCTGAGACAGCCCGTGCCGATGCTCAGCGCATGAGAGAGAGGGCGGCCGAGCTTCGTGACGGACACCGCCGGGAGATCGCTGAGACCCAACGCCATGAAAGGGAAATCGCCCGTCACGAGTCCCAGCGCAGCCGTGGCTATTCCGACCTGAGAAGCGGTGGGAGCGATTTCCGACAGGGTTTGAGCCGGGCCACGATGGGTGCGGGTGTCATCACCGCAGCCGGGACAGCCGCCGCCGGGTCCGCAGCCCGAAAGGGTATCAGCACCCGCATGGAAGTGGACACGGCAGAGACGAACCTACGGATTTTCAGCGGTCAGACCACGGAGCAGATCAAGGCGGCCCGCAGAGGATTTTTGGACAACGAGGCTATCAAAAACGGTCTCGGCATCGCTGGCGGGTTGAACACTTATAACGAAGTCCTGAAAGCCGGCATCAAGTCACCGGAACTCAACACCAAGACGATCATGCAAGCGGTTTCGGCCCTTGAACTCGACCTTGCAAGCACAACGAAGCTTGCGGGTCTTCTGGATCGTAACTTCGGAGCGTCGTCCACCCCGGCTAAGCTCAAGTCTGCTCTTAACGCCGTGGCCGTTGCTGCTAGAGAAGATCCTACGAATGCGGGAGAGATTGTAGAAGGTGTAAAAAGGGGCTTCTCATCCCTGAGCACAGGCAACATGACGCCTGAGCAAATGACAGCACTCGTCAGTGGGGCGCAGTCGTCCGGCATACAGGCTGTAAAATCCGGAACGTATATCTCAACACTTGGCAAGCAACTCTCAATGGGATCATCAAAGTTCCTCGATCCCAAAAACCGGAAAGAACTAAACTTCGCTGCGAAAGAGCTTGGATTTGGCGACGCCCGCCAGATGGCTAAGACTTATACGAGCGACTCTTATAATACAATTGTCAAACTCAGTGAACGCCTTAATGCTATGGAGGCAGGAAAGCGTACAAACGTTGCTGAAGCCCTAATGGGCCGCATGTGGTCGGATGAAACACTTCAGAATGCCCAAGCTGTAGAGGGTCAGAAGAAAACTTATGCTGAGATCATGTCCCCCGGATCGGCCAACTTCCGTGAAGAAGCCGCCAGACAGAGGGCTGAGTCCCTTCAGGGCCAGTGGAACAGCACCAAATCGATTTTCTCGCGGTTCTGGGATAGCTTCGGCGCCGGGTTCGAGGATATTCTAATCTCGATCAATAGGTACTTTCTCGATCTCAATTCATCCTTCGATTATAACAAGGTTAAGAGCTACGTCGTCTCGTTCTTTGACGGGGTGAAGGACGCGCTTGGCGTAAAAACTTGGCAAGAGTTGCTTCATAATACCTTTGGCGGGAACCTCGGGAACTACGGACAGCAAATCCGAGACTTTGGAAAGGGTCTGACTGAAGGCATTATGGGCTTCGTCCGTGGCGTCCGATCCGTGTTTGAGGTGTTCGCCGGTTCCAATGCGTCGGCCGAGACCATCGGCAGATTCGCCGGACAATTCCTAGCTCTGACGGCGGCTTTGATCGTCTCTGGTCCGGCTATCGCTTTGCTAAACGGCATTGGTCTCGCCGTCATGGGCGTTGCGACCGTGGCTCTAGGTGCATGGCGCATCTTGAGGGCGGCGGGTCTCGTTAGTGCTACCGGGATCGGCTCCACACCAAAGGTGCCAGAGACACCGGGCAAGGGCATCTCTCGGCTTGGTGGCCGTCTCGGTGCGGCTGGTGCGGCGGCTGGATTTGCGGGAACGTCCAGCCTTTCGAAGGGCGAACAGGATGCCTTGTCTAAGCGGCTCGGCTCATGGGCTCAGGATCGTGAGAAGCTGTCCGCTCCATCCACGCCCGCAACACCTTGGATCGATCCACCAGCACGAAATGCCATAGAGACCCTGAAAGAGGCAGTCGAAGAGAATACTCTTCTTCATCGTCAGAACTTCGAAGCCGAGAACGGGTTCCGTGGCCTGATTCACAAGGCGTCTCTCTCCACGACTGCCCCGGCTGAGTCCGTCAAGGCGGTAATGACGGGTGCGGCAGGCTCAATCCAAGCCGCTATGTCAGGCTCCATCGGTGGCGGTGGCGTGTCCGGTAGTCCGCTCAGCACGTCCGTACCGGGCTCATCCCTTGGTGGGGCTTCTGGCCTTTCCAGACGGGGAATCATCGGTGGCGGATATGGCGGCGGTGGTGGTGGCATCACGGCTCCCATGCTCAAGGGCGACGCTCAGGCCAACGCTAAAACCGCATACGATTTCTTCCGTTCCAAGGGGCTAAGTCACGAGGCGACAAGCGGAATTCTCGCTTCCGTGAAACAGGAGTCCGGCTTCAATCCGGGTGCCCGTGGCGATGGCGGCAAGGCACATGGCCTGTTTCAACACCATCCCGACAGACGGGCAGCGATCATGCGGGGCACTGGCGTGGATATGTCCAATGCCTCTGTTGCCGATCAGCTTAAAGGCGCTTGGTGGGAGATGAACCACGGAGATGCGGGGGCTCAACGGGCTCGCAAGATTCTCCAAACGCCGGGTATCACCGCACGGGATGCCGGTGGCGCATTCGTCCAGCACTTCGAACGTCCCGCAAAGGATGAACGAGCGTCGCGCGGTGCTATGGCTGAAGGGTTCGCTCGTGAGTTCGGACCAAACAGCGGCGGTATCGGTGGTGCGGGACAGTATTCAGGACTCCGTGCCAAGGGCAGTCAGGCTTACGGCGGCGGCGCTTCTCATGTCGGGATCACTGATCTCGCTCGACAGGTCCAAGAGAACCTTCCCGGTGGAGTGAAGCACTTCGGCGCCTTCAACGATAAGTATCACCAGGGCACACGATCAAAGCACGCTCAGGGCCTCGCATTTGATACGACTCTACTGGACCTGGCAAGTCTCGGGAAGCTTCTCAGGCAATCCGCGACAAGCTGAAGGCCGCTGGACTCGACGCCAGTTCGTATAAGGTGATCGATGAATACCTGAACCCGTCCGCGCGTTCTACTGGCGGGCATATCCATACGCAGTTTAATAATCAGGAAGCCGCCAAGCGTTATTCTGACTATACTTCCAATATGAAGAAGTCTGGTGAAAGTATCGCGTCGTCAGGTTGGAAAAAGCCCGACGCTCCGAACGCTTTCGGTGGATCAGCAGATGCGATGACGGCGGCAACACCCGTTCGTCAAGGAAACCTCGTATCACCCGGCAAGACCGGCGGTGCGAATGCTGGCGCTTCTGGTGGTGGCGGTGGTGGCAGCGGTGCGGTCATTAATATCCAGGGCCAGAACCTCGACGCACACAGCATCGCCAATGCAGTACAGCGCCGATGGAATGAGAATGTATCACGCGGTACGCATGACATAGACTCTCAAAGCCTCTGATCTAAGACTTATATTATCGAACAGGCCGGGTAGACCTTTCCAAGGGTTTGCTCGACCTTTTTTATTTGCCCTATTATTTTTTAGGTCACATCGTGTCTACAGGTTTCATTCCCGACTTCGCAATATACAAGGGGGGCGAGAACATCACTGCGCGCTTCCAAGATAGAACTGTAAGCTTAACTGTCGAACTTGCAGCCGGTCAATCGCAGCAAGATGCGGTCGATATTGTGCTAGACGACCGGGCGAACATGATCAAAAGCCCAAAAGTAGGTGATCGCCTTCAAGTATATCTTGGTTACAAAGACGTTGGTCTCGCGTACATGGGGGATTTTGAGATCAATTCCGTTCGCTACAGCCTCGTTCCAGCGCTCATCACTGTCCGTGGTACGGCGGCTTCATCCCTAAACGACATCAAAACCCACAAGATTCAGGAATTCGAAGGTAAAACCGTCGAGGAAATTCTAGCCGAAGCGGGTTCGAAGATAGGCATGAAAGTCAAAATTCACAAAGATATCGCCGATCAGAAGATTCCATTTCTCAATCAAACCATGTCATTCGGCCACTTGGTGGGAAAGCTTGAGCAACAATACTCCGCTGTAGCAAAGATCACAGACGGGCAGGTCACCATGGTTCCTCGGGGGTCCGGTAAATCCGTATCCGATATCTCTATGAGTACCTTTGTGTTCCGCCCCGAACATTTTACCGATCTTGAAGCCCTCGAAGACAGTAAGGGTGCAACCGCTAAAACTGTGGCGTCTTTTACTGATAAAACTACAAACAAACGTGTAGATGTCGAGGCTAAGTCTACACTTTCTGACGTAGGGACGGAAGCTGAACACCGACTGTCTCAGCCCTTCCTTGACGAGGCGACCGCAAAGGCAGCGGCGGAAGCCGTACAAGCTCAGCTTGATCGCAGTACGTCAAAAGTCTTCGGGACGCTCAGTGAGGGTGATCCATGGGTGAGAGACGCTCAGCGGATACTAATCACAGGTTGTAGACCCGGAATAGACGGCGCGTATCTCTTGGAGATCGTGCGGCACGTTTTTACGAAAGGTTCTGGTATTCGAACCACGTTCTCAGGTGTTGGCGGGAGTGAGGGCCTACCAGAGGCTTACGCGGACGCCGGTCCTACGTCGCGAGACTTCATCGCACCAAAGCCCGGCCAAGTCTTCGGCCAAATGCTCCCGCAACTCCCCGGAACTGAGCTAGGCCAAGCGTTCGGAAGCCTCCCGATCTTCGCTCTCAACCCGCCCTCGATCCCAACGCCATAGTCTATAGCCGCCCCGCGCCGGGTTTTATCGTTCGTCGCGGGGCAGCATGAATAACTCCTGCCCGGAGTCGAGATATCTATACTTCTTCGACCTTGATTCGTCAAGCATATTAGGTCTGTCAAATCATAAGGCATTCTTATTCATGCACATTATGCATATCCGATATGTGTTGAGGGAATATTGCACCGCTTCGGATGCATCAGGAGCATAACTAGCAGGAATAAAAAGAACAACCATGCAAAGAGATCATGTCTCAGGCATGAGTCAGCTACACCCGCAGATTCCGCGAGTTGCTATTTTGTTCCACCGGAAGTATATCTGAAGGTCAGGAGCGAACCGATACCCGGATCGTACGAAATTGGACCTATGTAACTGAGCGTTTTTCGCTCTAACACAGGAAATATATCGAATTTATAGGGGGCTACCCCTCGTCGCAAGTCCTGCCAGGGATGACGAGGGGCGCCAATGGATCATAGTGACAAAAGAACATAACACGAACACGCCGACAGGGCAAGCGAAAGGTGAGCCCCGCCGTTCCCCCCGGGAGCGTACCGGAGGCGATACGAAGGTTCAGTTCTGGGAGCCCGCGAAGCAGACGTGCGCCAAGGGGACGGGCCGTAGCATCGGCTTGAACGTCCTCCTGATCACCGATTGCGAGAAGTTGATCACCGGGCGTCGTGGGATGGGACCGTGGAGCCTCAATATCGCTGAAGCCATCTTCGACGTGGCAGCACCGCGTATCATCGCCAGAGCCAATGCCCGTCATAAGAACCCCTCAGAAGCCCTGATGCGCTGGGCGGACCGTTGGGTTCCCGAGCTTGTCGAGGCTGAAGGCTCGACGTGGGTCCACCGCCGGTTTCTGGAAATCCGTGAAGAGCGGTTCGGATCGTTCCGTACCGTTGATCAGATCGCCCAAGACCTCGGCACGGTCCAAGACGAAGTGCTTGGCTACCGCCTTGAGGCCATGGTCTCGCTGGATCGTCCTCCTGCCGTCCGCAAGAAGGAGCGTGCGCAGGCAGACGCGGAGTATCAGGCGGCCAAGCGTGTCGCGAACGGTGCGATCCCGCAGGATATGAAAATCGCCGCTCGACATGCCCGTGGCGAGTTCGGAGACAAACCCCTGAAGACGGTTCGGCGCCACATCAAAGAAGGCAAGATGATCGATCCGAACCGGATGCCTGACATGGCTCCCGATGGGCACATTTCGTCGGATGGGCACTTTTCGTCGGCAACAGTACTTACGTGTAGGGTTGAAGACGAAAAGTGCCCACGGCAGTTTTTGGCTGAGACCACACCTTCTCTTGAGATCGACCAGATCGAAAGGGAGCCTCTTGATACAAATGGACCGGACACTTTTTGTCCGCTCTCGAACGATGAGGACGCCATGCCGAAGGATGAGACGAAGACGGACAGAGAAACCTTGAACCTGACTGAGCATTTCCGCGTAGTCGTGCGGATTGTGAGCCCTGTACGCGCTCAACCCCTGCCGGTGATCCAGGCGAAGATCGTCTCTATGATGATGGCAGCGTAATCCGATCCCAGACACCGCCCACGTCGTATCGGTCGCCCGCTCCCTCGCGTTCCCAAGATCCCTGCCAGGGTGTGGTGACGATGGGGGCGGCTCTACCCCTCATAGGAGCGCGCTGCCCAACTGTCACACCGCAGTCCGTCTTCTCCCTGGAAGGTTGAAACGCCAGACCATGAGAACGACTGGACATGATAGGGAACGGTGTGTGGTTTCTTCTTTAGATGCGGCGCATTGATACTCGGTGTAGAGTCCTCTAACACAGATCAGGCAGCTCAATACGGAACATCATTACGTGCGCTCTAATCCAAAGAAGTCGTTCTCAGTCTCTCATATCGAGAAGATGTGCTCCGAAAGCCGACTGAAGTTCAGGTCACCTCCCACGCTGGCGAGGACGACGACGACGGAAATCTGTGACGAGGCGGTAGGTCTCAAGGCCGATGCCCTGGCACAACTGCAAGCGGAGCGTTTCGTTCGTGCAGCCCTAGCCTTCAAACGGAACGAGGCCGTCAAGGAAGAGAAACGCAGGCGGAAGTTTCAGCCGTCCGCCGTCCTCATAGCTCTCCCTGCGGAGGAAGCTGACGAGATCGAGGAAGTTGCCGACGTGGCGACCGTCCTAGCGGAACAGACGAAACCGGCATCGTTTTCGAACTTGCAGTAGGGATTTGCTTGGTCCGGGATCATTCGACAAATTCGCGGGGTACCCCATGAATTTCTGACCCTCAGCTACAGTTCAAGCGGTCAGGTCGAAATGGTGTTTCGACGTTCCTGTTTGATCTGAGGCCGTAGGAGCAATGGTAAGCCCCGCAGGACCGCGCACCATTCCGATTGCTTATTAAGAACATCACGATTCGAAACGCGGTTCCAGTCCTTTTCGCATTCCTCAAATAGATAACTGGAATGCCCGTAGGATCGTTGGAATTACCTCAGGGTGGCATCTGACTAATTTTCGCTACCCGTATAGCGGTTTTGGCTGTCGGCCGTTGGCGGTGCCTCTGAGGCCAACTTCTTATCTCTACCCCTCAACTCCTCTAGAAGAATTGCAAGGAAGGATGCTCCGGCGCCGAACACGACCCATAAGGGAACGCCGATTGCGGACCCAAGAGCGGCAATCCCGGCACCTTGGCCGCCAAACAGCGCCGCACCGACCGCGAAACCGCCGAACAGCACCCGAGTCCCCGGTTTGCGTTCGTCCCACGCGATCCGCCGCGTCTGGCGGGCAATGATCTTCACAGCGGGCCATATCGTTTTGGCGTTCAGTGTATCCGCAACCGCCTGTCTCGCCTTCGAAGCTGGCGTGCCCTCGCCTTCCTTGATCGAAAGGAGACGTTCCGCCCACGCCCTCAGGGCAGTCCCCTCAGTGGGCGAGACAGACTCAGCGATACGGACCGCGATCTGCCGGCTCTTAGGGGCGTCGTCGTTCACGGCAGTTCCGATTCAGGCAGCCGAAACGACTGAGAAGAACCCGTACCGGCAGCCGGTATCCACGTCCAATCATTCCCTGGTCGGATTTCATAACCCTATCATTTCAGAGAAATAATCATGAGCAGACTCCACCCTGAGCAGAAATTGGGGACTTACTCCCTCAGCCTAGAACAAAGCCTTGTCGAAGATATTGACCGCCTGTGTGAAAACCGAGTCGATGGCTCTGTCATGTCTCGCAGTGAGATGGTCCGCAATCTGCTGACGTTTGCGATCCTGTGTATCCAGCTCCCGCCAGATCAATCGATCGATGCCATGATGCGGGAGATGGGCGCGTGACGATCTTTGTCCTCGACCCGATTTCAGGCAAGATTGTGGAAATCACCGTTCCTGATCTAAAATAGCGGCCTAAGGGTAAAAACGCGATGTCTGTATCAGATCTTATTGCTCAGGCTTTCGCAACTGCCACTCAAGAACATCTTGGCATCCATCGATCGTGGATTATTTTATCGTCCCGCTGGGGCGGCAGGCTTCCCCAGTCCCGGCTCAGATCAACTATACAAAATCATGGCCGCCTAGACATGCTCTTGCGGTCAATGGAATCTGAGAACGCCTCCAATTTGCATTCATTTGCACCCGGATCGATAAATGAACTTGTTTATTTGTCAGAGTCTTGGATCATCAGCACATATGAAACCATACGAATCATACATGAAAGAACCAGCCTCTTTCCTGATAATACTGATTTGAACAATTTAAAGACTGATTTTGACTTACTTAGAATGCCATTGGCGAAACATGAAATTCCATCTGATACCAAGCTTCGCAGCCCCCTCACAATGAAGACGCACAAACGACGCGGCCTGAAGCGGACGGTATATATTTATCCCAGCTATGACAAAGCTAAGCGGGAATCTAAAGATTGGCAATCAAGGGCACACATAATGCCGTCCGCAACCTCTGTGAGAGGCTCAATAATGTGGAAGGCAACTGATTGGAAAACGGGCACCTCACCATGGATTGAGCGGCAGAGCCTCTCCGATCGCATCCTAGCGTTCGCTCATGATTCGAAACCTGCCATCAGCACATAACCGAGACTGACCCAAGGCGTTTAGAAGTTTTTGCGGGCGGAACCCGCGAAACCGTTGCCCCCTACCCTTGGCAAGGTCTCCCCAATTTTGGGGATACCCTCAATGCCCTCAGATTTGAGGGCAGCTACAAAGACAGCACCGGGCGTACGGTCCCCTGCTTCAACCTGCCCGAGCGCGAGTGCATCATCCTTGTTTCGGGGCACTCGATCCCTCTTCGGGTCTTGCACTCATTGGCCCCAGTTTTGGGGGCAGCTACAAAGACAACACCGAACGAACGCAATTTTGCGTCGGTCTCCCTGACGGCACCGGAGGCGTTCGGAGGTTTGCACGCGAAGAATGCAAACCCCGGCCGTTTGCGCCCCATGTGGTGGTCTCCCCCGTTGAGGGGATACCCTAACCGCCTAAAGCGGGCATCGATCCGTCAGCTTCAGGGGCAAGGGTGGGTACGGGGAACCGAGCAATCGCATCCGCCATCTGCACCGTCTTCACATGGCGGTACGTACCGGAACTCGATTGATCGGCATGGCCCTGGAGGGCGTCTGCCACACTGTCTGCGATCCCGATGAGCGACGCGGTAGTTTTGAAAAAATGCCTCAGCCCGTGAGCAGGAGCGATCCGAACGTTCGTGAAGCCCTGCTGTCGAATCCATGATGCCAAATGGTTGCTTGTCCCTTTGGACGGGTGCCGCCCTTCAGCATTCGCCTTGGCGGGTTTCGCGTAAAACAGGGGCGCCCTTCCCTTCGCCTTGGCCCACGTCACGAACCCTTGCCGGATGATCTCGGGATGGAGCGGCACGAACCGTTCCGACCCCTCGTTCTTCAGCGTCGAGCCATCGGGGGAAGGTGCGATCTCGATCCCAACGACGCCATCCTTTTCAATGACGGACGTTCCCCATAGAGCGGCCAACTCCCCGATCCGGGCTCCCGTCAATGCAGCGAGCCACGGAAGCCACCGCCGAGCCGGATGGGTCTCGCGGGAGGCCAAATCCAGCAGCCGCGCAACGTCCGTATCGGAATAGCCAAGCATCCGCGCGCCTGCTTTCCGCTTCACGGTCACGCGCACGCCCTCGACGGGATTCGTTGTGAGGAGGCGGTTCGCTTTCGCGTATCTGAAGAGGGTCTTCAGGCAGGCGAGATCGCTGTCGGCCACCGTTTTGAGCGCCCTACCGGCGGCAATTCGGCTGTCCTTCCACGCCACCACGTCCTGATCCGTGACCCGCCTCGCGTCGTCATGCTTCAGGTGCCCACGGAACGAGGCGAGAATTCCCGTCCAGGTAGCGAGAGTGCTAGGCGCAGGTTTCGTCTCCTTTGCCCAACGGTCGAAAATCTCCGTCAGTGTGACGCCAGCGGTTCGATCTTGGAAGGCTGGGAAACGCTCAGCGGCGGGATCAGGCCGGTAGTCGCCAGACGCCATCCGCTTGAGCCGCCATCCAGCTTCCAAGGCGGCCCGTGCGATTTGTTGCAACAGGCGTAGGTGGGTCTCGCTGTCGATCTCGATCCCGTGGCGGCCAAGAACCCAAAACGCGAGTTGGCCTACCCGCTGTCGAAGAGCCGTCGAGTCATAGTCCGCCGGGAGGGCATTGATCGTTTCGGTAAGATCGTCCTCTCCAAAGAGAAGGTCGGCCGCGATTCGTTCGTCTGTCCGACCATGAACCGGGATCGTAGGCGCACCGGGAATCCGACCTTCAGCCGCCGCACGGAGAAGCGCTTTCCAGCTTTCCCACTCCTGCGGGGTGCCAGCGTCGTCCCCATGCTCCGCAATCAAGTGCCGATACACTTCGCCCGACAGCGCCACGATCTGACGCTGGTTCAGCGGAGCGGGACCGTTCCGAACGGCGGCGTACAGCTTGGACAACGTGGCGATGATGACGAGCCGCCGGGTGTCAGCTGTTGCCGCGTCTCTCGTGCGAAGGGACGTTTTGGCGAACTCCCCCAGCCGGAAGCTGACGGGGCACGCCGGATCAGTCGCCGTACCGGGAAGCTCCACGGTCACGACACGACTACGCACCCGCTCGACAACGTCAGCAGGCACACGAAGCTTGAATTGGAGTGATCCCGAATCGGGCCGGGAAGCGTGACGTTTCATCGTCAGGATCATGTGGGGTGTGACCCGGTTTTGTGTACCGGTCTGTCCCAAAAAACCCTTTAATATCAGCGGATCAGCGGCTTAGCCAACTGATGGTGCCCAGGAAAGGACTCGAACCTTCACCTCTTGCAAGACTGGTACCTGAAACCAGCGCGTCTACCAATTCCGCCACCTGGGCCTGTCGGGGCCGCGTGCGGCGCCGACGTGGGTTCGTTTAGGCGGCGCGGGGGCACCCGTCAATCGTGATTTTGAGGTGGCGCACGAAACGGTCGGTCCGGTCCGCGTCGGGGCGCGGCGTCCCTGCGGTCGCCGCGCCGTGTCCCCTGCCCTCAGGCGCTCGGCCAGTCGCGGATATCGACGAAGTGACCCGCCACCGCCGCCGCCGCCGCCATGGCGGGGGAGACGAGGTGGGTGCGGCCCCGGTGGCCCTGGCGACCCTCGAAGTTGCGGTTGGAGGTCGAGGCGCAGCGCTCGTTGGGGCTGAGGCGGTCAGCGTTCATGCCGAGGCACATGGAGCAGCCGGGCTCGCGCCAGTCGAACCCCGCCGCCTTGAGGATGCGGTCGAGGCCTTCCGCTTCGGCTTGGGCCTTCACGATACCGGACCCCGGCACCACCATGGCGGAGACACTGGCGTGGACCTGGCGGCCCTCCACCACCTTCGCCACGGCGCGCAGATCCTCGATGCGGCCGTTGGTGCAGGAGCCGATGAACACCCGGTCGATGGCGATGTCGGTGATCTTCGTGCCCGGAACCAGCCCCATGTAGTCGAGGGCCTTCTCCTTCGACTGGCGCTTGTTCTCGTCGAGAATCGTCGCCGGGTCCGGCACGGCGCCGGAGATCGAGACCACGTCCTCCGGGCTCGTGCCCCAGCTGACGATGGGGGGGAGGTTCGCCGCGTCGAGCCGCACTTCGCGGTCGAAATGCGCGCCTTCGTCCGAGACCAGGGTCTCCCAATAGGCGCGCGCACGCGCGAACGCCTCGCCCCGCGGGGCCTTCGGACGCCCCTCGACATACGCGAAGGTGGTGGCGTCGGGCGCGACGAGGCCGGCGCGCGCGCCGCCCTCGATGGACATGTTGCAGATGGTCATCCGGCCCTCCATCGAGAGGGCGCGGATGGCCGAGCCCGCATACTCGATGACGTAGCCGGTCCCGCCGGCGGTGCCGATCTCGCCGATGATCGCCAGGATGATGTCCTTGGCCGTCACGCCGGGCGGCAGGGCGCCGTCCACGGTGACGCGCATGTTCTTCGCCTTCTTCTGCAGCAGCGTCTGGGTGGCGAGCACGTGCTCCACCTCCGAGGTACCGATGCCGTGGGCGAGCGCCCCGAAGGCGCCGTGCGTCGAGGTGTGGCTGTCGCCGCACACGATGGTCTGGCCCGGCAGGGTGAAGCCCTGCTCCGGCCCGATCACGTGGACGATGCCCTGGCGCCGGTCGAGGGCGTCGTAGAACTCGATGCCGAAGTCGCGCACGTTCTCGGCGAGCGCCTCCAGCTGGATGCGGCTCTCCGGGTCCTCGATGCCGAAGCTGCGGTCGGAGGTCTGGACGTTGTGGTCCACCACCGCCAGGGTCTTCTCCGGGTGGCGCACCCGGCGCCCGGCGACGCGAAGCCCCTCGAACGCCTGCGGGCTCGTCACCTCGTGGACGAGGTGGCGGTCGATGTAGAGGAGGCTGGTGCCATCCGGCTCGACATCGACGACGTGGTCGTCCCAGATCTTGTCGTAGAGGGTGCGCGGCGCGGTCATGATCGGGCTGTCTTCGCGTTTTCTGAACGGGCTTGGGAGACGGGCTTGGAAGGCGGGCTTGGGCACCCGGTTCTCCCTTTAGTAGTATTCCAGACCGTCCGGCGAAAGTGGGGCGCCCGCCCCCTCTGGCGGATGGCTGCGGCGCGGTTTTCGCATATCGGCCCGGACGATTTCGGGGTGGGGCGGCGGGCGTCGGCTGTGGGGACCCGCGCCGGCTCACTGGACCGGTCCCGGCCCAAGTCCTAAAGCGGAAGGGCACCCCGCCGGGGTCGTGCACCGGAGTCCCGAAGGTCCGCCATGACGCCCGTCGATCTGCTGCTGCTCAAACCCATGCAGCCGAGCGTGATGGAAGCCCTGGCGACGCGCTTCACTCTGCACCGGGCCGACACGGCTCCGGACGCGGAGGCGTTCTACGCCGAGGTCGGCCCGCGCATCCGCGCCATGGCGACGGGGGCGCAGGCGCCCGTGGACGACGCCCTCCTGGCGCGCCTGCCCAACCTCGAGATCGTGGCGAGCTTCGGCGTCGGGTACGATACCATCGACACCGCCGCGGCCGCCGCACGGGGCGTGGTGGTGACGAACACGCCCGACGTGCTGTCGGACGAGGTCGCGGACCTCGCGATGGGCCTGCTGCTCGCCACCCTGCGCCAGATCCCCCAGGCGGACCGCTACCTGCGCGCGGGCCACTGGCCGACCCGACCCTACCCCCTCACCCCCACCCTGCGCGGGCGCACAATCGGCATTCTCGGCCTCGGGCGCATCGGCCGGGCCATCGCGACGCGGCTCGAAGGCTTCGGCGTCGCCCTCGCCTATCACGGCCGCCGCCGGCAGCCGGAGGTGTCCTACACCTATCACGCCACGCTGCTCGGCATGGCCCGGGCCGTCGACGTGCTCCTCTTGGTGGCGCCCGGCGGACCGGAGACGGACGGCCTCGTCGACGCCGCCGTGCTGGCCGCCCTCGGTCCGGAGGGGATCCTGATCAACGTGGCCCGCGGCAGCGTGGTGGACGAGGCCGCCCTCATCGCGGCCCTGCGCGACGGGACGATCCTCGGGGCCGGGCTCGACGTCTTCGCACGCGAGCCGCACGTGCCGGCCGACCTCGTCGCCCTGGATCACGTGGTGCTCCTGCCCCATGTCGGCTCGGGCTCCGTCCACACCCGCGAGGCCATGGGCCGCCTCGTCGTCGACAACCTGCTCCACTGGTTCGACGGCCGGGGACCGCTGACGCCGGTGCCGGAGACGCCAGTGCGGGAGACAGCGGGGCGGGAGACACCGGGGCCGGAGACGTTTCGGAGCGCGGGCGCGTGAGCCCCCGCGCGCCGGCCCGCATCCTCGGTTTCCTCTCGGTCCTCACGGTGGGCGGCGCGGTGTTCGCGCAAGCACCGCAGGTTCAGCAACCGCCGCAGGCTCCACAACCGCCGCAGCCGCCGGTAGAGGCCTCCCCCCCTCAGAATCCGCAGGGCGTGGCCGCGCCCGAGGTCGCGCCCGCCGCGCCCTTCGTCGAGAGCCTGCCGAAGGACATCGCCGGGGTGCCGGGCACCTGGGACCTGTCGCGGGACGGCAGCACCCGGCGCTGCGTCATCACCCTGTCGAGCGAGAGCGGCGAGGCGGGGCGGCGGCTGTCCTTCCCCGCCGGGTGCCGCCGGGCCCTGCCGGTGCTCAACGGCGTCGCCGGCTGGCTGTTCACCGACGGCACCCTGCGCTTCGTCGACAGGAACGTGCGGCCGGTCCTGCCCTTCACCCGCCGGCCCGACGCGCGCAGCCTCGCCGCCACCACCGAATCCGGCGAGCAGTACAGCCTCGTCCCCCTCCAGATCCTCGCCATGCTGCCGGCCGTGCCGGTGCCGGCGAGACCGGAATCTGCCGCGTCCCGGTCGGACGCCCAGCGTCCGGCGGCACCGGAGACGGACCTGGGCGGCGAGCCGCCGCCGGCCGGGATCTATACCCTCGACCGGTACCGCGACCCCGATACCTGCCGGCTGGAGCTGACGCCGGCCCAGCCGCCCGCCCCGGTCCGCATCCTCGAGGGATGCCGCGACACCGGGCTCGGCGTGTTCGATCCCGTGTCCTGGCAGTTCGCGCGGGGGCGGCTCACCCTCACCGCCCGGCGCGGGCATACGGTCACGCTGATCCCCACGGGCGACGGGCGCTGGCGCCGCGACCCGGAAGTCGGCACCACCTTCATCCTGCGCCGGGTCGTGGCCCCGTGAGCCGGGTCGCGGCCCCGTGAGCTGGGTCGCGGCCCCGTGAGCCGGGTCGCGGCCCCGTGAGGAGGCCGCACGGGTTTGCCCCGTGCGCGGCCCCGGATTATGCCGACGCGATGCTCACCGTCGCCGCCCTCTATCGCTTCGTCGATCTGCCCGATCCGCTGGCGCTGCGTGCCCCCCTGGAAGCCCTGTGCGGTGGCCTCGGGATTACCGGCACCCTCGTGCTCGCCCGCGAGGGCATCAACGGCACGGTGGCGGGGGCGGCGCCGGCCATCGAAGCCTTCCTCCACGCCCTGCGCAACCGAGCGCCGTTCGGCGCTTATTTCGGTGCCGTCGAGGTCAAGATGTCCTCGGCCGAGGCCCCACCGTTCGGGCGCCTCAAGGTGCGGGTGAAACCCGAGATCGTGACCTTCGACGGCGGAGCCACCCATCCGGCCCTGGCGCCGGCGAGTCCCGTGGCCCCCGAGGCCTGGAATGCGCTCCTGGACACGCCGGGGCTGCTGCTCATCGACACCCGCAACGCCTTCGAGGTGGCCCTGGGAAGCTTTCCCGGAGCCGTCGATCCCGGCACGAGGCGGTTCAGCGAGTTTCGCGCCTACGTGGACGGTCTCGACCCGGCGGCGCACCCGAAGGTGGCGATGTTCTGCACCGGCGGCATCCGCTGCGAGAAGGCCGGAGCCTACATGCGGGCGCGCGGCTTTTCCGAAGTCCACACCCTGGCGGGCGGGATCCTGCGCTACCTCGAAACGGTGCCGGATGCGCAGAACCGCTGGACGGGCGACTGCTTCGTCTTCGACGGTCGCATCGCCCTCGGCCCCGCCCTGGTCGAAAGGCCAGACCACGCTCCGGAGACACTGCGATGATCGACCCGGCGATGAGCGACCCGGCGATGCGCGACCCGGCGACGAGCGAGCCCGATCTCGGCACCCGCATCGACGCCCTCGAGATGCGCCTGACCGAGCAAGACGCCGTCATCGACGACCTCAACGCCACCATCACGGCGCAGTGGCGCCAGATCGATGCCCTGTCGCGGCGGATGGCGAAACTCGTCGAGGAGGTCGAGGAGGCGGGCCACCGTCCCGGTTCGAACGCGCCGGAACCACCGCCGCCGCATTATTGAGCGCGCCTTCCCGCACCGGTCCTTCGCGATACGAATCCCTTCGTCGATTGGGCCCGAACCCATGCTCATGCGTACGGGCGACACCTTCCCGATGACGGACCCCATGCTCGGTGACGGATTCCATGGCCGCCCGTCCGCGAGGGCGGGCACGCCGTACGAGGCGCGATCCACATGGGCGGTCCTGCGCGCGCCGATCGCCGGGCAGAGCCCCCCACCCCGGAGGGGACGGGCACCGGCCTCGATCGATCGCGACGGAGGTCGTCTCAGGGGCCGAAGATGCGAGCCGTCAGTTTCGATTTCGCCAGGTCGCGAAGGCACACGTAGAAGATCGGGGTGAAGATCAGTCCGAAGACGGTGACGCAGACCATGCCGAAGAACACGGTCGTTCCGATGGCGTGGCGCAGTTCAGCTCCGGCGCCCTTGGCGATCATCAGGGGGACGACGCCGAGGATGAAGGCGAGGGACGTCATCAGGATCGGTCGCAATCTCAGGCGGCCGGCTTCGACGACGGCGTCGACGATCGATCGCCCCTGGTTCTCCAGGTCGCGGGCGAACTCGACGATGAGGATGGCGTTCTTGGCGGCGAGACCCACGAGGACGACGAGGACGACCTGGGTCAGGATGTTCTGGGTCAGGATGTTGTTGTCCTGTCCCATCCACAGGACGCCGCTGATGGCCGACAGCAAGCACATCGGCACGATGAGGACGACGGCGAACGGCAACGTCCAGCTTTCGTACTGCGACGCGAGGACGAGGTAGACGAAGACGACGCTCAACAGGAAGGTGACGATGCCGTCGCCGGCGAGGCGTTGCTGATAGGACAGCTCCGTCCACTCGATCGCGAACCCTTCCGGCAACGTTCGGGCGGCGATCTCGTCGACGAGGGTGAGCGCCGCATCGGAACTGACCGCCGGGACGGCCGAGCCGATGATCTCGGCGGTCGGGAACAGATTGTACCGCGGCACGCGATCCGGCGCACTCTGCGTGCTGAACGACGCGACCGAGTCGAGCGGCACCATGGCGCCGGTGTCGCTTCTGGCCTTGAGACGGCCGATCTGTTCGACGTCGAGGCGGCTCAGTCCCTCGGCCTGGGCGATCACCTGATACGTCCGCCCGGACAGATTGAAGTCGTTGACGTAGGCGCTGCCGAGATAGGCCTCGAGGGTCGAATGAACGTTCTGAACCGGCATGTTCAGCATTTCGGCCTTGGTGCGATCGACGTCGACGAAGAATTGCGGCGCGTTGGTCGAGAACGGCGTGAACGCGAGCAGGATGCGGGGATCCGCCTTCAGCGCCGCCAGCAGGTCGTCGGTCGCGCGCGCCAGCGCGACGGGGCCGTTGTTGTTCAGGTCCTGAACTCGGAGCGAGAAGCCGCCCGAGGCTCCGATCCCCCGGATGGTCGGCGGGGCGACGACGGTGATCTGCGCGCCGGTGATGTCGGCGACGCGTCTGTTCACTTCGGCACGGATCGACGCCGCGGACTTAGCCGGACCGGTGCGCTTCTCGAACCCCTCGAACTGGACGAACACCACGCCGGCGCTGCTGCTCTGGGTGCCCGTCACCACGCTGCGGCCGGGGAACATGTGGGCATATTCCACGCCCGGAATGGCGCGCACCCGCGATCCGACCTCCCGTGTGACGGCGTCGGTCCGTTCCAGCGACGATCCGACCGGCAACTGCACGAGCGTGATCACGAAGCCCTGGTCGGCGGCGGGGACGAAGCCGCGCGGGACCACGACGAACACCCATGCGGCCGCGGCGACGAGGCCCGCGTACACGACCAGCATGCCGATCCGCAGACGGATCACCCCTCGGATGAGCCGCGCGTAACCCCGCGACAGGGCGTCGAAGAAGCGATTGAAACCGTCGATGCCGGGCCGGAGCAGTCTCGCGAAGACAGTGGCCTTGCCGCCGGTGTGGGGGTGATGCGGCTTGAGAAGGAGGCCGGCCAGGGCCGGACTGAGCGAGAGCGAGTTGAACGCCGAGATCAGCGTCGCGACCGAGATCACGACGGCGAACTGCCGGAAGAATTCGCCCGAGATGCCGACGATGAACATCGTCGGCACGAAGACCGAGGTCAGCACGAGCGCGATGGAGATGAGGGCTCCGCCGACCTCGCCCATGGTCTTTCGGGCGGCGTCCTTCGGCGACAGGCCTTCGACGATGTAGCGCTCGACGTTCTCGACCACGACGATGGCGTCGTCGACGACGATGCCGACGGCCAGAACCAGGGCGAACAGGGTCAGCGTGTTGATGGTGTAGCCGAGCATCGCCATGGCGGCGAACGTGCCGACGAGCGACACCGGGATCGCGAGCAGCGGAATGACGGTGGCGCGCACGTTCTGCAGGAAGACGATGACCACGAGGACGACGAGGGCGATGGCTTCGTAGGTCGTCACTTCGAGCGCCTTGATCGACGTGCGTACGAAGAACTCGGTCGGATTGTAGGTCATCCGGAATTCGACGCCCGAGGGCCGATCGCGCTCCAGCGCCGCCACCGTGGCCTGGATCGTTTCGGAGCCCTGGAGCGCATTCGTGCCCGGGCGCTGGAAGACGAGCAGGGCGACGGCGGCCGAGTCGTTGATGTAGGCGTCGGTGCCGTAGTTCCGTGCGCCGAGTTCGGCGCGGCCGACATCCCTCAGCCGGACGACGCGGCCGCCGTCGGTGTTGCGGATGATGAGATTCTCGAATTCCTCCGGCTGCCGGAACCGGCCCTGCACGGTAATCGAGGGCTGGAACGCCCGGCCGGAGGGCGCGGGAGGCTGCGCGAGCACGCCGCCGGCGACCTGGACGTTCTGCGCGCGGAGCGCGTCCACGACCTCCATCGCGGACATGCCCATCTCCGAGACCTTGTTCGGATCGAGCCATATCCGCATGGCGTATTCGCGCGCGCCCACCGGCTGAACGCTGCCGACGGTGGGCAGCCGGCTCAGCACCGGCACGACGCGTTGAAGCGCATAGTTCGACAGATAGAGCTGATCCCGGTTCCGATCGGGCGAAACGAGTTGCACGACGAGCAGGAAGTCGGGGGCGTTCTTCGCCACGGTCACGCCGATGCGGCGGACGACCTCCGGGAGGCGTGGCTGGGCGAGGGCCACCCGGTTCTGCACCAGGACCTGCGCCTTATCGAGATCGGCGCCGACGCGGAACGTCACGGTGAGGCTGAAGCTGCCGTCCTGCGTCGACTGCGACTGCATGCGAGCGACGCTTGCGGATGAAGGGGGTCGCGGCCTTGTGGGCCTCGATCGGCTGGACCCCGACCTCGGGGAAGAATCTCGGCATCCGTCCTTTCACGAACGGCAAGGATCCGTTCCTTCACGGTCTGGCCGCCGAATTCTTTCGTCAATATTCGGCGGACGCGCTGGAGCCGGTCTATTGCAAGGACATGGCGCACGCGATGGGCCGTTACATCGGCAAACGCTACGGCACGGCCGCCGAGACAAGCTCGATCCCCCTCTCGGCCTGGCAGCTCAGACGGATCACCGAGTACGTCGAGGCGCACATGACCGACGGCATCCGCGTCCAGGATCTTGCGGATGTCGCGGCTGTATCGACCGGGCATCTCCACCGGGCTTTTCGCGCGGCGACCGGGCTGACGCCCTCCGCCTTCATCAGCGAGCGACGCATTCGCCGCGCGATCGCGATTCTGAAGAACGAGCCAAAGACGATCGCGCAAGCCACCCTCCGGGTCGGGATCAGGAGTCCGAGCCGGCTCGCCGGCCAGATGCGACGCCTCACGGGCTACAACCCCTCGGGCTCGTACCGCGGGCGAGATCGCCAATGATACGGCCCTCGACAGGACCGCCGATGGACCACGTCTTCGTCAACGTCATCCTGGCGGGCGGGGGCGACGGCGTGTGCGGACGCCGCCGGGCTTCGATCTCACCCGGGCAGGTGGATCGTCCACGGCGCGTCGAACCCGTGCTCTTCGAGGTTCACGCCCGGACCGCCGCGGTCGATCACCACGAAATCCTGGGGGGCGCCGAACGGGGTGAGCACCCCGTGCCAGGTGCCGGGGGCGTAGCTCACGCCCTGGCCCGGCGCCGTGACGAAGGCCCGGGGCCGGCCCGGGCGGCCGTCCTCGTCCGGGCAGACCACCACGAGGAACGGGCTGGCGTTCAGGGGCACGAAGGCCTGCCCCCCCAGGGGATGGCGCTCGACGAGGCTCACGGCGAGGGGCATCGGGTAGGGCTCGGCCTCGACGAGGCCGACGACGACGCGGGCGCCCTCCCCCGCGACGGGAATCTCCGCCAGGTCGTGGAAGCGGCGCGCCTTGCCGGCGTTCATGGGCCGCGCCGCCGCCTGGCTTCGGTCGATGACCGAGCCGAAGGGCGCGAAGGCCTCGGCCGTGAGGGCCTCGGCGACGACGTGGCGTTCGCTCACCGGGCGCCCCGGAGCGTCAGGCCGGCATGGCGGTTCACGTCCTTGTAGAGCAGGTAGCGGAACGGCCCGGGGCCGCCCGCGTAGCAGGCCTGCGGACAGAAGGCGCGCAGCCACATGAAGTCGCCGGCCTCGACCTCGACCCAGTCGCGGTTGAGCCGGTAGACCGCCTTGCCCTCCAGCACGAACAGGCCGTGCTCCATGACGTGGGTCTCCTCGAACGGGATCGAGGCGCCGGGGCGCATGGCGACGATGTTGACGTGCATGTCGTGGCGCACGTCGTCCCCGGCGACGAACCGGGTGGTGGCCCAGGCCCCGTCCGTGCCCGGCATGGCGACGGGATCCTCCCGGCTCTCGTGGGTGACGAAGGAGTCGGGGGCGTCGAGGCCCGGCACCCGCTCGTAGGCCTTGCGGATCCAGTGGAAGCGCGCGGCGGTGGCCTCCCCGTTGCGCAGGGACCAGGCGGCGCCGGGCGCGAGGTAGACGTAGGAGCCGGGCCGCAGGCCGTGGCTCTGCCCCTCCAGGACGAGGCTCGGGCGCCCCTCCACCACGAACAGGACACCCTCGGCCTGCGCGTCGGGCTCGGGCCGGTCGCTGCCGCCGCCCGGCGCCACCTCCATGAGGTATTGCGCGAAGGTCTCGGAGAAGCCCGAGAGCGGGCGCGACAGCATCCAGGCCCGCGCGCCCTCCCAGAACGGCAGCACGGAGGTCACGATGTCGCTCATCACCCCCCGGGGAATCACGGCGTAGGCCTCGGTGAACACCGCCCGCCCGGTCATCAGCGCGGTCTGGGGCGGAAGGCCGCCGCAGGGCGGATTGTAGGCGGATGCGCTCATGGCGTGTCTCCGATGTGTCGCGGGCGTATGGCGTCAGGCGGCCCGAGGGGCCGCCCGGGGGGCCGCGATGGGGGCGTCGAGGGCCGTCTTCGTGTCGACGGCGACATCGCCGTCCAGCACCCGGTGGGCCTGCGCCCGGTCGATATCGCCCTCCCAGGCGGCGATGACCACGGTGGCCACGCAGTTGCCGATGAGGTTGCCGAGCGCCCGGGCGATGCCGACGAACCAGTCGATGGAGAGGACCAGGACGAGGCCGATCACCGGGATGTCGGGCACCGCCGAGAGGGTCGCGGCCAGCACCACGATGGCCGAGCCCGGAATCCCGTGGGCGCCCTTCGACGTCAGCAGCGCGATGCCGAGGATGAGGAGCAAATGGCCGAAGGACAGGTCGGTGTTGGTCGCCTGGGCGATGAACACCGTGGCCAGGGTCAGGTAGAGCGAGAAGGCGTCGAGGTTGAACGAGTAGCCCGTCGGGATCACGAGACCCACGGTGGAATCCTTGATGCCGAGGCGTTCGAGCTTGCGCATCACCTGCGGCAGCACGCTGTCGGAGGAGGCGGTGCCGGCCACCACCATGAGCTCCTCGCGCAGGTAGGCGAGGAGCTTGAGGATGCTGAAGCCCGCCGCCTTCAGGATGGCGCCGAGCACCACGAACACGAAGAACGCGACGCCCGCGTAGAACAAAGCCACCAGCATCCCGAGCTGCTTCAGGGAGCCGACGCCGTACTTGCCCACCGTGAAGGCGACGGCGCCCAGCACGCCCAGCGGCGCGAGGCGCACGATGAAGCCGATCACCTTGAACAGCACGTTGGTGATGCGCTCGATGCTGTCGGCCAGCGGCTTGCCCTGGTCGCCCAGGAGCGCGAGGCCGGAGCCGAACAGGATGGCGATGATCAGCACCTGCAGGATGTCGCCCTTGGCGAAGGCGTCGAACACCGTGGTGGGGATGATCTTCATCAGGAAGTCGACGGTGCCGGTGACCTGGCCGACCCGGTCGGTGTAGCCGGCCAGGGCCTTGGCATCGAGGCTGGCCGGATCGACGTTCATGCCGCGGCCGGGCTCGAACGCGTAGGCCAGCACGATGCCGAGCACGAGGGCCAGGGTGGTGACGGCCTCGAAGTAGATCAGGGACTTGAGCCCGACCCGGCCGACCTTGCGCAGATCCCCGGCGCCCACGATGCCGTGCACCACGACGCCGAAGACCAGGGGCGCGATCGCCATCTTGATGAGCTTGATGAAGGCGTCGCCGAGCGGCTTCAGCTGCACCGCGAAGGTCGGCCAGACCATGCCGAGCACGACGCCCAGCACGAGGGCGGCCACGACTTGCCCGAACAGGGACGCGAAGAAGCGTCTCATGCGAACCTCCCACTGGTTATGAAGGCCACGATCCTGCCCGAACGCCCGGCCCTGGTGCGTCGGCAGTCCCGTCGGGATCAGCAAATGCCGCGCCACGCTTCCTGCGCGGTGCGACGAGCCGAGCTCGTGGGACCGGCTCGCACGATCCGTCAGGCATATTGAGACGTCAAATATTTCCTGGGTCTCGATCGATACGAAATTCGTATGAACAGGCGGGCCCGATGTCGGAGCGGCATCGGATCGCGCCCTGCCTTGGCGATGTCACCCGCTCCCGGGCGCCTCAACGCGTGGCGAACTTGATGCTGATCGCCGCCTTGGCGACGAGGCCCGGGTTCGGCAGGGCGTTGAGATACTGGGTGTAGCGCTTGTCGAAGGCGTTCTGGAGGATGAAGTCCGCCTTGATCCGGTCGTTGACGCGGTAGGAGGCGAAGACATCCACCAAGGCGTAGGCCTTGGTCGCCAGGATGGTGGCGCCGGGCGGCACGTCGGTGCGGGCGTCGACGAGGTTGAGGCGGGTTCCGACCGTGAGGCGGTCGTCGAGGAAGCGCAGACCCAAGGTGGTGCTGATCCGGTCCGGCGGCACGGTGATCAGGCTCTGGCGCGTGGCCCGGTCGCGCCCTTGCGTGTGGGTGGCGGCCAGCGAGACGAAGCCGCCGCCCCAATCGTAGGCCCCCTCCAGCTCGACGCCCGACAGCTCGGCCCGGGCGATGTTGAGGTACTGGAACGACTGGACCGGGATGACGCACGGGAAGCGCCCGGGAATGCGGGCGCAGATCGAGGCCGGGATGCCGGGGATCGCCGGGACGAAGAAGGTCGGCCCCACGGCCTGGATGTTGATGAAGTCGTCGATCTCGTTCTGGAAGACGTTGAGCTTGGCGCGGAACACGTCCCCGGGGACGAGAACCTCGTTGACCTTGAGATTGATGCCGCCCTCCACGGTGCGGGCCACCTCGGGGCGCAGGGTCGGGTTCGGCAGGATCGTGAAGGCCGGGAACGGGTGGATGCCCTGCACCAGGGTCTCGGTGATGGAGGGCGCGCGGTAGCCCTCGGCGTAGGTGCCGTAGAGTTCGATGCCGGCGAAGGGCGACACGCCCACGGTGATCTTCGGCGAGAGCCGGTCGCCGCTCGACCGGAAGGCCCCACCCGAGAGATCGTAGGTGTCGTAGCGCAGCGCCCCGATGACACGGAGCCAGCCGGCGTAGCGGATCTCGTCCTGCACGAAGGCGCCAGCGAGGGAACGCTGGCCGGACGGCGTGAAGGCGCCGCCGAAACCGCCGGCATTGTCGGTGGTGCGAACGCTGTTCTGAACGAAATCGCCGCCGACCGTGAGGGCGTGGCTCAGTGCAAAGGTGTCGAAGCGCGCGGTGTTGTGGGCGTCGAAGCCCGTGGTCTGGATGTCGTAGCTGATTCGGTCGCCCGCCCGGGTGCCGAGGCGGCCGTAGAGGCCGCTCGCCGTGTCCTGCAGGAACGTCAGGTCGTTGTGCGTGGTGGTGGAATAGCCCTTGATGCTGAAATCCACGAGCGGCACGTCCGGCCGACTGAACCGGTAGCCCAGGGTGTAGGTGTCGGCCTGCACCGCGTTGGCGAAGCGCGCGCCCGCGTTGCTGGTGCCTGCATTGGCGAAGTCGAAGCGCTGCACGAGGGCCGTGCCGCTGAGTTCGTGCCCGTCGGCGGGCCTGACGTTGATCTTGGCGAGGCCCGAGGTGAGCTCGTTGCCGGTGTCGCGCACCAGGGTCCCGAGGCCGTCGCGGTAGGGGCCGTTGTTGCGGAACACGAACTGCCCGAACACGTCCGCCGCCGTGCCGATGCGGGCGCCGAGCGCCGTGGAGTTGAGGAAGCGCTGGCCGTTGGTGCCGAAGCCCTGCTTCTGCACGGCGCCCGCCACCTCGTCGGAGCCCAGGATGTCGTCGATGGAGCGGGTGCGGAAGGCCGCCACACCGCCGATGGCGCCCGAGCCGTAGATGGTGGCCGTGGGGCCGCGGGTGATGTCGACGCCACCGACGAGTTCGGGGTCGAGGTAGAACACCCCGTTGGCGCTGTGGCCCGAGGTCTGGAAGTCCTGGCGCGCCCCGTCGACGAGGACGTTGACGCGTCCGAAATCCTGCAGGCCGCGGATGTTGATGGCTTGCGCCGGATCGTTCTGGTTTTCCTGGGTGGTCACGCCCGGCACATCGCGCAGCACGTCCGAGAGGCGGCTCGGCTGGAGGCGCTCGATCTGCTCGCGGGTGACCACGCTCGTGCCCGAGAGCGCGTCGACGGCGCTGCCCGGGGTCTTGGTCGAGGTCACCGAGATGGTGTCGAGGCTGACATCGGCGTCGGGCGCGGCCGGGCGCACCGGCGACGCGGTCCGGGGCTGCGTCTGGGCCTGCGCAACCGACAGGGTGAGGAGGGAGCAGCCGAGCGCCAGCCAGGCGCGGTGGGACGATCGGGACATGGACGCATCCGCCAGAGAGCACAGTCGAGACGAGTGGCTGGCTGGCGATGGGGCTGGCTGGCTGATCCGCAGGTGCCGCGCGCGAGGGTGCGGGGTCAACGGCCTCGGCGAAGGTCCAGATTGTCGGAAATCCAATCTAGCGTCGCGCTGACCTGAAGCAGTTCCAGACTTGGCAAGACGAGACGCGAGGACGTTGCTAGCCCGCAACAGTCCGGCGCGGCAACAGGAAGGGCTGGTCGCCCTCCGGCACCCGGCCGACGGGCCAGGACACGCCGAACACCCGCGCGATGAGGTCGTCCCGCATCACCGCGGCCGGGGGCCCGTGGGCGACGCGGCGGCCGTCCTCCAGCACCAGCATCGCGTCGGCATAGGCGGCGGCGAGGTTCAGGTCGTGCAGGATCGCGATCACGGCGGTGCCCCGCCGGGCGAGGTCGCGGGCGGCGTCGAGGAGCGCGCCCTGGTGGCGCAGATCCAGGCTGGCCGTCGGTTCGTCGAGGAGCAGCACCTGCGCGGGCGCGAGGGTGCGCCCGGCGGCGAGCTGGCACAGCACCCGGGCGAACTGCACCCTGGCCTGCTCGCCACCCGAGAGGGTCGGGTAGGCGCGGGGCCCGAGATGCGTGGCGTCGGCGCGCGCCAGGGCCTCGGCCAGGATCGCGGCGCGGTCGCGCGGCCCGAGACCCCGGCCGATCCCGTCGAGGCCGATCCGCGCCACCTCCGCGGCGGTGAAGGGAAAGGCGAGGTGCGCGGCCTGCGGCAGCACGGCGCGTAAGCCAGCGAGCCGCCAGGGCGGAATCGCCGCCACGGCCTCGCCCGCATACGCGACGGTGCCGTGGGTGGGTTTGAGCTCCCCGCTCAGGAGCTTCAGGAGGGTGGACTTGCCGGCCCCGTTCGGGCCGACGATCACCTGGAGGGTCCCGGGCGCGGCGTCGAGGGAGACACCGTCGATGAGGCGGCGACCGCCCGTGACGTAGGCGAGGTCGCGGGCGGCCAGAAGCGCAGGCTCATCCCTGGAGGCGACGTCAGGCAACGCCATGCCGCCGCCCCAGCAGCAGCCACAGGAAGACCGGCGCGCCGACGAAGGCGGTGACGATGCCGATGGGCAGTTCGGCCGGGGCGACGACGAGGCGGGCGGCCACATCCGCCAGGACGAGGAAGGCGCCCCCCAGGAGTGCGCTGGCCGGCAGCAGGCGCCGGTGGTCCGGGCCGATGACGAGGCGCAGGGCGTGCGGCACCACGAGGCCGACGAAGCCGATCACCCCGCTCGCCGCGACCCCGGCCCCCACCGCCACTGCGACGAGGAGGATGGCGAGGCGCTTCAGGCGCTCCACCGGCACGCCGAGGTGGAACGCCTCCGCCTCGCCCAGCACCAAGGCGTTGAGGCCGCGCCCCAGGAACGGCACGAGGACGAGGACCGGCAGCAGGGCGGGCGCCGTGGCCCAGACCTTGGTCCAGGTCGCCCCGCCGAGGCTGCCCAGGGACCAGAAGGTGAGGTCGCGCAATTGCCGGTCGTCGCTGGCGTAGACGAGGAGGCCCGTCAGCGCCCCGCTCAGGGCGCCCAGCGCGATGCCGGCGAGGAGCAGGGTGGCCACCGAGGTGCGGCCCGCCCGCGTGGCGATCCGGTAGAGCCCGAGGGTGGCGCCGAGGCCCCCGAGGAAGGCCGCGACGGGCAGGGCCGCGTAGGGCAGCGGCCCCGGCAGCCCCGCCCCGGCGAGGAGGCGGTCGCCGAGGACGATGACGGCGGCGGCGGCGAGGCCCGAGCCCGCCGAGACGCCGACGAGGGCCGGATCGGCCAGGGGATTGCGGAACAGGCCCTGCATCAGGGCGCCCGAGACGGCGAGGCCGGCGCCGACCATCAGGCCCAGCAGGGTGCGGGGCAGGCGGATGTTGAGCACCACCAGGCCATCCCGCCCCGCCTCCGCCGCGCCGGGCGTCAGGATCTCGAGAACCCGGGCCGGCGCGATCCGCACCGCCCCGAGCCCCAGCGAGAGCAGGATCGCCACGAGCACGAGAACGCCGAGACCGGCGAACACGAGGGCGCCGGGCCGGTTCGGCACGGCGGACTCAGTCACGCGGCAGGTCGGGATAGATCGCCCGCATGAGGTCTGCGGCCGCCTCCGGAGTCCTCGGGCCGTAGCCGAGAAGCGCGAGGCCGTCCATGGTCACGAGGGCGCGGCGGGCGGCGGCCGGCGTCTGGGCCAGCGCCGTGCCGCTCGCGAACACGCCCTCGGGCGTCGGCGTGCGCCCTTCGGTCACCATCATGATCACGGCGTCCGGGGCGGCCCCGACGATGGCCTCGTCGGTGATGGGCTTGAAGCCCTCGATGCCCTCGGCGGCATTGACAAGGCCGGCGAGCGCCAGGATGCCGTCCGCCGTGCTGCCGCGCCCGCCGACCATGACGCGCCCGCCGGTCTGCGACAGCACCACGAGGGCCCGGGCCGGCCGGGTCACCCGGGCGCGCTGCCCGGCGAGGGTCGCGAAGCGGGCGGCGACCGCCCGGCTCAAGGTCTCGGCCGGCGCCTCGAGCCCGGCGAGGCGGCCGACCGTGGCGATCTTGTCGAGGACGCCCTCGGCGGTCGACGGCTCGCGGATCGTCTCCACGGGCACGCCGGCCTCCCGCAGCAGGGCCAGCACCGCCGGCGGCCCGGCACCCTCGGCGGCGAGCACGAGATCGGGGCCGACGGACAGCAGGCCTTCCGCCGAGAGGGCGCGGAGATAGCCAGCATTCGGCCGTTCGCGCAGGACCTCGGCCGGGTAGACGCTGGTGGTGTCGACGATGGCGATGCGCGGCCCGGCACCGAGGCGCCACAGGATCTCCGTCACGGCGCCGCCGAGGGAAGCGATGCGGGTGGCCGGCGTCGCAGCCCTGGCGGGCCGGCCCGCCAGGGCGCAGCCGAAGGCGCCCGCGAGCACCGCGCGGCGGGACGGGGGGATGAGGTGCGGCCCGGTCATTTGGTGAGGATCAGCTTGTCGTTGGCGGTCACCCGCAGGCGGTAGAGGGAGCCGGCGTGGAGAATGACGATCTCGCGCCGGCCCTGCAGGAGGGCCGCCGACGTGATGCCGCCCTCCGGCAGGGACGGCTGTGCGGGCTGCCCCCCCGTCCGGCCCGAAGCGCCGGGGTCGCCACGGCCGGCGTCGCTCACATCGGACATACTGTCATCATTCCAAGTTCGAACCTATTTTTCAATCGATCTAAAGAGCTTCCGTCGTCACGCCACCATAAAACCTTTCCGCGCCCATGACGACAAGCAACGAAGACTTTTTCGAACAGTATGGCGGCAGATCGGCGTTGGGAATGCCCTGCGGTCCCACCGGGACGCCTCGAACGCCGCGGCCCGAGCGAGGGGATCCGGCGCGCCCCTGCCCGGTCCGACGAAATCACGGTCCGGACGCGCAGAGAAGAATTGCGCACAATCTAGAATCACTCCATGGTGACGCGTGCGCCGAGCCCGAACGGAAGGGCCGCGTCCAGAATCACGTCGCGGAAAGGCATTTCATGTCACGATCATATTCCCATCTCGGTGTCGTCGTACTGGCCGGTGGCCTGCTCACCGGCGGCGGCGTCACCGGGGCGGCGCAGGCCCAGGACGCCGATCCGGGCGCGATCGTGAACGCCCTGGTCACGGCGGGCGGCAACCAGCCGAAGGTGCGCGCGAGCGGCGCCAAGGGCGTCTGCGTGAAGGGCAGCTTCACGCCGTCCGCCGAGGCGCCCGGCCTGTCGAAGGCCCCGCACTTCACCAAGACCGTGCCGGTCACGGCCCGCTTCTCCATGGGCGGCAGCAACGCGAAGATCTCAGACAAGGCCAAGCCCGTCACCCGCGGCTTCGCCATGCGGATGACCGACCCGTCGGGCGACATGGTCTTCGTCGTGATCTCCGCGCCGGTGTTCTCGACGAAGACCCCGCAGCAGCTCCTCGATTTCGCCACCGTGCGGGCACCGGGCCCGGACGGGAAGCCGGATGCCGAGAAGATCAAGGCGTTCGCCACCGCCAACCCCGAGACGACGCGCCAGGGCGCGTGGCTCAACGCGCGGCCGGTGCCGGCGAGCTTCGCCGGAGTCGATTACTGGGGCGTGCACGCCTACACCCTGACGAACGCCAAGGGCGTGGCCACGGTGGCGAAGCTGAAATGGGTCGCGAGCGCCGGCCAGCTCGGCCTCACTGACGACGAGCTGAAGGCCAAGCCCGACAGCTTCTACGCCGACGAGTTGAAGGAGCGTCTGGCGAAGGGTCCGGCCAGCTTCGACCTCGTGGCACTGCTCGGCGAGCCGAACGATCCGGTGAACGACCCCACCGTCGCGTGGCCGGAGGAGAACCGCAAGGCGGTCAAGCTCGGCACCGTCGCCATCGCGGCGATCGAGCCCGACGCCACCTGCGACGCGGCCACCTTCGATCCCGTGGTCGACCTGCCCGAGGGCGTCGCCGGACCGGCCACCGATCCGATGTTCGCGGTCCGCTCGCCCGCCTACGCCGTGTCCCTGTCGCGCCGGGCGAACTGACCCGGGTCGCATGGGCTCGGCCGGTCCACGACGGCATCCCGCTGTCGTGGACCGCGCGAAACTTCGCTACGGTCGGTGCGCTTTCGGGGCTCCGGCGAGCCTCCGTTCGGGGGCCGGCGCGCCCCCTCGACGACACCGGCGCGCGGGGCGACGCACATGACCAGCATTCCGGCCCCCGGCGGGGCGCTCGCGGGGCTTCGGGTCCTCGACCTGTCGCGCATCCTGGCTGGTCCCTTTGCCGGTCAGGTCCTGGGCGACCTCGGGGCCGAGGTGGTCAAGGTCGAGCGGCCGGGCGAGGGCGACGACACCCGCCGCTGGGGGCCGCCCTACCTGCGCGACGCGGAGGGCCGCGAGACCGATGTCGCCGCCTATTACCTCTGCGCCAACCGCAACAAGAAATCCGTGGCCGTCGACATCGCCACGCCGGAGGGCCAGGACCTGATCCGGGCGCTGGCGTCGCACGCCGACGTGCTCATCGAGAACTTTAAGGTCGGGGGCCTGGCGCAGTACGGCCTCGACCACGCCGCCCTCAGGGCCCTGAACCCGCGCCTCGTCGTCTGCTCCATCACGGGCTTCGGCCAGACCGGCCCGTATGCGGCGCGGGCCGGCTACGATTTCCTGATCCAGGCCATGGGCGGGCTCATGAGCATCACGGGCGCACCGGGGGACGCGGAGGGCGCCGGACCGCAGAAGGCCGGCGTCGCCATCACCGACATCGTGACCGGCCTCTACGCCACCATCGGCATCCTGGCGGCGCTCGCCGCCCGCGCCCGCACGGGCACGGGCCAGCACATCGACCTCGCCCTCCTCGACACCCAGGTGGCGAGCCTCGCCAACCAGGCGATGAACTACCTCACCACCGGGGTGGCGCCGGGGCGACTCGGCAACGCGCATCCCAACATCGTGCCCTATCAGGACTTCCCGACGCAGGACGGCGCCATGATCCTGGCGGTGGGCAACGACGGGCAGTTCGCGCGGGCCTGCGCGGTGCTGGGCTTTCCCGAATGGGGCACGGACCCGCGCTTTTCCACCAACCGGGCGCGGGTGGAACACCGCACCCTGCTGGTGCCCCTCATGGGGGCCGCGACCCGGCAGCGGAGCACCGCCGCATGGGTGGCGGCCCTGGAGCGCGTCGGCGTGCCGTGCGGGCCGGTGAACACCCTGGCGGACGTGTTCGCCGATCCCCAGGTGATCGCCCGCGGCCTGCGCGTCGATCTCCCCCATCCCCGGGCCGGCACCGTGGCGCTGGTGGCGAACCCCCTCAACCTCTCGGGCACGCCCGTCACCTATGCGAGTCCGCCCCCGTCCCTGGGGGAACACACCGGGGCGGTGCTGGCTGACTGGCTCGGCCTCGACGCCCCGGCCCTGGCGGCCCTGCGCGCGGCCGGGGCCATCGGCTGAGGGTGCCGGCACCGCGCCGGGACCCACGCGGCGTCCGGGGGATCGGATCGGTCGCGGGTCGCGGCGGCCACCGCCTCAGGCCGCGCGGGTGGCCGGCTCGGTCCTGGCCACCAGTCCGCGCTTGCGCGCAACGGTCTCGGCCCGCCAGTTGCGCAGCAGGCGCCGCCGGACCCCCTGCCAGCGGATGGCCGGCACCGGCGAGACCGGATCGATGAGGGCGCTGAGGGCGCGGGCGTAGTCCAGCACGAGTCCGGGGGTCCACGTCATCGCGCAGGCGCCGTTGCGCATGAGGGCGGCCGCCCAGAATTCCGGGCTCAGCACCGCCCGGGCCAGCCGGCGCCACGGGGTGCCGTCGCGGGCGAAGCTGCCCTCGACGGCGGCGTCGAGGGCGTTGGCGACCCCCGTCGAGCAGTTCCGGCCGACGAGATTGTAGGTGGCGTCCCGGCGATACCCGTCCCAGAACGCGCGCAGGCGGGCCCCGTCGACCCCCTGGAGGGTGACCGTCACGGTCGCCTCGCACCAATCGTCCGCCTCCGCGCGGTAGCTCGGCAGGAAGCGGCCCGGCACGTCGTTCTCGGGGCCGGCGCGCAGGATCGCCCGCAGGTTGTCGGGCGAGCGGTCGATCTCCACGGCGGGATAGTGGCTGAGATAGAGGGGGCTTTCCTCGGGCGCGCCCGCGAGTTCCAGGGCGGCGTGGCCGGTGGAGACGTGCCCGACCCCGTTCACCGAGACGACGTAGCGGTGGACGAGGCGTTGCCGGGCCGGGATCGTCGCCGTTCCGGTCGGCGTCCAGACATGGACCGTGAGCGTGTCGGAGCCCGCCCCCGACGCGGCGGCCCCGAGGGTGTCCGGCGGACGGCGCAGGCGCAGGCCGAGGACGGTGACCTTGATCCCGGACAGCACCAGGAAGGCGCCGATGCTGAAGCCGACGGTGCCGGCGTACCAGGTCGGGTAGGGCTGCAGGGTCAGGAGTCCGAGGACCGCGCCGAGGCCCCCGTACGCCACCGACCAGCGCCAGCCGGGAAAGCGCAGGACGTGCGCGAGGACGATCCGCGACAGGCCGTCGAACAGGAAGGCGGTGCCGAACAGCATCGCGAGGAGGAAGGTGCTCGAGGCCGAGGCCAGCATCGTCAGCACCGCCACCACGAGGAGCATGCCGGCCTTGAGCAGGCGCAGGCGGCGCGCGGCCCCGGTGGCGACGAGGCCGCGCACGAGGGAAGTCACCGCCTCGACCACGAGGAGCAGGCCGAACCAGCGATCGGGGACGTGGGTGGCGCCGTCGAGGGCATCGATCACCAGGGCGCCGCCGAGCCCGGTCCACACCAGCCCAACGCCGGCGACGAACCTCCAGCGCCGGTGGACCGCCTCGCGTCCGACCAGCAGCAGCCAGAGCGGGAGGGCCCGCGGCGTCCAGGCCCCGGACCGGCCCGCCGGAACACCCGCGGCGGCGGGGGCCCCCGCGGCGAGGCCCAGGAGGCCCTGCTCCTTTGGGCTGAGGGGCGGCGGGCTGAGGGGGGCCGGGCCGGGCGCGGCCTCGCTCCGGCGGCTCGGATTCGACGGGTGGGTCACGCGAACACTCCCCCGGGCGCGCCGGCCACCGGACGTGACGGACGAAGGACACGCCGCCGCGACGCAGCAAAGGAACGCCGCCGCGACGCACGAAAGAAACACCGCAGCGACGGATCCCTCGGCGAAGGGGTCGCGGCCGCCGGTGTCCCGCGCCGACGGAATGATGTCCTGCCGGGATCTTGTCCGGGCAAGCGGGAGTGTTGTCCACCCTGTCCCATCTCCGCCGGTGTCGGCGTGGGCGCGCCGATCTGGCGCGCGGGGGTTGGGGACGCGCAGGTTCGGGACGCGCAGGTTCGGAACACGACGGTCAACGCGGCACCGGCTGGCCGCCGCTCCCGGGGAGCGGCGCCGGGGCGAGGCCGCCGATCTGGCCGGCCTGGTGCGCGAGCATCACCTGCCTGGCCCGCTCGAGCGCCCCGGGCCCGATGGCCAGGGGTCCGTCGAACGGACGTTCGTGCAGGGCGATCACGCACAGGGTGACGACCATCGCCGCCGAGAACAGGAACAGCGTCAGGACCTGCGCGCGGTGCTTGTCGCCGTGCACCATCCCGATGGACACCAGGGTGAGGGCGGCGAGGAAGAGCAGGGTCAGCCACTTCGAATCGTCCTCCTTGGAGGCGCTTAGGGCCAGGCGCTCGCCGCGCGCGTCGCGCAGGGTCATGGCCACGGTCATCAGGGCCGTGTGGGCGACGGCTCCCGCCTCGCTCGTGAGAGCGGGATCGGCGAGGATCCGCATGAGGCCGCTCAAGGCCGCGCCGGCGGATTCCGAACTCTGGCCGCCATTCGCCATCTTCGCCCACTCGTCGTCGATGACCCGCTCGGTGTAGGTGAGCAGCGCCTGGCGGATGCCGGCCATGTTCGAGGCTGTCTCGATGCTGAGGTCGAAGGCCGCGATGAGGTTCGCGCGCTCCTTCTCCACCACGTGGGCGCCCTGCTTCTGGCGCTCCCAGGCGTCGTTGGCGACGAAGCCGGTGAGCAGGGCGAGCAGGATGCTGATCGAGCTGAAGAAGGCCGGCACGACCCCGTCGACGACGCGCAGGAACGTCGGCCGGGTGAACGGCAGGGCGGTGATCGCGATCATGATCCCCGAGACAATCACGAAGAACAGGATGATCAGGCCCACCATCAGCCACATCGGCTGATCGAGCCAGAGCCCCAAGAGCATGTTCGTCTCCCAACCGGCCGCGCGACGCGTCACCGGATCGACCCTTAGGGCAAAGACGCCAACGGCTGGTGAATCCCCGAGGCCCCGCCGGACGCGGCGGGGTCGCGCCGAACACGGTGGGTTCGCGCCGGCGCTTCGGCCCGCTCAGGTCACCGCCCGGCCGGACAGGCCACCCGGCCCGCGCAGCAGCAGCAGGCCGCTGAGCGCCAGGGCGAGGGTGATCGCGCCGAACATGGCGTGGGCCCCGAAGGCCGCCAGGATCGGCAGCAGGACGATGGGCGCCAGGGCGGCCGAGCCCCGCCCCCCGGCCCAGGCACAGGCGAGGGCCGTGGCCCGCACGGGCGTCGGCAGGAGTTCCGTCGCGTAGATCGCCAGGATGCCGCCGTAGATCGACGCGGCGGTGTTGAACGCGATGCCGGCCCCCACCAGGACCGGGAAGGTGCTCGCCCCGGCGAAGACCGTGCCGAAGGCCGCCATGGCGGCCGCCAGGGCGACGAGGCAGGCGCGCCGCTCCAGGCGGTCGACGACGAGGGCCGTGAGGGTGGTGCCGAGGGGCGGCCCCAGGAGCGACAGGGCACCGAAGACGAGGGATTCGTGGATCCGGAACCCCTTCTGCAACATCACCACCGTGCTGAGCAGGGGAAACCCTAGGGTCGCCCAGGGGGCGATGGCGTAGAGGGCCAGGAACCGGCCGGTCCTGCGCCGGTGGCCGGGGTCGGCCAGGAGCACGGCGAACCCCGCCCGCACGGGAGGCGCCGGTGCCGGTCCGGCCCCGTCCGCCACGGGCGGCGGCATGATCCGGGCCGCGCGCTCGAAGCGCCGGCAGGCGTGGTCGGCCTCCGCCCTGCGGCCGACCAGGGCGAGCCAGCGCGGCGATTCCGGCATCAGCCCGAACAGCCCGGCCCCGAGGAGCGCCAGGACCGCGCCGAGGCCGAGCGCCCACCGCCAGGGCTCGACGCCGAGGGGAGGCTCCGGCGCCAGGGCGTAGACCAGCCCGAGGACGGCGGCACCGCCGAGGGAACCGAGGCCGGTGCAGACCAGCAGCATCGCCCCGCGCCGGCGCGGCGGCATCACGTCGGTGAGGTAGGTGGCGGCGAGGGGCGGGAAGCCGCCGATGGCGAAGCCCGACAGGGCGCGCGCCAGGGTGAGCGACGCGGGGCCGGGGCTGAGGGCGGCGGCGAGCGACCCCACGGCCATCAGCGCGAGCGAGGCCTGGAGGGCGCGCCGACGCCCGATCCGGTCGCCGAGCAGGCCGAACACGGGCGCGCCCACCGCCCCGCCGGCGAAGACCGACGCCAGGAGCAGGGCGAGGCCGCCGCGCGGCATGTCGTGGGGCGGCGCGCTGAAGATCGCCGCGAGCGCGTTGCTCAGGGCGACTTCGGCGATGTCCGTGAACAGGCCGAAGGTGCAGACGGCGAGGATCGCCCCGTGGAGCCGGGTGAGCGGCAGGCCGTCGAGGCGCTGGGCCACCGTGGCGACGGATTCGCCCGTGGGAACGCGCCGGCCCGCATCGGGCACGACGGTGTCGACGTGGGCTTGGCTCAACGGGCGGCTCCGGGGGGGCTCCTGGGGGGCGCCGGTTCCGGCCCGTACGAGGGGCCCGAACCGGCGACGACGGCCTCAGGCCGCCGCGGTGGCGTCGCTGCCCGCGCGCTCGCGGGCCATCCGGCTCACGCTCACGGCGTCAACCTTGCCGGTGCCGAGCATCGGCACCTTGCCGACCACCACCTCGGCGGGGATCGCGATCTCCGTGGCGCCCCGGGACTTGGCGTAGGTGAGGTAGGCGGCGCGCGTGGCGTCCGCCTGCTCGGTGAACAGGATCAGGCGCTCGCCCTTGCGGGCATCCGGCACGGCGGCGACGGCGCTGGGCGTGTCGGGCCAGAGCTCGGCGGCGAGGGACTCGACGGCGGCGAGCGACACCATCTCGCCGCCGATCTTGGCGAAGCGCTTGGCCCGGCCCTTGATGGTGACGAAGCCCATGGCGTCGATGGCAACGATGTCGCCGGTGTCGTGCCAGCCGTCCACGGGGGCCTCCAGCACGCCGGGTTTCTCCGCCCGCAGGTAGCCGAGCATGATGTTCGGCCCCTTCACGTGGAGGCGTCCGCCCTCGTCGATGCCGGGGACCGGCTCCAGGCGATACTGGATGCCGGGCAGCAGGCGGCCGACGGAGCCGAAGAGGTTGAACATCGGCGTGTTGAGGGCCACCACCGGCCCGCATTCCGTGACGCCGTAGCCCTCCAGGATGCGCAGGCCGAATTTTTCGGAATAGGTCTTGCGGGTCGTCTGCTTCACCGGCTCGGCGCCGGCCACGATGTAGCGCAAGGAGCGCAGGTCGTACGAATGGGCCATCCGGGCGTAGCCCGTGAGGAAGGTGTCGGTGCCGAACAGGACCGTGGCGTTCGAGCCGTACACGAGTTCCGGCACGATCCGGTAATGCAGCGGCGAGGGGTAGAGGTAGACCGGGACCCCGGAGACGAGGGGCAGGATCAGGCCCGCCGTGAGGCCGAAGGCGTGGAACACCGGCAGCACGTTGAACACCTTGTCGGTCGGCCCGAAATCGATGCGGGCGGCCACCTGGGCGGTGTTGGCGAGCATGCAGCGATGGGCCAGCACCACGCCCTTAGGCGCGCCCTCCGAGCCCGACGTGAACAGGATCGCGGCCGGGTCGTCGCCGCGGCGGGCCACCAGGGGCTTGCGGGGGGCGAGGAAGCCCCGGATCTTGTCGCCCGTGGTCACGGTGGCGCGCACGTCCTCGAGGTAGACGAGCTTCACGGAGCCCTGGATCGCCTCGACGAGGGGGCCGAGGCGGCCCTTCTCGATGAAGGCGCGGGAGGTCAGGATCGTCTCGACTTGCGCCGCCCGGCACGCCGACAGCACGTTGGCGGGGCCGGCGGAGAAGTTGATCATCGCCGGCACCCGGCCGGCGCTGGCGAGCGCGAAGAACGTCACCGCCGCGCCGTTGGCGTTGGGCAGCATCAGCCCGATGGGCCTGCCCTCGGGGGCGAGCGGCATGAGCTTGCGGCCGAGGATGTTGGCGCCCATCACCAGGCGGGCGTAGCTGAGCTTGCCGGTGACCGGGTCTTCGAGGGCGTTGCGGCGCCAGCCGTGGTCGTTGCCGGCCTGGATGAGGGCGCTCATGACGTTGCGGTCGATGTCGGCGGTCTCGAACACGAGGTCCGACATCACGTCGTAGAGGGCGGCGCCCGCCGCCCGGCGGCGGTGCTTGCCCTTCAGGTCCGGGTCGATGGCGAGCTTGACCGGGGCCAGGATCGTCACGGTGACCTTCGGCCACCAGCGGCGCTTCACCTGATCCTTCGACAGGCGCGAGAACGCGGTCTTCTCCAGTCCCTCGATCTTCACCGGCACCACCATGGCGTCGGACTTGTCGGCGATGAGGCCGGCGCCGTCGTAGACCTTCATCAGGCTGCCCGTGACCGTGAGCCGGCCCTCGGGGAAGATGATCAGGGTCTCGCCGTCGCGCACGGCCTTGATCAGGGTGCGGGTGGCGAGCGGCCGGGTCGGGTCGAGGGGCATCGCCTTGGTCATGGCGAGGAACGGCTTCACCCACCAACGCTGGGCGATGCCGTGATCGACGGCGAAGACCGGCTCCCGGTCGAGGAGCGAGAGGGCCAGCGGCGCATCGAGGAACGAGACGTGGTTGAGGGCGATGATCGCGTTGGGGCCGGCCTTGTCGACGTTGTCGAGGCCGCGCACCTCCAGGCGGTAGAACGCCCGGAACACGATGGAGAGGAAGTCGCGGAACGGGCTCGTGGGCAGGACGAGGAGGATCACCACGCCGGCCACGAGGTTGAGCACGCCGATGAGGGTGAGGAGGGCGGCCATGGACCAGCCCGCCCCCTGCAGGGCGGCGAGGCCGAGCGCGCCCGCCACCATGAAGGCGGCGGTGAGCACGTTCACGGCGCCGATGACCCGGGCGCGCCGGTCCTTGTCGGTCCAGGCCTGCACGGCGGCGAAGGACGGCACGATGTAGAGGCCGCCCGCCACCGCGAGCCCGGCGAACGCGACCGTGATGCGCAGGCCCGTGCCCGTGGCGAGGAAGTCTCCGGCGCCCAGGACGGCGCCGGAGACGGGGGCCAAGTGGGCGACGGTCCAGGCCAGATCGAGGGCGAACACGCCCATGAGCAGGGCGCCGATGGGGGTCGGCAGCAGTACGATGCGCCCGCTCGCCAGCCACGAGGCGAGGCCGGAGCCCACCGCGATGCCCACCGAGAACACGGCGAGCAGCAGGGTCACCACGGTCTCGGAGCCGTTGAGGCTGGTCCGCACGAGCACCGGCAGCAGGGCCAGGATCACGGCGCCGACGAGCCAGAACCAGCTCACGATGACGGCGCCGCGCCACATCCGCGTGTCGCGCCAGAGGTCGCGCAGGAGGGCGGCGGTGGAGCGCGCCACGTTGGGATCGACCCGCAGGCCCGGCGCCGCCTCGCCCGTGGCGGGGATCGCCCGGGCCGAGAGCCAGCACAGGACCGCGAACACCATGATGAGGGCGCTGAACGCGAGGGCGTCGCCGCCCATGGCGGTGGCGAGGCCGGCCACGATGGTGCCGAGCAGGATGGCGAGGAAGGTCGCGGCCTCCACGAGCGCGTTGCCGGCGGTGAGCTCCTCGCGCTTCAGGTGGTCGGGCAGGATGCCGTACTTGATCGGGCCGAACAGGGCCGCGATGGTACCGAACAGGCCGAGCGCCACGAACAGCACCGGCACCGAATGCAGCCAGAACCCCGCGGCGGCGGCGGCGGCGCCGAAGATCTCGGCGAATTTCAGCCGCTTGGCGATGAGCGCCTTGTCGTAGCGGTCGGCCATCTCGCCGCCGAGGCCCGACAGGATGAAGAACGGCCCGATGAACACCGCGCCCGCCAGGGTGACGAGCATGCCCGAGCCCTCGCCGGTGCCGCCGACCTTGAACAGGATCAGGAACACGAGGGCGTTCTTGAGGAAATTGTCGTTGAAGGCCGAGAAGAACTGGCACCAGAACAGGGGCGCGAACCGGCGCGTGGTCATCAACGTACGGAACATGGGTGTCTCCTTGGCGGCACCATGACTGCCCGGCGGTCGGCGAAGCGTCAAATCCCGCCACGACCCGTGCTTATTGAACGTCGTTCAAAAAATCAGGGCGCGCAATCCGCTCCGTGACCGTCCGCGTCCCGCCCGTGCGCCGGCGCACGGGCGGGACGCGGACGTACGTCTTGAGGGGGAAGCCCTTACAAAACGCACCGATCCTTGCCGGCTCCCGCCCTGAACCCGACGGTTGAGCGGGCGTTCTGTGCCAGACTAACCTTTGTGGGTCCAACACAGACACGGGGAGCGCAGGGGCTTGGCCAAGACGGTACGACGCGGAACGGGGCCGCGCGGCGACCACAACCGGGAGGAGTTCCAGAGCCTCGTCACCAAGGCCGCCGAGGGGCTGGTGCGCCAGGAGGGGCTGCGCGGCCTCGGCATGCGCCGCCTCGCGGCAGTGATCGGCTACGCCCCGAACTCGATCTACAACGCGGTGGGCGATCTCGACACGGTGGTGATGCGGGTCAACGCCCGCACCCTGGAGCGCCTGCACGATGCCCTGGTGACGGCGATCTCGCCCGATGCGCCGCCGCGCGACAACGCGGTGGCCCTGGCGGATGCCTACCTGGCCTTCGTGCAAGCGGACCCGCAGGTGTGGAGTCTGGTGTTCGAGCACAGCCTGGCGCCGGACTCGGCGTTTCCCGACTGGTACGCCCAGGCCCTGGCGCGCACCACCGACCTCGTCGACCGGGTGCTGCAGCCGATGATCCCGGAGGAGGACGAGCGCCGGCAGGCGGTGGCGACCCTGTGGGCCGGCCTGCACGGCCTCGCGTCCCTCTCGACCTCGCGCAAGCTCGCGGTGCTGACCCCCGAACCCCCGCGCGACCTCGCCCGGCTCCTCGTGCGCCGGTTCCTGGGATAGCGGCGATTCCTGGGATAGCGGCGATTCCCGGGATAGCGGCGATTCGGATGCGATCGCCCTGCCCGCGTGGAGCGGGAGCGCCGTGATGGTCCACGCCGGCCGGGCGCGGCCCCTGAACGAGTCGGCGGGCAGACCCGTGAGCCCGGCAGCCGAGGGGGAAGGCGCGGGCGCGCGTCACCGGTGCGGCGGGGCGAGGCCGCGGGCGAGGGACAGCATCGCCGCGAGGGTGTCGGCCTCGTCCTGCTCGGCGCCATGGTCGCTGAGCTTGACGATCACCGTTCCGGTGTCGCGGTTGATGTAGATGTACTGGCCGTAGACCCCGATGGCCGAGATGTCGTCGTCGCCGGCCGGCACGTGCCACCACTGGGCCGAGTAGGGCCAGCCGTCGACGGCCCGCCGCGCCGGCGTCTCGATCCGCTCGATCCAGTGCGGCGGAACGACGTCGACCGCGCCGACCCGGCCGCGATCGGCCACCATCAGTCCCAGGCGGACGAAGTCGCGGGCGACGGCGTTGAGGCAGCAGAACGCCTTCTCGGTCCCGCCCTGCGCGTCGAGGTTCCAGGTGGCGTCGGCCCCCGCCCCCATGGGTGTCCAGATCTGCTCCGACAGGATGTCGGCCAGCGGCTTGCCGTGCACCCGGGCGAGGATCAGGCCGAGCACCTCCGTGTCGATGCTGCGGTACTCGCCCTTGCTGCCGGGCTTCGAGGACAGGGCGGCATGCGCGCGGACGAAGGCCGGCAGGTCGCGGGTGAGGTACATCCCGGCGGTGCCGACGAGGGGGTTCCAGGGGTCGTAGTTCTCCGGCACCGCGAGGCCGCTCGTCATGTCGAGGAGGTCGCGGACCGTGATGCGGCCGAAGACAGGCACCCGCTGCAGGTCGGGCAGCAGGGTCGAGACGGGGTCGGTCTCCTTGAGGCGGCCGCCCGCGATGGCCTGCCCGACGAGCAGCGACACCACGGACTTCGCCACGGACCAGGACGGGAACAGCGTCGCCGCCTCGAAGCCCGGCCGGTACCATTCGTGGACGAGGACGCCGTTCTGGGACACCAGGAACGCGTTGGTCCGCGTCGCCTCCAGCACGGTGGCGAGCGGCACGAGGGCGCCCTTCCACGGGACCCGGTCGGGCAGCGGGCGGGGCTGGACCGTCAGGATGCGCGGTGTCGCCGACGCCGCCACCGGCCGGCTCGCGAACCAGGTCCCCACGGCGGAGGGCTCGACGACGGCCAGGGCCGCCAGGGTGACGGGGTTCGGCACGGCGAGGAGCGCGGTCGCCGCCCAGGCCGCCCCGGCGAGGAGGCCGAGGGCGAGGGCCGCGCCGACGAGCCGGGGGCGGAGCCGCGCGCGCGGGCCGGGTTTCGCAGACACCTGAAGGCAACCCTTTTCGATGGCGAGAAGCGCGAAGGGAAGGAGCGCAAAGGGGAGGATCACGAGGGCAAGGATCACGAGGGCAAGGATCACGAGGGCAAGGATCACCAGGAGAGGAATCCCGCCGCATCTACCCCTGCGCTATCGATGCGGACGGGCGGTACCACGACGGACCCGCTCGGGTCCCGGGTCCGGCGCAGGCTCACGACGCAGGGTCTCGGCGCAGAACCGGTGGCGGCTCCTGCGAACCCTCGTCAGTGGGGTGCGGTCTGGCCCGAGGCCAGGATCGTGACGCCGACGGCGATCACGCCGATGCCGACCATCATCGGGAGGGTGATCGGTTCGCCGAACAGGAGCGCGCCGCCGAGGGCCGCGCCGACCATGCCGACCCCGGCCCAGATCGCGTAGACCACGCCGATCGGCAGCATGTTCATGCTGTGCGACATCAGCCAGAAGGCGGTGCCGTAGCCCAGCACCGTGATGATCGTCGGCACCGGGCGGGTGAGCCCGTCGGCGGCCTTCAGGGCGAGGGTCGCGGTGACTTCGGCGGTGATCGCGAAGGCGAGGAGCAGGTAGGGGTTCATGCCTGGGGCGTCCGTGGACGCGGTCGGCCGACGGAGCGCCGGATGTCGCGTGCGCCCGGATTAAGACCACCGGGGCCGTTAATGTCCCGTGTGGGCGCGGCGCACGAACCCCGCTCCGCGCACCGCCCGATGCCGCCGGGACCGTCGTCCCCTCTCGCGACCGGATGAAATCGCCCGGATGAAATCGCCCGGCGTAATGTGTGCTACGCGATCCCATCCCGAACACCCGCGATCGGCCGGCGGCGGGACACCGGAGCTTGCAACGTGTCTCGACTGGCGATCGTCCCCAGCGTGGTCGAAACGACGGATCACGTCGAATCGAAATGGGCCTTCGATTTCTGGCGCTCCACCGCCCTGGCGCCCTTCGGCGACGTCTCCCGCGTGCAGCCGCGCGGGCCGTTCCGGGCCCGGCGCCTCGGTGTGGGCACCGCGGACTGGGCCCTCACCCATACGGTGAGCAGTCCGGTGAGCCTGAAGGTCGGGTCGCGCCATGTCGATCGAAGTGCCCCCGAGATGGTGGTGATCGGCCTCGCCCTCGAGGGGATCGGGTATCAGGAGCAGCTCGATCGCGGCGCCCGGATCGCGACCGGCGGCATCAGCTTCCTGTCGCGCGGCCGTCCCCTCCTCGCCGGCACCCAGACCGATTACGAGGAGATCCGCCTCGCGGTGCCGCGCCGGACCTTCGAGGCCTGGATCGGCGACGTCGACCGCTTCGCCGGCCTCTGCATCGCGGGCGAACCCGCCAACGCGGCGTTCGAGGCATGCTTTCGCAGCTTCGCCCGCTCCGTCGCGTGGATGACCGAGGGCGAGGCGCAGGTCGCCGTCGAGGGCGTGCTCCACATGCTGCGCGGCCTCCCCCGCGCCCCGGCCGACCGGTCGACCGTGCCCGTCTCGCACGCGGCGGTGGTTTCCCTCGCCCGCGCCCATATCGAGCGCCGGTTGCACGACCCGGCCCTCGGCCCCGACGAGATCCAGGCGGTGCTGGGCGTGTCCCGCGCCCATCTCTACCGGGCGTTCTCGGAGACCGACGGCATCGCGGCGGCCATCCGGGAGGCGCGCCTCGCCCTGGCGCACCACCGCCTCGCCGCGTCGCGCTACGACGGGCTGAAGATCGCCACCATCGCGTATGCGTGCGGCTTTGGCGACGTGCCGACCTTCAATCGCGCGTTCCGCCGGCGCTTCGGCCTCGCCCCCGGCGACCTGCGGGCCGGACGGAGCTGAGGCGGAGGCGCCCGGACCGTCCCTACGGCGGGCTGCCTCTACTACGGGAGGTGGTAGGAGACGCCCGCGATCAGGGCCTTCTCCTCGGTGTTGATGGTCCGCCGGGGGTCGGCGCCGAACTTGTTGTGCCAGTACTGGAACCCGGCGAACACTTCGAGCCGGTGGGCCGGGCCGCCCGCGAGCTGCCCGACATCGAGGACCAGATTGGTCTGCGATACGAATTCGAGCTGCGTCTCGTACTCGTTGGTGCGGCCGTAGCGGCCCTTGGGCAGGATGATGGTGTTGAAGCCCGAGAGCGAGAGGGGCAGGCCCGTGAACGGCAGGGGAATCGCGTAGGTGAGCTCGAACTCGGGCGTCATCTGGAACTCGACGCTGCGGAAGCGGCCGGCGGCGAAGCCGTTATGGGCGAATTCCTTGTAGCCCTGGACCTTCAGGTTGAGGAATCCGGCCGGCACGTCGAAGGCGAAGTTGAGGCCGAAGGTGCCGGCGCGCTTCTGCGAGTTGAAGGTGGTGTTCTTGGCGTTGGCGTCGACGCCGAAGGCGAGGCCGATATCCTTGACGAGGCCCGGAATGGCGAACACGTCGGTGTCGAAGATCCGGTTCGGGCTCAGGGTGCCCCGGTAGATCAGGTACAGTTCCGTCGCGCCGATGTCCGGGAAACTGCCGAAGGCGTTGCCGGCCGGGTCCTGCGAGCCCGAGCGCAGGAGATCGAGGGACACGAGGTTGGTGCCGTAGGTCCACGCGTTGGTATGGAACAGGTTGACGACGTTCTTCGGGATCTCGCGGGGCTCCCGCCGGCCCGTCGGCGTGCCGTCGGGGCGCTGCACGCCGATGCCGGGCTCCGCCGAGGGCCCCTGGAAGCGGTAGCTGACGATGGTGTCGGAGAAGCTGAAGAACCCCGGCGGGGACGGCGGCGCTACGAGCGCAGTGGCTGCCGCTAGGGGCTCGGTCGCGCGGGCGGCCCCGATGGGGTGCGCCCCGGTGGCGTCCGCGACGAGGAGGGCCGCCGAGAAGCCGAGGGCCGTCAGGACCGGGCGGCCGGCGCGAGGCGCGAACGCGAGCATGTGCGAGTTTCCCAAACGTGTCTTCGCGACGGGTCCGTTCGGTCGAACCGGCGAAACGCCGAAAGACCAGGTGACCCGCGCTGCCTGCCCGATGTGTGAACACGGTCACCTCTGAGGGCGGCTCAGAGAACCTTCCAGAACACCAGGATCATGATCGCGTAGGCGGCGATCAGCAGGGCCGCGCCCCGGCGGTCGGTGTCGGCGCGCCGCTCCGGCGGCGGCGACAGCCACCAGCCGAGCCGGTTGGCGGTCCAGGGCACCAGCCGCGCCGTCACCAGCACGCTGAAGACGTTGCCGATGAACAGGGCGACGGGGAAATCGAGGTTCAGGACGCGGCCGAGGAACGGCGTTCCGACGAACAGGCCCCACAGGAACACCGTGGGATAGAGCGTCAGGAGGACGATCATGTTCATCTTCCAAGCGGCGGGCGGCGGGGCGCCCTCCGGCGTGGCGTCGCGGAACCACTGCTCGAACCCGCTCTGCACCGTCCGGGTGTGGAATTCCGCCGTCAGCGGAACCGCCTCCTCGATCAGTTCCCGGCGCTGGGGCGAGTCGAGCCAGGCCCTCAGGTTGGCATCGCTGTCGAAGCGCAGGATCGCGACGTAATCCTCCTGCACGCCCGGCACCGCCGGCTCGAAGCGATAGCCCTGCAGGCCGGCGGCCTTCGACTGCGCGGCGGCGACCTTCTGCTCCCACTTGCGGTAGGCGGCCTCCATCCCGGGCTTCACCCGGGTGCTGATGACCGCCGAGGCCGGCGCGGTGCGGGCCGCGCTGGCGTCGTCCGTGACGATGTGGACATCGTCGCGCCCCACCAGCATCGGAGAGGCGCCGACGATGCGGGCCTGCCGCTCGGGCGAGGCGAGCCAGCCCTTGGCGTCGGCGAGGCTGCCGAAGCGCTGCAGGATCACCCAATCCACCTGGAGCGGGGGGTGGGGCGGCATCAGGCGCTGTTCGATGAAGCCGGGAAACCCCGAGATCACCGCGCTGGTGCCGCCCTGCCACTGGGCGAACGCCTCGGCGCTCTCGGGCCGGACGGAGGTCTGCGTCACGATGCTGACGCTGTGGGCCGCGTCGCTCATCGGGCGGCGAGCTGCGTGAACAGGCGGTCGGGCGTGAACGGCAGGTGGGCGAAGCGGACGCCGGTGGCGTCGGCCAGCGCGTTCGAGACCGCCGGGGCCACGGGGTTGATGCCGCACTCCCCTTGCGATTTCGCCCCGAGGGGGCCGATCCGGTCCGTGGTGTCGGCGAAGAAGATGTCCGTGCGCGGGGTGTCGGCGAAGGTCGGGATGCGGCAGTTGCGCAGCTGCGCGTTGACCATCCGGCCCGCGTCGTCGTGGACCATGTTCTCCACGAGCGCCCAGCCGTACCCCATGGAGACGGCGCCATCGAGCTGGCCCCGGCACTGCATCGGGTTGATCGGCAGGCCGATATCGGCGGCATGGACGCTGTGCAGCACCCGGATCTCGCCGGTGACGCGGTGCACTGCGAGGCGCACGCCCTGCACGTTGAACGCGATGGTCCGGGGCGAGAGGTAGGCCCGGCGGCTCACGGTGAAGCGGTGGTCGACCTTCGTGCCCGCCGCGTGCAGATCCACCAGGGTGATGCGCTGGTTGCCGCAGACGACCCCGTCGGCGTCGAGGCGGCACTGCTCCAGGGGCACCCCCGTGTGCCTGCTGGCGAAGTCCAGGATGTCCTCGACCATGGCCTCGGCCGTGAGGTGGACCGCCTTGCCGCCGACCACGACGCCGGTGCTGGCGAAGGTGCCGGTGTCGTAGGGGGTGCGGTCGGTGTCGGCGTTGATGATGCCGACATCGTCGGCGCGGGTCCCCAGGATCGCGGCGGCGATCTGCTTGTGCGCCGTGGTGATGCCGTTGCCCATCTCCGTCGAGCCGCAGGCGAGGAAGTAGGTGCCGTCGGCCTTGAGGTGGAGTTCGGCGCCCGAGCGGTGCTCGGTCGGCGGTCCGCATTCGAGCATGGCGAGCGCCACGCCCCGGCCCTCTTCCCAGTCCGCTCCCTCGGGCTTGGCGACCCCGTTGCCCTTGGCGAGTTCGCGCTCGACGATGTCGAGGCACTCGCCGATGCCGTGGCTTCCGAAGCTGGCGTCGCTCGGCTCCTTCCAGATGGATTCGATGTTGTCGCCCGGCTGCACCACGTTCCGGCGCCGCATGGTGAAGGGATCGATGCCGAGTTGCCGGGCCAGGGCGTCGATGGCGCATTCCACCGCGAAGGTGGTCTGCGAGGCGCCGTAGCCGCGAAAGCCGCCGCCCGGCGTCATGTTCGTGTAGACGGCGTGGCCGATGCCCTTCTTGTTGGCGCAGCGGTAGGCCGCGATCGGGCTCGCCATGGCGGCCGCCAGGGTCTCGCTGCCGTGGCCGCCATAGGCTCCGGTGTTGGAGAACACCGCGACGTCGAGGGCCGTCAGGGTCCCGTCCTTGCGGGCGCCGATCTTCACCCGGGTGGTCATCTGGTGGCGCGTGGTCGCGCCGATGAACTCCTCCTCGCGGGTCCATTCCCACTTGACCGGGCGGCCGAGCTTCATCGTGGCGAACAGGACGAGGTCCTCCGAGACCATCTCCTGCTTGCCGCCGAACCCGCCGCCGACCCGCTCCGTGAACACGTGGAGGTCGCGGTGCGGGATCCCCATGATGTAGGCGAGCTTCTGGCGCACGGCGAACGGCCCCTGCGAGCTCGTGCGGACATGCCAGCGCCCGTCCTCGCCCTTCCAGGCGATGGAGCCGTGCGTCTCGAGGTGCACGTGCTGGACGCGCGAGGTCGAGTAGGTCTGCTCGTGCACGGCGTCGGCCTCGGCGAATCCCCGGGCCACATCGCCGATCTCACCCTGGAGGGTGCAGAAGATGTTGGTGCTCGCGGTGAGCCCGTCCTTGTCGTGCAGCACCGGCGCGTCGGGCCGCATGGCCAGGACGGGGTCGAACACCGCCGGCAGAACCTCGTAGTCCACCCGCAGGGCCCGGCAGCCGGCCTCGGCGGCGGCCTCCGTCTCGGCCACCACGGCGGCGATGCGCTGGCCGGCGAAGCGGGCGACGTTGTCGAGCAGCAGGATGTCGTCGGGATCGACGAGGTGATCCTCGTGCAGGGCCGAGCTGAACCGGCGTTTGGGCACGTCCTCCCAGGTGTAGACGGCGACGACGCCCGGCACGGCGAGCGCCGCCTGGCGGTCGATGGACACGAGGCGCGCGTGGGCGTGGGGCGAGCGCAGCACCTTGAGGTGCAGCAGGTCCTCGACGGCGAGGTCCATGGTGTAGCGGGCGGTGCCGTTCAGGATGGTGTCGGTGAAGGGGTTGGGCAGGCTCGCCCCGAGGGCCTTGCCGGCGACGTCCGCCTCGATGTTGCACACCCCGTTCAGGGCGTCCTTGATCGAGCGGTAGCCGGTGCAGCGGCAGAGGTTGCCCTTGAGGGCGTGCGGCAGGTCGGCCTTCTGCGCGTCCGTGAAGGTCACGGCCGTCATGATCATGCCGGCGGTGCAGAAGCCGCACTGGAATCCCTGCGCGTCGTGGAACGCCTGCTGCAGCGGATGGCGCTCGCCGCAGGGCGCCAGCCCCTCGATGGTGGTGACCTCGCGTCCCTCGGCCCGGAAGGCCGGGACGAGGCAGGAATGGAACGGCTTGCCGTCGATGTGCACCGTACAGGCGCCGCAATCGCCGGAATCGCATCCCTTCTTGACCCCGAACACCTCGAGGTCGCGCAGCATGGTGCGCAGGCACTGGCCCGGCGCCGGCTCGGCGGCGTAGGCGCGGCCGTTGATGGAATACTGGGTCACGCGAGCTCCGTACGGATCTGTTCGGCCAGGTACTGCGTGACGTGACGCTTGTAGGGCGCCGATCCGTGCACGTCGGGGAAGTAGGCGTCCGGCGCCAGGCGCGCGTCGATGGCGCGGCGCAGGTCGTCGGCGGAGGGAAGGGTGGCGAAGCGCAGCTGCACCGGCCGCGGGGTCGCCGCCGTGATGGTGAGGAGGAAGTCGGCGCCGTCGTCGCCCACGGTGGCGATGATCAGGGCGGCCGAGCGCCCGTAGCGGGTGAGCGAGACCTGGCGCATGGCCGTGCGCTTCGCGAGCGCCGCGGCGGGCAGGTGGATGCTGCGCAGCAGTTCGCCCTTGGCGAGCACGTTCGCGTGGTTGCCGGTCACGAACTCGGCCACCGTGACCGTGCGGGGCGTGCCGTCGCGCGGCCACAGGGTGCAGACCCCTTCGAGGGCGGCGGTCAGCGAGATCATCGCGCCGGCGGGCAGCGACATGCAGACGTTGCCCCCGATGGTGGCGGCGTTCCAGATCTTGAACGACATCAGGAACGAGTCGATGCACTGCCGGAACAGCGGCACCGCGCGCCAGGCCGGCGGACCCTCGAACCCGTGCAGGTCGACGATCCGGCAGGTCGCGGCGATCTCGAGGCCGGATTCCGTCGCGGTCAGCGGCGCCCAGCCCAGGCTTTCGAGATCGATGAGCGTGTCGACGGCAGTCTGCGGCTCGGCGAACAGCCAGGTTCCGCCGGCCAGCCAGGAAGCCCCCTCTTGCCAGGAAGACCCGTCTTGCCAGCCCGAGAGTTCGTTCAACGAAGTCGGCCGCTTGACTTCGACGACGGTCGAAATGTTCATCGTAGACCCTCAACCCAATCGATCGTGGCGGCCGACAGGATGCCCCGTGCCCCCACGCATCGCCCTCGACCGAGGATCGCGGGGCGGCCCGTCGCGACGGCGCCCTCGGAAGCGTCGCGCCGGAATCCCACGGCCGTTATCCTGGCTTTGCCCCGGAGGACGTTCGGCTCATTCTTGGGTTGATCAGGTAAACAAAATATGCGTCGGCGCCATTTCTTCAGTCGGCGCGACGAGAATTGTAAATATGGATCCTATCTACCGAAAACATCTGGCCGAAAAAGTTCGACTTGAGGAATCGAGAGCCTTGATGGGATCGGACCGTCACGACAACGCGAAATGTTTCGCCATCACTGTCGTACGCGCGCCGCCATGAGACGGATCGGCAACAAAAAATTCAGCGGCGGCGCGGGAACTTCCCCGACCGGCTCGGGAGCCGGCACGGCGGCCCGCCCGGACCGCGCCGTTCTTCGGGCGGGCCGTTCTTCGGGCGGGCCGTTCTTCGGGCGGGTCGTTCTTCGGGCGGGTCGTTCTTCGGGCGGGTCGTTCGTCAGAACATCCCGTTCTCGTGCGCCGACGTTTCGGGCAGGATCTGGAGCACGTCCCAGTGTTCGACGATGCGGCCGGAGGCATCGAGGCGGAAGATGTCCATGGCGGCGTAATCGTGGTCGCCCGGCCAGTGCTGGAGGCAATGCAACACGACGAAATCGCCCTCCGCGAGGGCGCGCTTCACCGTGACCCGCTTGCCCGGCCACGCCCGCGCCATGCGCTCGAAATACGCGATGAAGCCGTCCTTGCCGGTGGCCACGTGCGGGTTGTGCTGGATGTACACGTCGCCGGCATAGCGCGCGATGGCCTCGCGCGGCCGGCCTTCGTTGAACATCAGCTCGTAGAAGGCGATCACCGTGGCCTTGTTTCGCGAAAGGTCCGTCATGCTGTCCCCCGATCGGGTAGGCCGGCCCATGCCGGGCAACGGCCGGTGGAAGCGGTCGTGCGTGGCCGTCCGAGACGAACCTAAGGGCAATGGAGCACAACGGCACAGCGGAGCGGTGTTCGGCGTCGGCTCGGCATGGTCCGACCGCCCCTCCCCGCCGCATGCCGGGACAGTCTCGGCGGATCGCGACCGCCGAGGCTGTCCCGTCGGCGCACCGGGCGGATCGGAGGTGCTTTCCACGCCATCGCCACCGAGCCGGCGCGGGACCCGGACGCGACGGCAATCGGGGATGGTCTCCACGCGCCGCCCGTCGATGTTCCTCGCCGTCGCACCATCGCGTGCGTCCCGGTCGGCGGCACACGGACGGACGCGCCCGCGCCGGTGCCGTGATCGAGCGTGAACCGGTCGCCGTAGTGCCGGCCCCGCCACCGCCGCGGGCGCGCCCGCTCGGAGGAGCGGCTCGTTTCGAGCGCCCCTGGACGCCCCCCCGATCGCGCAAACGGGTCTTACAAAACGCCGCATGGAGCGAAAACGGGGAAACTTGGCGGCCTGCCGAGGCGCTGTCACAGCATGTGGTATCTCTATGGTCTGACGGTCCTCGCCGGTCTCGCGAATGCGATCCAACCCGGCCAGAACGCAACTCTCTCGAAGTCGCTGGCCATGCCGGTCACGGCCGCGCTCATCATCCTCTTCGTGAGCACGGGGACGATGCTCGTGGGCGGCCTTGCCCTCGGCAAACTGGAAATTCCGTCCGGGCAGCAACTCGCCCAGGTCCCGTGGTGGGGATGGTTGGGCGGCTGCCTCAGCGTCCTCCTGATCCTGGCCCAGCTCTACGCATCCCCGGCCATCGGGGCCGCCTCGTTCCTCGGCATCATCGTCACCGTGGGCGTCGTCGCCTCGCTGGTGCTCGACCATTACGGCTGGGTCGGCTTCGAGGTTCATCCGGCGAGCCTATGGCGCGTCCTCGGGGCTCTGATCATGGTCGTGGGCGTCGCCATCGTGGCGATGTTCTAGGACGCTCGGTCGAGCGATCATGCGGCGACATCGCGGCACGCCTCGGCGGGACCCATCTACGCGGCGCCGGCCTGATGGAACCGCCCCCGGCCGAAGGTCGGGGCGACGCGTGCGCAGATCAGGAACACGACCGCGACGCCGAGGGCGACGATCGTCGGGGCCGTCACCGCGGCGAGCGCGCCGGCCAGCGCCGAACCGACGACGTCGCCGAAGTTCAGGGCCGCCATGTAGACCTGGAACTGCGTCGCCGACGCCTGTCCGGTGCGGCTCGCCAGCAGGACGGTCGGCAGCAGGGCGACGTAGAGCAGGGCCGGCACCACGCTCGCCAGCCCGAGGATGACCGGACCCGCCGCAGCCTCCAATCCGGCCACGATCAGCAATCCAGCGATCCCGAACGCTCCCGCGCAGGCGACGAGGAGGGCACGGAGGGCACGGTGCGGCCCGAAGCGGTCGACGGCGGTGCCGAGGCCCGCCGCGCCGAGGGTCCCGCCGAGGAGAGCCAGTCCCGCCTGAAGGCGCGAGAGATCGACCGCGTTCCAGCCGTGGACCTGCACGAGCGCGACGGCGAAGGGCACCTGGAACACCGCGAGACCGAGATCGATCGCGAAGCACATCGCCAGGAGGGTCGCCGCGTCGCGCGTCCGGAACGCAGTCAGGAGCCGACGCGCGAAGGCGACCGCCTCGGACGCCCGACCCCGGTCCGGCGCCCGCGATGGGGGTCCGCGGCGAAGGGAGAGAAGCCGGTCGGTCGGCGCCTCGCGCACGAGAACGGACACCAGGGCGAGCGGAGTCGTCAGGGCGAGGAGCATGCCGGCCGCTGCGGGCAAGCCGTTCGCGGCGAGCAGCCAGGCGAAGATCGCAGCCCCCGCCGCACCGCCGGTGACGAAGCCCGCCCGCGTCGCAGCACTGGTGCGTCCCAGTTCGCCGGTCGGTACGCTGCCGGCGATCATGCGGTCCGTTGCCGTATCGGCGAGGGAGGCCGCGAGGCTGTGGAGGAACAGCACGGCGCTGACAGCCGTCAAGCTCGGGGCCGCGCCGAGCAGGAGAAGGCCCGCGAGAGCCACCTGCGCGCAGGCCAGAGACAGGACGAGCCAGAAGCGGCGAGGCCCCATCCGGGCGGGGGTCGCGCGATCGATCACCGGCCCCCAGAGCAGCGGCTGCAGCACCCAGGGCAGACCGACGATCGCAAGGTGCCGGCCGACCTCCGCCGTGGAGGCACCGGCCGTGGCGAAGTGGTTGACCAGGGCCGTCAGCGCGAAGCCCGCGACGACGCCTTGGTAGAGGTAGAGGAGCGTGAAGAGGCTGAACCGCCAGCCCAACGACGTGAGGCTCGGTGGCCTTCGGCGCATCGGTTCGCTCCTCGGTCACCGCCCCATGGTATCGCCGGCCCCCGAGTCCGACGCAACCAGCGTCGCCCCCCAAGACGTCGCCCCCCAAGACGTGGCACCCCAAGACGTGGCACCCCAAGACGTCGCCCGCATGATGGAGAGGAGCGACATCCGGCGCGCCGATCCGCCGTCGGAGCCGCCTCGCGACATTCGAGGACGCGGCCGGACGTCGAGGGACGGATCCGGCTGTCGTCGTCGGGGAAGTATCCTGGTTCCGTGTCCGGCCCCGTCCGGGACCGTCGGGAATGCACGGGATCGCCGTGGCCCGGTGCTCAGGCCGGGACCGGTGTGCGCAGGGGAGCGTAAGTGGCGCGGTAGCTGCGCGGCCCGATCACGGGGAGCAAGAGGCTTCTGGCCCAATTCGGCATCCGTGCGGTGCGGGACAGGCGATCGGTCATGGCCTGGACATGGGCCACGCGGGGCCGGCGCAGGGCTTCGTAGTCCGGACCGACCGTGCCCCAGTCCGCCCTCCCGGCGAGCAGTGAGCTCAGCACGAGGGCATCCTCGAGAGCCATGGCGGCGCCCTGGGCCCAGACCGGCGCCGTCGCGTGCGCGGCATCCCCGACCAGCACCACCCGGTCCCGGGTCCAGGTCGGAATGCGGACCTCTTCGAGGGGCGAGTGATGGAGCGCGCCCGGCTCGGACGAAACCGACGCGAGGGTGTCGCGGACGAGGCGCGGGAACGACGCGAAGGCCGTCCGGAAGGCGGCCAGATCCCGCCCCCGTCCGGCGGCCGCGCCCAACGAGACCCACCCGTAGACCTCACCGTGGTCGACGGGGATGAGCAGGAACAATCCGTCCGATCCCGCCCACAGCGTCCAGGCGTCGAGGCCCGGGTTCGGTGCCATGAAGCGCCAGCTCGCCGGGGCCAACATCGCCGCGCCGAGCACGGAATCACCGAACGTCTCGCGTCGAACCCGCGAGTGGACGCCGTCGGCGCCGACGAGGAATCCGCCGGTCTCGACCATCCCCTCCCGGGTCTCGATCGCGACGCCCTTCGGCACCTGCCGGACGGTGTGAATCCCGGATCCGTGCCGGAGATCGGCCGGGGGAAGGTCGCGGGTCAGGAGGCGCAGCAGGTCGGCGCGACGCAGGCAATGCGGGCATGCCTCTTCCCCCCAGAACGCCGTCTCGTCGATGGCGAAGAGGAGGCGCCCGCTCCCGGTGCGGTATTCGCGCCGGCGGATGGGGGAGCCGACCCTGCGCAGGGCGTCGCTCAGGCCGAGCTGCCGCAGGGCTTGGACCGCGTTTCCCGGCAGATTGATGGCGAGGCCCGCATCGGCCGGCGTCCGTCGTCGCTCCAGGGTCAGCGAGGGAAGGCCGCGTCGCTGCAGCGCTCGCCGCATGGCAAGGCCGGCGATGCCGCCTCCGGCGATGAGCACTCGGCGTGTTGCGCTGTCGTCCATGCCGTCTCGCCTCGTTGCCCGGATCGTCGTCAAGAGCGCGGCGCCGTCGCGCGCAGGGCCATGCTGGAGAAGACGCCATCCCGGCGGATCAGCCCATGCATCAGGGCGGCGCCGAGATGAGCGAGGATGAGGCCGAACAGGGCGTAGGCCAGCACCGAGTGGACCGGACGCAGCCAGGCATAGATCGCGGGATCGCGCGGCAGGATCGGCGGGAGCACCACCGAGCCGCCGAGCCCGATGGGATAGCCGGCCGCCGACAGCATCGCCCAGCCGATCAGCGGCAGCCCGAGCATCAGGCCGTAGAGCAGGCGGTGCGAGGCGTGTGCCGCCTGCCGCTGCCAGCCCGGAAGGTCTGGCGGCAATGCCGGCGGCGGATGGCGCCAGCGGTTGACGAGGCGCAGCACCGCGAGGATCAGGATGCCGATGCCGAGGGGGCGGTGCAGCGCCACGAGCGCGTCATAGTGCGCGAGGGAGGTCACCATCGCCACGCCGATGAACAGCATGGCCAGGATCATGCCGGCCATGGTCCAGTGCAGCAGCCGGGCCGGCCGGTTGAAGTGCGTGGTGTTGCTCATAATCCGGCTCCTGCAACGGGGGCATCGTGGACGGCGCTCGGCGACTTCGGTTCACCGGCGCGGCGCGTGAAGGACTGCGCGTACGCCGCCGAGCGGGCGCCGAGCAGCGGGTCGTCCCCGCCTTCGATGCCGGCGGGCAGAACCAGGGGATCGAAATTGACGTCGCGGCAATTGCCGTCCGCCTCGGCCTCCGTCTCCGAAACGATCACCGTCCCGGCATCGAGGCTCGGTCTCTCGGATGGCCAGGCCCGCGTCGCATCCGCCGTGGGGTCGCCAGGCTCGCCGAGCGTGACGACGAGGTGCCAGCGCACGGGCGCGCGACGGACCGCGGACGCGAAACCGTCGAACAGAAAGTTCTCGTCCGCGCGGCCCCCCTGGGCCGGGCTCTCCGCCGTTGCGGCGTGCTCCGGCACGAACGCCCAGCGCACCGGCGTCTGCCTGCCGTCCCTGGCGACGAACCGGAACGCGTTCAGGCCCCGGAAGGTGTCGTCGGCGAACCCGGCGGTGAGGGTCCGCGCCTTGATCAGGGCCGCCGCCTTCGCGCTGTCGGGGTTCGCGGCGAAGAAGGCTGCGAGCGCCTCGGGATCGGGCTTGCCCGTGGCCGGATCGGGTTTGGCGGCGAGGAGCTGGGCGTAGAACGCCTCCGGGGTCCGCACCGGGAAGACCGGGATGTCGTTGTTGCCGGTGCGCCATTCCTCGCCGTCGGGGAGGTGGAAGCGGAGCGCGAGGCTGCGCACCGTGGTGGCCGCATCGGCGGCGTAGGGCCGCCCGCCCGCGAGGGCGATGCGCCCGGTGACCGGGGTGATCTGGCCCGGGGCGAACAGCGACGCCTTCGACAGGCGCTCGCCCCGGCCGCTGCTCTCGAAGCGGCCGGCGAGGCAGAGCCCCTTGGCGTGGTTGCGCCGGAACCCCGGATGCGGTCCGTTGACCCGCTCAAAGCGGTCGACGATCCGCGCCGGGGTCAGGTCATGCGGCGAGAGCCAGCCGCCGGCATACGCGAAGGCCCCGGCGGTGCCGGCGACCAGAGCCGCGATGGCGCCGAGCCGCAGGATGACGGCGCGCGGTCTCATCGCCGGACCGGCGCCGGCGAGGTCGTCGAGGAGGGACATGGCGGGCCTTCAGATGGCTTTGGGGCTGGTGGCGCGGCGGATCGCGTCGGCGAGCGGGTGCAGGACGGCCGGGTCGGCCGCTCCCACCAGGCTGTAGCCGAGCCCGTCCTGGGCCCAGGCGTAGCCGTTCGACGTCCCGGAGGTGTGCGGCTGCATCGGTGCGTCCCCGGGCACGGACATGGGCCGCATGAGCATCACGAAGCGGGCGCCGTGCCCGTCGTCGTACATCAGGAGGCCGGCGGGCCCCTGCTGCGTCGCGACGAGGCGCCCGCCCATGAGGCGATAGCCGGCGCCGCTCAGGTCCGGCACGCCGACCGTTCGCTTCAGCCGGGCCGAGAACCAGCCGGCGAGTTCGTTCCGGTCGGCGGCAGCGAGTTCGACGGGCCGGGTGTGATCGGGGGCATAGACCGCGTAGTTCATGCTCGCCGCCTGGGCCAGCGCCGCGATGCCGGTCGGCACCGGCGAGACCACGTCGCGCAGTCCCCAGCCTGCGGCCCCGCCGAGAAGAAGAAGCAGCCCGGCCGCCATCGCCTGCCAGACTGGACGTTGCGGGCGACGGCGTGCCTCGACGATCCGCGTCAGGTTCAGCCGCGCCGGAACCGGCTCGGCGGCGATGGGGGCGAAGGCGGCCCGCATCGCGTCGCCCATGTCGACGAGGCGGTCGACGCGCGCCCGCGCTTCGGGATGGTCGGCGAGATACGCTTCGACCTCGCGCCTCCGGGCGGTATCGAGCCGTTCGTCCACGAGGCCCTGGAGGTCGTCTTCGCCGATCGGACGCATGGTCATTTCACCCTCCGCAGGAGCGGGCGCTTGGCCGGAACGGCCGCCTCGGCACCGTCCATCGACTGGATCATCCGGGCCCGGGCCCGGGACAGGCGGGACATCACGGTCCCGGTCGGGATGGCGAGGATCTCGGCGGTCTCGGAATAGGACAGACCCTCCACCGTCACGAGCAGCAGGACGCTGCGCTGCTCCTCCGGCAGAGCGTCGAGCGCGTACATCAGGTCGCGGTGGCGCAGGGCGCTCTCCTGCGTCGGCGCCACCGCCAGGGTGGCCTCCGCCATGTCCTCGATCGGCATGTGGGCACCGCGGCGGGCACGCTGGCGCATCTGCGTCACCGCCAGGTTGTGGAGGATGGCGAAGAGCCAGGTCCGCGCGTCTCCGCCCGCCTGACGCTGGTGCCAGCGGCCGACGGCGCGCTCCAGGCAGTCCTGCACGAGGTCGTCGGCATCGGCGGGATTACGCAGGAGGGCGCGGGCGTAGCGGCGCAGGGCCGGGATCAGCGGCGCGATGAGGCGCATCATGTCCGTCATGTCCGATCTCCTGGCATGGCCGGGGCTCCTCCGTGTGCAGGCCGACCGGTGCGAGCCTGATCCGCGGCCGATGACAGCCGACGACAGAGGCATGGACGCCGCCGGTCCGGGATTATTCCACGCTCGCACCAAACTTTCTCACGCGCGCACCGGACACCGAGTCTCTGCGGGACGGTGCTCAAGACGAGAACCGAATTCTTCGACGGCATGGGGAATAAGCGGCCGAAGACGTCGTCTGTCCGGCATCCCTGCTCGGCGCCGTTCGATCGGGCGGGAAACACCGGAGATCCGACATGACGATGCTCAAGACCGTCTCTGCCGTCGCTTTCGCGTCCGCCTGCACCCTCGCTGCTCTGACCGGGGTCTCCCAGGCCCGAACCGTCACGCATTCGCTGGAGAGCCCGGCGATCACCGGCTCGATCCGGCCGCAGGCTCGGTCCGCGGACTGGCTCGGCGGCCCGGACCTCGACAGCGGCAACGCCCGGAACCCGGCCCTGCCGGGCTATGCCCAGGGGCGGGGCGAGGAGACCGGGGGGCCAGCCCGTGAGCTGATCCCGAACTAGCTCGGCACGCCCCGAGCGCGCAAACGCCCGCGCTCGGGAGTTCTCGGCGACATCGAGCCCACCGGCAGGGCACAGGCACGATGGCCTGGCCGCGTGAACGGCATGCCATCCGGTTCGTGAAACCTCCGTCGTCGAGACCGCCGCGGTGGAGTTCGACGTGCGGATGACAGCCGGGCCGAGCGCCCCTTGCCGCGAACGGCAGCGCGGAGGGTTGTCGCTACTGGCCTCGAGACCCCCGTGCGCTCGGGCGATTGCGACGCGACGTGGGCGAAGGTCGGAGCGCCGACGATCCGGCCCGGGTTTCCGGCCTCGGACCACTCGCGCTCGGATGCCGGTTCGTGCAGTTTCCCGGAAGCCCTCTGCCGGCGCTCCGCCGCGGCGGATCCGATAGGCCGCGCAGTCGCATCCCGACGGAAGGAGGCCCCCATGCCCGAGTCCGAGCAGACGATGGGAGCCGCGGGAGAACCCGATCACGACGCGCTGCTCCGCGCGAACCTGGAGCGTGTCTTCAACGAGCGCGACCCGCTCCGCCGGGCCTCGGCGCTGACCGACCTCTTCGTGGAGGAACCGGTCATGTACGAACCGACGGGCGTCGTTCGGGGACGCGCGGCCATCGCGACCGTGGCGGGCAAGCTCCTGGATCAGTTCGGTCCGACGTTCCGGTTCACGCCCACCCGCAAGGCCGTCGGCCATCACGGTTTGGGTTCGCTGCAATGGCAGGCAGGTCCGGAAGGCGGGCCCGTCCTCGTGACCGGAGCGGATGTTGCCGAGATCGTGGATGGTCGGATCGCGCGCCTTTGGGTGCTCCTCGATCCACCCGCGGTTTGAGGTCGTCATGCGGGGCTGGCGCGATCCGGATGTCGCGACCGCCGGGACCTCGCCCCTCGGACCGATGCGCGGGACGGGGCAGCGAGCGGCATAGGGGCGGCGACAGTCGAGGTCCCGGATGAGCGCAACGCTGCGGACCTCCGCGGCCCGGGCGAACGGCGGCCGTTTTCATACGGCCCGCCGCGAGTGGACCGGCCGCCGGTGCCCCGCCTTTGCGAGCGAGCGTTCAGCGCCGCCTGCCGATAGGCGCGGTGGCGGAGCCACAGCCCGGAAGCGATGCTGCCGAGCGGCACCGGTATGAGGCAGCACCATATGAGGATGGGCCAGACGATCACGCCCCCCGGCGATACTCCGGAAGGCGGGAGCGCACGTCTGCCGCCCATGAACGAAGCTCTCCCGGTGCAGGGCGCGCCGCCCGGCTCCGTTCAGGCGGACCGCGCGTCGGCGTCCGCCCGCAGGGACAGGATCGCGTCGGCGAGGCCGTCGACCTGCGCCGCGTCGTGCGCGGCCGAGAACGCCACCCGCAGGCGGGCGGTGCCGGCCGGCACCGTCGGTGGGCGGATGGCGACGACGAGGTAGCCGCGCGCCTCCAGGGCCGCCGAGAGGGCCAGGGCCGCCGGGGCCTCGCCGACGTGGATCGGCACGATGGGGCTCTGGGCCTCCGGCAACCCGAGGCGGGCGGTGAAGCGGCGCGCGAGGGCGAGGGGCCGGGCGGCCCGCGCGGGCTCGGTCTCCACGATGTCGAGGGCGGCCAGCGCCGCCGCGACGGAGGCCGGGGGCAGGCCGGTGGTGTAGACGAAGCTGCGGGCCCGGCTCGTGAGGAGGTCGACGACGGCGCGCGAGGCGCAGACATAGCCGCCGTAGGAGCCGAGCGTCTTCGACAGGGTGCCCATTTCGAGGGGCGCGCGGGCGCCCGCCTCGACCACCCCGAGGCCGTGGGCGTCGTCGACCAGGGTCCAGGCGTCGTACGCGGCCGCGAGAGCCAGGATCTCGGGGAGCGGCGCCCGGTCGCCGTCCATGCTGAACACCCGCTCGGTGAGCACCAGCACCCGCCCGTGCCGGGCGCGGCGCGCCGCCAGGATCGCGCGCAGGTGGGCGACGTCGTTGTGGCGGAACCGCAGCAGCGTCGCGCCGGAGAGCTGCGCCCCGGCGAACAGGCAGGAATGCCCGAGGGCATCGACGAGGACGAGGTCGCCCGCCCCCGCCAGGGCCGGCACGATCCCCAGATTGGCGAGGTAGCCGCTGCCGAAGACCAGGGCCGCCGCCTTGCCCTTGTGGGCGGCGAGGCGCGCTTCGAGGGCGGCGAGCGGCGGGTGGTTGCCGGTGACGAGGCGCGAGGCCCCCGCCCCGGCGCCGTGGCGCGCGAGCGCCGCCTGCCCCGCCGCGATCACCCGGGGATCCTGGCTGAGGCCGAGATAGTCGTTGCACGAGAACGACACGAGGCGGCGCCCGTCCCGCTCCGCCCCGGCCTCCGGCGCCCGCGCCGTCGCGACGAGGCGCCGGCGCAGGGCCTTGGCGTCGAGCTCGGCGAGGCCGGCCTCCGCGAAGGCGTCGAGGCTGGACGGGTCCGGGCCGGGTGTCTGGGGGCGCGACATGGGGGCTGATGGCACCCCCGGCCCACGCCTTGTCAAGGCGGCACCGGCCCAAGCCTTGTCAAGGCGGCCCCGGCCGCGGGCGCCTCAGGTCCGTCCCGAAGTCTGGTCCCAAGCCCCACTCCAAGTGCCGCCCTCGCCCTGCGGCCGGGACGGCGCCGGCTGCGGAACCCGAACCCGGGAAAGGGCGCAACCCCGGGCGGCCGGGGCCGCGGCCGAACGGGCCGGGACTCGCCGGGCCGACGCGTCCGTGAAACCCCACCCGCACGGGATCGGCGCCGTCGCGGGTGATCCGATCGAGGCGGGCCGCCAGGGCGTCGAGCATGGCGTAGCGACGGCGATACATCGCGCGCTTGTTGGCCGGGATCGCGCCCGCGGGCCGCCGCGCATCGGCCAGGGGCAGGGCGTAGAAGCCATCCGGCCGCAGCGCCCCGCCGCGTCCGTGCCAGAGCGCATCGTAGCTCAGATGGGCCGCCGTCGAATCCGACCGGCGCGCGAAGTAGGCGCTGCGGCGATGATGGATCGCGTCCGAGACCGCGAGAAGGCGCGTCACGCCGAGGCCGCAACAGAACACCCGGAACAGGTCGATGGTGAAGTCGGTCGGCCGCAGGCCTTCGGCCTGCTTCGTGAAGCGGCGGTAGCGGTCGAGCACGCCCGCCTCGCTGCGCCCCTGCAGGCCGCCGACATAGGCCGTGAGACCGTCGCCGTCGAAGGACAGGCAGTACGACAGCGAGATCAGCCGGTCCGCGCCGTCCCACAGGCTGAAGGTGGCCTGCCCGTCGCGCAGGAGCCAGTGCGGCTGGTCGAGGACGATGCGATGGGCGGAATCGATCTCAGGCAGGTCGAGCAGGTCGACGAAGGCGTCGAGGGGCGTATCGAGCAGGGGGCCGAGACGCTCGACCGCCGCGCAATGCCCGGCGATGCGGGTCAGGCGTTCGGCCGCGCTCCAGCGGGCGCAGAGGTAGGGCGTGGCGACCATGCCCCAGACCTCCGGGCGGCCCCTCAGGAGCCGGCCCAGGGTGCTGTTCGGCCGGGCTTCGCGCAGCGGGCGCAGGGCGACGGGATGCCGGAGGAGGCCGGACACCGCCAGGGCGATGCCCCGGGGGGAACTCGCGAGCAGGCGTTCCCAGAAGGGGTGACGCAGGACGAGCGTCATGGGCGATCTCTCCGGTGAGGTCGGGGGAGCGGGGGCCGGGCAAGCGGGCGCGCACCGAACCCCGAGGCACGCCCAACCGTGTACCGGCGACCGGCCCGCTTTAATCCCTATGCCATTCGACGTTTGCCCTAACGCCTTCGGTGGATGGCTCCCCCGGCCGGCCGACGCCCGCATTCTCCGAAAGACGGTGCGGATGACCGGGGATGCTCGCGCCGCGCATCCGCGGCCGCATCGCGGAGAGGACCCGGGGCTCGGGCCGTCAATCCGTCGTGGATTGCGCGCCCCGTTCGGCCTCGGTCGTCCCGGGCACGATGCCCTTGGCCGTCACGTGCCCCACGAAGGCATCGACCCACCCGTCGAAGCAGGCCATGGCCTCGGGCTCGCGAACCATGTCGTCGGCCTGATCGTCGGCGTAGGGCTGGCCGAGGCCGACGGAGGCGTGGCGCCAGAGGTCGTCCGGCACCTCGATCCCGCTGTAGCGGCATTGCCAGACGAGGCCCTGGTAGGCGTTCCGCTCGTCGCCCTGGTACGGCTCCCGGGCCGGGTCGAACCACGCCTTGTGGCGGAGGATGCGCGGACGACGGCCGTCGTCGAGTTCGTTGCCGCCTTCGTTGCCGTAGCAGAAGAACCCGGCGGTGCGCCCTTCCAGGTGGTTCCGGGTCAGCTCCTTCCAGAGCGGGCTCTTCTCCAGGGCCTGGGCCTTCAGGGTGGTCTTCTTGTCGATGAGGTCGGGGCGCGGGTTGCCGCCGCTCATGCAGACGAGCCGGTCGAACATCGCCTTGAGGTTGGTCGAGGGCCCGTACCACCAGACAGGGCCGATGATCGCCCAAGCGTCGGCCCGGGCGAGACGCTGGTAGAGCTTCTCGTTCCACATCAGGTCGGGCTGGTGGTCGCTGTCCGGACCGTAGCAGTTGCAGGGCCAGACGCAGAGCGCCATGGAGCTTCCGACGCAGCCGTTGCAGCCCTGGATCTTGGGCTTGCCGTGCGCGTTGCCGATGTCGACGTGGTCGACCTGCCAGCGGGGCGGCAGGCGCCCGAGCATCCGGTGCATGAGGAAGCGGGCCTTGCCGTCCATGCCGGGGCATCCGTCGAGCCGCCTCGCCGATCCGGCGATCACCAAAACCTGGAGCGGGCGTGTCTCCAGCGGCAAGGTCTCTGATTCGGCTACCAGGTTTCCCAAGATCGTCCGCCTCCGGATCGCAGACTTCATTCGGCCCAGACCCGCACCGCACTCCCGCGCGATCAGGTTATCGGACGTTCGTCATATCGGCGCGGCACCCGAGCGTCCCTTGACCGCCACCCCGTGCTGAAGAATGCTGCGGCTTCCCGTTTCGGGTGCACGAAGATTGCGATGCCGCGTTATTTCTTCGACCTCAAAGGCTGCCATCACGAGCGCGACGACGAGGGCGTGATCTGCGCCGATCTTCAGAGCGCCGTGCGCGAGGCCAAGAAGCTGCTGCCCGTCATCGCGCTGGACGAAGTTCCGGCCGACGGAGAGCACCATGCGGTCACGGTTCTCGTCTCGGACGAGGACGGACACGTGGTCTATTCGGGCGTGCTGTCCTTCGTCGGAAACTGGCTCATCCGCTAAGCAGGTCTTCGACGCAAGACCGGTGACCACTTTCGCGAAACCTGCCGCGGGTCCGGCCCCTCCCCTGGGCCGTGGCGTCGGGATCAGACATCCTCGGCACTGGCGAGTTGCCGTTCGATCCAGTCCTGCGCCACGTCGAGATCGGCGAAGGTGGGCGGGTTCGCATGCTCGACGCGACCGAAACCGGCCTCCAGGAACCACCGGCCCGCCTGATCGCCATGCTGCGCGCACAGCTGCACCAGGATCGCGACGAGGAAACCGTCGTCGAAGACGAGGCGGCTCTCGCTGTCGGAACTCCCCGTCGCAACCTGCACGGGCTGGAAGAGGAGACTCATGCGGCGGCACGACCGTCCAGGTGCAGGTACGCGGACTGGAACTCCGCAAGCTGCTTCAACCGATCGAAGTTCAGGATCTTCAGGGACCGACCCCTCATTTCGATGAGGCCGCGCCGGCGGAGTTCCTGCAAGCTGCGATTGGCGTGAACGATCGTGATGCCGGCGGTGTCGGCCAGCTCCGACTGCGTAATCGGCAGACCGTAACTTTCGTCATGGACGAACCCGACCACTTTCATGCGCAGGTAGAGCTCGCAGAACAGGTGCGCCAGCCGCTCCAGGGCGGACCGGCGGCCGACGTTCAACAGCCATTCGCGCAGGGTCGCCTCGTCCACGAGGGTCGTCATGCGCATCGCCCGCGCGAGTTGCGGATGGTTGCGCATCAGCTCGGCGATGAGGTCCGGCGCGATATGAACCACCCGGCACCCGGACAGGGTGCTGATGGTGTGATCCATCGCGCTCAGGAGCGCCGCGTCCAGGTCGCAGAAATCTCCCGGGAGCAGGTAGGCCAGAATCTGGCGCGCCCCGTCCCTGCGCTGTTTGTAGCGGCAGGCCATGCCGTCCATGATCAGGAACACGCCCCTGGGGGTATCGCCTTCCCGGATCAGGTCCGTCCGCGGTCCGACGATGCGCGGAGCGGCGCTGATCCGTTCCAGGATCGCCCGGTCCGCCTCCGAGAGCGCGACGAAGCCCTCGAGCTTGCGCACGAGGGGATTGCCCCTTGTCTCCGCCGGCCGGGCGAACCCGACGGGCAGGGCCTCGATCCGCGCCGACGGAGGCGGCAGGAACGCCAACTCGTCCAGGAGGGCGATCAGATCCTCCGGGAACGCCGGCTTGCAGATCCAGGGCACGCCCTGAAAGCCGATGGCCTGGGGCTCGTTCGGCAGCAGGCTCGAGTGGACGAGGCAGGGAATGCCACGGTGGCGCAACTCCTGCCCGAGGGCGGTGCAGACGCCGTCCTTGAGTTCGACGTCCACGACGGCGAGGACGGGACTTTCGCGCTCCAGGGCATCCAAGGCGTCGAGGGCCGTCGCGTAGGGACCGATCACACGGTAGCCCGCCTGCACCAAAGCGTCGCCGAGGTCCACGCCGACCAGGGCGTTGGCTTCGGCAAGCAGCACGAGGGGCTGCTGGGCGGTGAGATGCATTCAAGGCTCCAGAATTTGTGGCACTTGACCGCCACGGGCGCGGGCAAGGCTGGATGCCCCAGCTATAGGCAGCTTTTATGCCGCACGAAAGTCTACTCTCACGTCCGGTGCGCTATCGAACCTCCACAACATCTAGGACTAACCTAGATTTATCCGTCAATAACCTATGTTAATTCGTTTTTATTCTCCAAAAATCCGTATTGTCACTTGTCGGAGACGATCCTATCTTCTTCCCATCGTCCGCATACGGATCAGAGCGTGGGCGCTTGGGAGACAGCGCGCGCTCTTGCTCCGAGGTGGAGACGAGGGCTCCTGACTCACGGTCGACACTGCGATGCCCACAATCGCCTGCTGAAGGTCATGCCGCCCGAGGATTTCGCCCGCCTCCGACCGCACCTGGAGCCGGTGGATCTCCTGACGGGACAGATCCTGCTCGCTCCGAACGCGCGGACCGAACACATCCATTTCATCGAGACCGGCATCGCGTCCATCACCGCCGAGGGGGCCAACGGCCGGGTCGAAGTCGGGATCATGGGGCGGGAGGGTGCGGTGGGCATCACCCCGGTGCTGCTCGGCTCCGATCGGATCCCGCACAACCACTTCATCCAGATGCCGGGCAGTGCCCTGCAAATCCGAACCGATGCCCTCACCGCCGCGGTGGAGGAGAGCCCGACACTGCGCAAGCTGCTCCTGCGCTACGTTCTGACCGAGATGATCCAGGTGCGGCAGACGGCCTTCATCAACGCCACCCACGAGATCGAAGCGCGCCTCGCGCGCTGGCTGCTGATGTGCCACGACCGGGTGGACGGCGACGAGATCCTGCTCAAGCACGATTTCCTGTCGATGATGCTCGGCGTGCGACGCTCGGGCGTGACCCTGGCGATGCAGCAGCTCGAAGGGGCCGGCCGCATCCGAGCCAGACGCGGGCGCATCACCGTGGTGAACCGCGAACTCCTGGAGGAGATGGCGGATGGCGGCTATGGCACGCCCGAGGCCGAGTATGCCCGCCTGATCGAGGGGGCCTGAGATGCCGCGCTACTTCTTCCACCTCCGATACGGGCGCGGGACCGAAAAACTGGCCGTCGACCCCGAGGGCGATGAGCTCGCCGACGACGAGGCGGCCCGCCGGCACGCCCTGCAATGCGCCCGCGACCTGGTCGCCGGGTCCCCCTCCTTCGCGGTGCGCGACTGGTTCGCCTGCTCGTTCGAGATCGAGGACGAGCGGGCGCGGCGGGTTCTGATGGTGCCGTTCGGCGACATCGTCCCGGAGGAGGACGACGAGGACCGGACGGGCTGACCCCGCGCGCTCGGCGTCGGTGCCGGCAGTCGGTGCCAGGACATGACCTGTATCAGCCACACGAGTGGATCCCCCATGAAGACCAAGCGGCTGAACGACTCCGCGATTCCCCGGGACCGGGCACCGGACAGTACGCTGTCGCTTCTCTCCGAAGGCTATGCCTTCATCCCGAACCGTTGCCGACGGTACGGATCGGATGTGTTCGCGGCCCGGCTCATGTTGAGTCCCGTGATCTGCATGTCCGGCCGGGAGGCGGCGTCGCACTTCTACGACGGCGATCGCTTCACCCGACGACACGCGCTGCCGCCGACCACCTTCGCGCTGATCCAGGACCATGGGAGCGTGATGGTCCTCGACGGCGACGCCCATCGCCACCGCAAAGAGATGTTCCTGTCGCTCGTCGGGCCGGACGCCCTCCGGCGCTTCTCCGACCTGCTTGCCGAGCATTGGCGCCGCGCCGTGCTGCGCTGGGCGACGATGGACAGCGTGGTGCTCCTCGACGAGGCGCACCGCGTCATCACGGCCACGGTGTGCGCGTGGGTGGGCCTCGCCCTGCCCCCGGACGAGATCGAGGCACGGGCGGCCGAGTTCGCCGCCATGGTCGCCGGCACGGGGGCGATCGGACCGCGCAACTGGCGGGGGCATCTCCTTCGCGCCCGCACCGAGCGCTGGGCCCGGCGCATGATCGAAGACATCCGGAGCGGTCGCCGCGACGTGCCCCCGGGCGCTGCCCGGACCGTCGCGACCCACCGCGACGCCGATGGGCGTCGTCTCGACGTCAGGACGGCCGGCGTCGAACTCATCAACCTGCTGCGCCCGACGGTCGCGAACGCGCGCTACGTGGTGTTCGCCGCCCTGGCGCTCCACGAGAACCCGCACTGGGTCGCGGCACTCGCCGACGCGGACGCGGGCACGCGCCAGCGTTTCGCCTGGGAAGTGCGGCGCGCCTTTCCGTTCATCCCGTTCATCGGCGGGCGGGTCCGCGAGCCCTTCGCCTGGCGAGACCATGCGTTCGAAGTCGGCGACTGGGCTCTCATGGACCTCTACGGCACCAATCACGACCCGAGCCGATGGCCGACGCCGGAGCGCTTCGATCCGGACCGTTTCGGCACCGAAGCCCTCGATCCGTTCGACCTGATCTCCCATGGCGGCGGCGCGGCGATGGACGGACACCGGTGCCCCGGCGAGGGCATCACCCAGACCCTGCCGATCACGGCGGCCGGCCTGCTGGCGACGTCGATGCGCTACGAGGTCCCGCCCCAGGATCTCGGGATCGACCTCGCCGACATTTCGGCGCGCCCGAGGAGCGGCTTCATCCTGCGCGCCGTACGCCCCGTCTGAAGCGCCGGCGCACCCCCGGTCGCGACAGGTACACCCGGTCCCGACAGATCCGCCGGTGGACCGTCGGAGGGCCGGTGCCGCCGGAGCCGTGCCGGCAGGGTCGTGGCAGGATCGGGCGCGAACACACCGCCTTGACCCGAGCGCGTCCGGCTTCCATCGAAGCCGCATGAGCGAACCCCGGCGCGACCACCTCTGGCGGCCCTACACGCAGATGAAGACGGCGGCGCCGCCCCTGGAGGCGGTGCGAACCCACGGGACCCGCATCGTGCTCGCCGACGGGCGCGAACTCGTGGACGGCATCGCCTCGTGGTGGACCGCGGCGCACGGCTACAACCATCCCCACATCCGCGCCGCCGTCGCCGCCCAGCTGGAGGCGATGCCACACGTGATGTTCGGCGGCCTCACCCACGCGCCGGCCGAACGCCTCGCCGCCCGCCTCGCCGCCCTGCTGCCGGGCGACCTCGACCACGTGTTCTTCACCGATTCCGGGTCGGTGGCCGTCGAGGTCGCCCTGAAGATGGCCGCCCAGATGTGGCTCAACCGGGGGGTGGAGGGGCGCACCCGCTTCCTCGCCTTCCGGGGCGGCTACCACGGCGACACGATGGGGGCGATGTCGGTCTGCGACCCCGAAGACGGCATGCACCGGCGCTTCGGCGCCTACCTGCCGGAGCAGATCTTCTGTGACCTCCCGACCGATGCCGAACGGATCGCGGCCCTCGACGCCTGCCTCGCTCGACACCGCGAAACCCTCGCGGCGGTGATCGTCGAGCCCCTGGTCCAGGGCGCCGGCGGCATGCGGATGCACGCCCCCGACGTGCTGGCCGAGGTGGCGCGCCTCGCTCGGGCCCACGGCCTGCCCCTCATCGTCGACGAGATCTTCACCGGCTTCGCCCGCACCGGCACTCTGTTCGCCTGCGAGCAGGCCGGCCTCGTGCCCGACATCCTGTGCCTGTCGAAGGCGCTCACCGGCGGCACCCTGCCGCTCGCCGCCACGGTGGCGACGGGCGCGGTGTTCGAGGCCTTCCTCTCCGACGACCCCGCCGCCGCCCTCATGCACGGGCCGACCTTCATGGCGAACCCCCTCGCCTGCGCGGCCGCCAACGCCAGCCTCGACCTGTTCGAGACCGAACCCCGCCTCGCCCAGGTCCGGACCATCGGGGCGCGCCTGGCGGCGGGCCTCGCCCCCTTGCGCGGCCGACCCGGCCTCGCCGACGTCCGGGTACTCGGGGCCATCGGGGCGGTGCAGTGGACGCAGGTGCCGGACCTCGCCGACCTGAAGCGGGGCCTCCTCGCGCGCGGCGTCTGGGTCCGCCCGTTCGGCGACATCGTCTACCTCACCCCGGCTCTCACCATCGATTCGACCGACCTCGACCGGCTCGTCGAGGCGGTCGTCGCGGTGGTGTGCGACGTGACACGGACCTGAGCGCTGCAACTCCCGGCGCGCTTTCTCGTTGGACCAGGGTCGGGAGCGGCGCACGACCCCGTGGAACGTTACGGGCCGCATCCCATGGAACGGGCGGAGGGTGCATCGTGGTGGATGAGACAACGGGCCCAGGCGACGATCGGCCGGTGATCCTTCTGGTCGAGGACGAGGCGCTGACCATCATGGACCTCGGCGACGTCCTGGAGAACGGTGGCTACGAGACGGTGCAATGCGCCTCCGCCGAGCGGGCGCTCGGCATCCTCAAGGCCCGGCCCGACATCTGCGGCCTGGTCACCGACGTGGAATTGTCGGGCAAAACCAACGGGTTCGAGCTTGCCAACGCGGTCGCGGCAGCGCGTCCGCAACTGCCCATCGTCATCGTCTCGGGACGGGCCGCGCCGGACCCCGAGCGGATGCCGCCGGGCGCCCGCTTCATCGCCCGCCCGTGCACCGGCGAAGACATCCTCAGTCAGCTCAAGGGGTTACTCCCCTGCTGAGCCGGCTGCCCCCGAGACGGTTCCGCCACCAACTCAGGGTGTCGTCGAGGCCGGTCTCCAGGGTGAAGCGCGGCCGGAACCCGACCTCTCCGGAAAGGCGCGCAACGGCGGCTTCGATCGCGGCCGGCTCGGACGGACCCAGCGTCCGGGCCCCGTAACGCACGAGTTCGAACCGGCCGGTGCGGGTGGCCAGACCATCGAGAAGGGTCCGCACCGGGACCGCTTCCCCCGAGCCGATATTGACGGCCCCCGTCACCGGACCGTCGAGGAGCGCGGCCAAAGCGCCCGCCGCATCAACGACATGCAGGAAATCACGGCGCTGGTGGCCCGGCGAGGTGGGGAACTCTGCACCCGTCAGGAGGGCGTGGGCGGCGTCGGAGACGAGGCGGCCGCGCCGCTCGCCGGGACCGTAGAGGTAGAACAGGCGCCCCCACGCGAAGGACAGACCGACGCTCTCGGCGTAAGCCGCGAGTATTCTCCGGGTCCCATCCTTGGCGGCCCCGTAGAGGGTCGCGGGGCGGCAAGGGCTCGTCGCCTCGTCGAAGCGGGGATCGCCCCAGGTGTACTCGGCGCAGGTGCCGACGCCGACGAAGCGACGCCCGCCAATGTCGTGAAAGCTTCGGGCGAGGTCGAGGCTGGCCGCGACCCAGTCGAGGTTGCTCGGCGACGTCCAGTATCGACCGGGTTCGGCGTCCCAGGCCAGATGCAGGAAGTGGCTCGGCGCCACGTCGGCGAGGAGGGCCCGCCGCTCGGCCGCGTCGAGCAGGTCGGCCGCATGAACCACGGCCCCCGGAATGGGACTGCGCGCCACGGCGTGGACCTCGAACCCGCGCGCCGCCAGGGCCGGCAGCGCGTGCCGCCCGACGAAGCCGGACGCGCCGGTGACGAGGACCTTCACGCGCTCCAGTCCGGATAGGCGAGATCGCGCTCGGCGATCACCGTGACGGGCTCGGGCCAGGTCACGTCGAGGGCCGGGTCGTTCCAGCGCAGGCCTCGGGCGCTTCCGGCGACGTAGGCGCGGTCGATCATGTAGAGCACCTCGGCCGCGTCGGTCAGGGCCTGGAAACCGTGGGCGAAGCCGGCCGGGATGTAGAGGGCGCAACGGTTGCCCGCCGTCAAATCGGCGGCGAAGCTCTTGAGATAGCTCGGAGAATCCTGCCGCAGATCGACGATGACATCGCGGATGGCGCCCCCCGTGCAGCGCACGAGCTTGGTCTCGGCGTGGGGCGGAACCGAGAAGTGCATCCCCCGGACGGTGCCGCGCCGGGCGTTGAACGACACGCTCGACTGCGCGAAGCCCCCCACGAGACCCCGGGCGGCGAACTCGTCCGTGCAGGTGGTGCGGGCGAAGAACCCGCGATCGTCGGCGATGGGTTCGGGACACACGCGGTAGGCCCCGGCCAGCGGCGTTTCCTCGAACCGCATGGCGTCAGGTCACGGTCAGGTGCGGGATCGCCGTGACGAAGCGGCCGCCCCAATCGCGGATGGCGGCCATCTCGCGGGCGATCTCGTCCTTGAGGTTCCAGGGCAAGATCAGGACGTAGTCCGGCCGTAGCGCCAGCAGGTCTTCCGGCGAGACCACGGGAATCCGGCTGCCGGGCAGCAGGGTGCCCTGCTTGTGCGGGGACCGGTCGGCCACCGCTGCCACCAGTTCGGGGCCGATGCCGCAGTAGTTGAGGAAGGTGTTGCCCTTGGCCGCCGCCCCGTAGGCGCAGACCTTCGCGCCCTTCAGGCGCAGATCCGCCAGGAATGTGAGCGTCGCGCATTTGATGGCCACCACGTCCTCCGCGAAGGCCGCGTAGCCATCCGGCGCGAACAGGCCCCTGTCGCGCTCGGCCGCCCGCACCCGGTCCACCGCCGGGCTCGTGGGGTGGCCGGCCCCGGCATGGCAGAAGAACACCCTGAGGGAGCCGCCATGGGTCGGCAGTTCCTCGACGTCGAACACCCGCAGGCCGTGTCGCTCCAGGATGCCCGAGACGACGCCGAGGGAGAGGTACGAAAAGTGCTCGTGGTAGATGGTGTCGAACTGGCGCTCCTCGATCATCCGCAGGAGGTGCGGGAACTCGAAGGTGCCGGCGCCCTCCGCTTTCAGCAGGATGCGGAACCCCTCCACGAAATCGTGGATGTCGGGCACGTGGGCGAGAACGTTGTTGGCCGCCGTGAGATCGGCGGAATGACCCTGCGCCACGAGGCGCCGGGCGGTCTCGGCGCCGAAGAACGCGACCTCGGTCGGCACGCCGCGCGAGACGGCGACCTTGGCGACATTGGCCGCCGGCTCGACGCCGAGCGCTGGGATGCCGCGCGCGACGGCGTATTGGAGGAGATAGCCGTCGTTGCTCGCCACCTCCACGACCTTGCTGTCGGGTCCCAGGCCGAAGCGCGCCTGCATGCGAGCGACATAGGCCTCGGCATGCGCCAGCCAGCCCGCGGAAAAGCCCGAGAAGTAGGCGTAATCCGAGAAAATCGCCTCCGGCGTCTCGAACGCTTCGAGCTGCACGAGGAAGCAGACGTCGCACACGAAGGCGTGGAGCGGGTGGAACATCTCGCCCCTTCCGGCACGGTCTGCCGGCACGTAGGCGTTGGCCAGCGGCGACAGGCCGAGATCGGCTACGGTGCGGGAGAGAGGCGCGCCGCAGGCGCGGCAGGCGGGTCGGGTCACGGTGCTCACGCTCCCAGGGTCTCGTAGGCGCCGATCTGCGCCAGGGTGAGGTCGAGGGCCGAAGCCCCCTGCGCCTGGGCCCGGTGCCAGGCCGTGGTCCAGGCGAGCGCCGCGTCGAGGCGCAGGCGCCGGTCCCATCCGAGATAGGCGCGTGCCTTGGAGGCATCGACCTTGAGGAAGGTCGCCTCGTGCGGGTGGGTCTCTTCCGAGAGATGCCACGCGGCGCCCTCGCCCCATTCCCGCGCCAGGGTCTCGACGATGGACGACACAGGGCGGCAATCCTCGTCGGCCGGGCCGAAATTCCAGGCCTCGGCGACGGCCGCGCCGTCTTGCGCGCACAGGGCTTCGGCGAGGCGCAGGTAGCCGCTTAGGGGTTCGAGGACGTGCTGCCACGGCCGGGTGGCGTGGGGCGCGCGGATCTCGACGGAGCGGCCTTCCAGGAAGGCCTGCACGATGTCGGGGATCAACCGGTCCTCGGACCAGTCCCCGCCGCCGATGACGTTGCCGGCCCGGGCGGTCGCCACGCGGCAATCCCGCTCGGCGAGGAACGAGGCGCGGTAGGCGCTCGTGACCAGCTCGGCGCAGGCCTTGGAGCTGCTGTAGGGGTCGTGGCCGCCGAGCGCCTCGGTCTCGCGGTAGCCATAGGGCCATTCGCGGTTGGCGTAGGCCTTGTCGCTCGTCACCACCACCACGGCGCGCACGGACGGAGTGGTGCGCACGGCCTCCAGCACGTGGGCGGTGCCCATCACGTTGGTGGCGTAGGTGGCGAGGGGATCGCGGTAGGACGGACGCACCAGCGCCTGGGCGGCCATGTGGATCACGATCTCGGGGCGCGTGGCCGCGAGGGCGTCGCGCACGGTGTCGGCGGACCGGATGTCGCCGAGCCGGGAATCCATCCGCCCGGAGGGGCCCGCGAGGTCGAACAGGTTCGGGCTCGTCTCGGGCGGCAGGGCGAGGCCGCTCACCCGCGCGCCGAGGCGCTCGAGCCACAGGCTCAGCCACGCGCCCTTGAAGCCCGTGTGCCCGGTGACAAGCACCGAGCGTCCGGCCCAGAAGGCGGGGTCGGGGTTGCGGGCGCCCGCGTTCGGCAGCGTATGGATAGGAGTCTGCAAGCCGTCGTGTCTCCGGATCGCGCCTCCCTACACCGGGACGGCGCCGGTGTCAGTTCGCGCCTACCAGCACTTCCACGGCGCGTGGCCCCCGGCCCAGAGGGCCTCGAGGTGGTTCTTGTCGCGCAGGGTGTCCATCGCCTGCCAGAAGCCCGTGTGGACATAGGCCGAGAGTTGCCCGTCATGGGCGAGGCGCTCCAGGGGCTCTGCCTCCCAGACGGTGGAATCACCGGCGATGTGATCGAGGACGCGCGGCGACAGCACGAAGAAGCCTCCGTTGATGGTCGCCCCGTCGCCCGCCGGCTTTTCGCGAAAACTCCGAACCACACCATCGTCGAGTTCGAGGGCGCCGAAGCGGCCCGGTGGCGTCACCGCCGTGAGGGTGGCCAGACGCCCATGGGACTTGTGGAAGGCGGCGAGCGCCGTGAGGTCGACATCGGCGACGCCGTCGCCGTAGGTCATGAAGAAGTCGTCGTCGCCCAGATACTCGCGCACCCGCTTGAGGCGCCCGCCCGTCATGGTGGTCTCGCCAGTCTCGATGAGGGAGACGCGCCAGTCCTCGGCGGCGCTGCGGTGGAAATCGACATGGCCCGCCCCGACATCGATGGTGACGTCGGAGAGATGCAGGCGGTAGTTCAGGAAGAACTCCTTGATGACGTAGCCCTTGTAGCCGAGGCAGATCACGAACTCGCGCACGCCGTGGGCGGCGAAGATCTGCATGATGTGCCACAGGATCGGGCGTCCGCCGATCTCCAGCATGGGTTTGGGCCGTGTCACGGTCTCTTCCGACAGGCGCGTCCCGAGACCGCCCGCGAGGATCACTGCCTTCATGGTTTCCCGCGTCCGCCCTCGTTCCGCGGCCCACGATTAGTCGAGGGGGGCTTACCCGTCCAGGCAAGGCGGACGCGGGCGGAAACCGTGGCTCGTGTCACATCGGCGTCACGACTCCCCTGGCAGATGCCGGTTCGGCGGTGGACGCGTCTGGAAACCCCGGCGCCCGACCGCCGATTGCGCGCTATGATGTGAAGAGGACGCGGCAATGCAGGCGGCTGACGAGCGAACGGAGGCGGTCCTGGGCCGCGCGCCATCCCCCGCCGGCCTCTCTCCTTCCCTTCACCTCCCCAAGGCTACCGAGCGGACCATGAGCAAGTCGGACAAGCGCATCCGCCCGCCGGGTTCGAAGAACGGCCCCGAAAAGACCGCGCCCGGGTCCAAAAGCGTCCCTGGATCCAAAAGCGTCCCTGGATCCAAGAGCGTCCCTGGATCCAAGAGTGTCGGCTGGGCCCTGGTCCAGGCGGCCCGACTTCACCGTTCTCGGGTCGGCGACCGGCTGGCGGCCCTCGATCTGTTCGCGGGCCAGGAGCAGGTGGTCCAGGCACTCGCGGCCTCCGGCACCATGACCATGGGCGACTTGGCCGCCACCCTCCGGGTGCGCCCGCCGACGGCGTCGAAGACGATTTCGCGCCTCGCTGCCCTCGGCTTCGTCGAGCGGCGGGCCGAGGCTGGCGACGGGCGGATCGTACGTGTCCGGCTGACCGAGATGGGGCTTGCCAAGGCCGAGGCCATCGAGCGGATCGGAGACGAGGTCGAAGCGGAGTTGCTCACCGGGTTCGACGGCAAGGAGCGCCGCCGCTTGCGCAAGCTCCTGCGCAAGGCCGCGCGCAATCTCGCCGAAATCTCCGGCGCCCTCGGCCACGAGGTCGAAGGCGACGCAGAGATCGACGAGGACGAGGCGGACGCCGACGCGATCGCCCCGGCGCTCTGAGAGCGGCTCCACTCGATCAAAGCGGAGCCCGGATCGGCAGGCCCGCGCGACGCCCGCATCCGCCATCCCGAAGGGATCGAACGGATTTGGTCCGAGCCGCCCTACTGCATCGCGTCCTGCGCCAGGCGATACGCACGCCCGTGCTCGCGGTACCCCTCGACGACGCGGGTCATCATCGCGCGCTTGCCCTCGTCGAGGGGACCTAGAACCCGGGCAGGTCGGCCGCCCCAAAGGTGGCTGCCCTCCAGCAATTGGCCCGGCTCGGTGGTGGCACCGGCCGCCAGGAGCACGTCGTCGGCCACCACGGTGCCGGGCGCGACGACGCAGCCGATCCCGATCAGGCTGCGGGCGCCGATGCGGCAATCGGCGAGCCGCACGTTGTGGCCGATGGTGGTGTCGCGGCCGATGACGACGCCTTCGGATCGGGCACGGATCACCGTGTTGTCCTGGATATTGGTGTCGGCGCCGACCACGATGGCACCGCCCTCAGCCTGCAGATCGCACGAGAAGAACACGCTCGACCCAGCCCCCAGAGCAATGCGGCCGCGCAGGCGGGCCGTGCGGGCGACGAACACGCTCGCCTCGATCTCGGGGGTGTCGGCCTCGGGCAGAGGAGGAAGGTCGCCGGACGCCTCGCGCAGACGCTCGGCCCGTTCGGCGATCTCCGGCAGGGAGATGGGGCGGAGAGGCTTGGCCGGGCTCCCCGCATAGGCAAACCCCGCCGCCAGATGCGCGCGCGGGAACACCGTCGCGCCGGCCTCGATGAGCACGCCGTCCTCTACCGTGGCCCCGTCGAGGACGATGACGTCGTCCTCGATCACAACGTCCGAGCCGACCGTACAGGCATGCACCACGGCATTGCGGCCCACGGTGACCCGGTCGCCGACGACGGTCGCGTAGGTGTTGGTGGCGATGTGGACGGTGGAGCGGTGGCCGAGCCAGAAGCGTTCACCGACGGTCACCACCTGGCCGTCGGCACGAATCACGCTGTCGTCCCCGAGCCAGGCCTGCGCCCCGAGGGTGGCGGTGCCGATCACCGTACTGCCGCGTCCGCACCAGACCGGACGGGCGGAGAAGACCGGGAGGACCCCGTCATGGGGCAGGATCAGGTCGGGGGTCACGCGGACGGTCTCCTTCGAAGCCCGGTGGCGCGGACCGGGACGAGGGGCATATAGGTCCTTTGGGACCGGGCGGACATGCCCGGCTACGAAGCGGTGGATAAGGGCGTTCGGGACACGGGTCGCGTGACGCGCGGGCTTTAGCAAGCTCCTGTCGCCGCGCCTCGATCAACCGTCATGCCGCAGCGAGCTTTCATGACTGCACAGATCCCCGACGTCAGCATCCAGGCCGAGCCCTTCGACGTGGCGCACGAGATCGCGGTTCTGACCCGCGACCTCCACGGCCGGGCAGGGGCCATCGTGACCTTCACCGGCCTGTGCCGCGACGAGGACGGGCGTCTCGCAGGCCTCGAACTCGAACATTACCCCGGCATGGCCGAGGCGGAGATCGGCCGGGTGGTCGAGGCCGCCCGCGCCCGCTGGCCGCTCCAGGCGGTTCGGGTGATCCACCGCCACGGCCTCGTGGCGCCGGGCGACGGCATTGTCCTCGTGGTGGCGGCCGCCGGTCATCGGATCGCGGCCTTCGAGGCGGCGAGCTTTCTCATGGACTACCTCAAGACGCAGGCGCCGTTCTGGAAGCGCGAGCACCTCGTCGGCGGCGCAATCGGCGGCTGGGTCGAGGCGACGCAGGCCGACGACGACGCCGCCGCGCGATGGGCCTGAACCGGTTTTTGTCGCAGAACCGGAACCCGCTTTCGCGCGGCCTGCTCTGAGCATCCACAGGCAACCCGACGGATGGACCTTGTGCCCGCCGGCCCCGCATGTGCCGGGTTGCGCCCGATCCGAAGGAGTTCACCCGATTTCCATGTCCAGCCTCAGGCCCGATTCCCAAGCGGCTCCCCAAGGTGCCGGCCCGCAGCCGCGGGGCTGGTCTCATGCCGTCTCGGGCATCGCCATCGTGGCGTTCGCCGCCTTTCTGGCGCTGGCCTGGAGTGCGGTCTCGACCCTGTTCCTCGTCTTCGCCGGCATCCTGCTCGGGGTGTTCCTCGATGGGCTCACGCAGCTCCTCGGCAAGGTGATGCCCGCCGGTCGCGGCCTGCGCCTCAGCCTCGTCAGTCTCGCGCTCGCGGGCTTGAGCCTGGCGATGATCGCGTTCGGCGGCGCCACGGTGATGCAGCAGGGCCGCGAACTCGGTCAGACCGTGGCCTCGCAGGCCGGCACCGTGCGCGATCGTCTCAAGGATTACGGCATCGACGTGCCGGGCCTCTCCGCACCCAAGAAGGCGCCGGAGGGACAGGCCGCGCCTGAGGGCGACAAGGATTCCACCGAACCGAAGGGCCAGAAGACCGGTGGCCTCGCCGGCCTCGCCTCGGGTGCGATGGAGAGTCCGGGCTCGATCCTCTCCGATGCCGGCAGCGTCCTCGGTCCCGCGGCCAGTGTGGTGATCGCCCTGTTCAGCGCCCTGGGCAACGTCCTGGTCATCGTGTTCCTCGGCCTCTCGTGCGCCGCCGATCCGGCGGCCTACCGCGACGGGGCCGTGCGCTTCGTGCCGCCCCGCCACCGGGAACGGGCCAGGGCCCTCCTCGACGGCATGGGCGAGACCCTGCGGCACTGGCTGTTCGGCCAGCTCATCACCATGGCGGTGATCTTCCTGTGCACCTGGGCGGGCCTGAGCTTCCTCGGGATCGGGGGCGCGCTGATCCTCGGCCTCCAGGCCGGCCTCCTCGCCTTCATCCCGACCATCGGGCCGCTCATCGCGGGCGTGGTGATCGTGCTGGCGGCCCTGGCTTCGGGCCTCACGGCTCTGCTCGGCGCCGTCGGCGTCTACCTCGCCGTGCAGACCCTGGAGAGCTACGGCCTGACGCCGTACATCCAGAAGCGGGCGCTGGACATCCCGCCCGCCACCATCTTCGCCGGGCAGCTCATCCTCGGCGTGCTGTTCGGCCTGTGGGGCATCGCGCTCGCCCTGCCCCTCATGGCGGTGATCAAGGTGCTGCTCGCCCAGCTCTACATCGAGGACACCCTGCACGAGGACGCCGAGGCCTGAGCCGGGCGAGCGTCCTCGCCGGGGCAAGCCGCCTGCTGGCCAAACCTCGCGATCACTCCACGTCCTCGGCGTCCGACAGGGGGTGGAGGTCGCGGACCATCCCCTTCAGGCGCTCGTCGAGGACGTGGGTGTAGATCTGGGTCGTGGCGATGTCGGCGTGCCCGAGGAGTTCCTGCACGATGCGCAGGTCCGCGCCGTTCTGCAGGAGGTGACTGGCGAAGGCGTGGCGCAGGACGTGCGGGCTGACCCGGTCGGCACGAAGTCCGGCGAGGGTGGCGACATCCTTGAGGTCGCGCGCGAAGGCCTGCCGGGTGAGGTGGCCGCTCTCGCTGTCGGCGGGAAACAACCACGTGCCCCCGGGAGCAAGGTGGGCAAGGTGGTCGCGCATGGCGCCCCGCGCCATGTCGGTCAGCGGGACCAGACGCTCGCGCCCGCCCTTGCCCTTGACCACGAGGTAGCGTTCCCGCGTCGATCCCGCCGCACGCGGCAGGGCGATGAGTTCGGAAACGCGCAGGCCCGTGGCGTACAGGAGTTCGATGAGGCACAGCATCCGCCGGCTCCGCCCCGTCCCGTCCGCCTCGGCGAGATTTCGGGCCGTGGCCAGAAGGGTATCGACCTCGGAGACCGACAGCACTTTGGGCAGCGTCCGGCCCTTGCGGGGTGCGGCCACGGGCGCGCTCGGGTCGCCTTCGGCGAAGCCTTCCGCGTAGAGAAACCGGTGAAAGCCCCGGATGCAGGACAGCCGCCGCGCGGCGGACGCCGCGGACAATCCCCGCGTCTCCAGATCCGCCATGTAGGTCCGCACGGGGCCGGCCTCGAGGCGGACGGGATCGTGCCCGTCACGTGCCAGGGCGGCGAGGTAATCGGTGAGGTCGCGGCGGTAAGCGCTCACGGTGTTGGCCGCCGCCCCACGCTCGGCGGCGAGCATGTCGAGGTAGCCCTGGATCAGCGCCTCGCCCGACGGGTCTTCCGGCGAGGACTCTTCCGGGGATGACGCCGCGCTCACCGGCCCGGCGGCTGGAGCTTCGAGGCGGGGATCGTCACGCTCATCTCGCGCGGTGTCGGCACCACCAGGGTCGCCAGGGCGAACAGGCCCGCGAAGGCGAGCCCACCCAGGATGGCGAGGGTGGCGAGGAAACGGAACAGGGTCGGCACTCGGACGAACCTCGGTCGCGGGGCGTGAGGGGAAATGCGGCGCGGAGTGCGCAATGAAAGTCATCGGTTGCACCATGCAGGACGCGCCGTGGCAATGACTTCCCGGCCACAGGGTGCGCCGCATTCGCCGGGGCCGGCGCACAATGACGGGACCGGACCAGCCCCCGGGTTTTCGTGCGGCGCGCACGCGCACCGCTTCGCCCGCCTCGCAAAACGCGCTAAGACCGGCGCAACGATGCGAAGAAACCGATGACCGAAGCCGAGCCTCAGGGCACCCCGCCCCCGGGCGACCCCATCGAACTGCGCCTGCGCCGTGCCCTGGGCGACCGATCCATCGTGCTCGTCGGCCTCATGGGAGCCGGCAAGAGCACGGTTGGGCGGCGCTTGGCCTCGCGCCTCGGCCTGATGTTCCGGGATGCCGACATCGAGATCGAGACGGCGGCCAAGCTCACGATTCCGGACATCTTCGCCATCTACGGCGAGCCGAGCTTCCGCGATGGCGAGGAGCGCGTGATCGCACGGCTCATGCGCGAGGGCCCCCTCGTTCTCGCCACGGGCGGGGGCGCTTTCATGCGGACGAGCACGCGCGAGCGGATCGCGGAGCGCGGCGTCTCCGTGTGGCTCAAGGCCGAGCTCGACGTGCTCATGCGCCGGGTGCGCAAGCGCGGCGGCCGCCCCCTCCTCCAGACCGAAGACCCCGAGGAGACCCTGCGCGGATTGATGGAACTCCGGCATCCGGTCTACGCCGGTGCCGACGTGGTGGTCCTCTCCCGCGACGTCGCCCACGATCGGGTGGTGCAGGACGTGATGGAAGCCCTCGACGCCCATCTGAGCGGGCGCCCCGCCCAAAGACACGACCCGCAAGGAATCGCCGCCCAGTGACCGATCGCCTGACGGTGGACGTCCCCCTCGATCAGGGCCGTGCCTACAGCATCCTCATCGGCCGGGGCCTCCTGGACGAAGCCGGAACGCGCATCGCGGCCCTCGGCGCACGCGCTGCCGTGATCGTCACGGATTCCAACGTCGCCGCTCTCTACGCGGACCGCCTGCGCGCGAGCCTGGAGGCGGCGGGCCTGCGCGCGGGCCTCGTCACCGTGGCGCCGGGCGAAGCCTCGAAGAGCTACGCCACCTACGCGGAGGTCTGCGACGGGCTCCTCGCCCACAAGGTCGAGCGCGGCGACATCGTCGTGGCCCTGGGCGGGGGGGTCGTCGGCGATCTCGCGGGCTTCGCCGCCGCCACCCTCCGGCGCGGCGTCCGCTTCGTTCAGGCCCCGACCTCGCTCCTCGCCCAGGTCGATTCGTCCGTGGGCGGCAAGACCGGCATCAATTCGCCGCTCGGCAAGAACCTCATCGGGGCCTTTCATCAGCCGCGCCTAGTGCTGGCCGACACCGGTACCCTCGACACGCTCTCGGAGCGCGAGATGCGCGCCGGCTACGCGGAGGTCGCCAAATACGGCCTCATCGCCGACGCGGCGTTCTTCGACTGGTGCGAGGCGAACTGGGCCGGTCTCTTCTCCGGCGGTCCGGAACGCGACGAGGCCGTGGCGATCTGCTGCCGCGCGAAGGCCGGCGTGGTGGTGCGCGACGAGCGCGAGGACGGCGAACGCGCCCTGTTGAACCTTGGCCACACCTTCGGCCACGCCCTGGAGCGGCTGACGGGGTACGATTCCGCCCGACTCGTCCACGGCGAGGGCGTCGCCATCGGCCTCGCCCTCGCGTTCCGGTTCTCGGCCCGCCTCGGCCTGTGTCCGGGCCAGGATGCGGGCCGCGTCGCCAACCACCTCGCGCTCGCAGGCCTGCCCACCACCCTCGGGGCGGTGCCGGGCGGTTGCGGCGACGCCGATGCCCTCCTCGATGCCATGGCCCAGGACAAGAAAGTCCGCGACGGGGCCCTGACCTTCATCCTCGCCCGCGGGATCGGCCAGAGCTTCATCGCGCCCGGCATCGACGCCGGCGACGTGCGGGCCTTCCTCGCCGACGAACTGCGCGCCGGTTGAGCCGGTGACCACGGCTTCGGGCGCAGATCTTCCGCACGCCGATCCATCCGGACAAGCCGCCTCGGCGCGGGGCGACACGGAGATCGAGGCTCTGCGCCGCCGCGTGCGCGAACTCGAGGCCGAGGTGACACGGGTGAGCGAGTCGCCCCTCGGACAGGAGACGGGGGATCTCCGGCTCCTGTCCGACGCCCTTCCTGCCCTGGTCGCCCAGATCGGGCCCGATTACCGGTACCGCTTCAACAACCGGCACTACGAGACGTGGTTCGGGCGCCGTGCCGAGGGTCTCACGGGGGCCCACGTCCGCGACGTCCTCGGCGAGGCGGCGTTCGCCGAGCGTCGTCCGTTCATGGACCGGGCGCTTGCGGGCGAGGCCATCACCGTCTCCGGGTTTCTGCCGGATGGCGGCGGCCGGCGCCGGCCCTGTACCATCGACTACGTGCCGCGCCGGAACGCGGCCGGAACGGTCGAGACTTTCTTCGTCATCGTGGTCGATATCGGCGAGGGCCACGCCGCGGAGAGCCGGCGCCTGGCGCTGTCCGACCTCGGCGACCGCCTGCGCGACCTCGACGATACGGCCCAGATGGCATTCGTGGCGGCGGAGATTTTGGGGCGAACCCTCGGGGTGAGCCGCGCCGGCTACGGCACCATCGACCGGGCCACCGAAACCATCGCCATCGAGCGCGACTGGAATGCGCCCGGCATCACCAGCCTCGCCGGCATCCTGCGGTTTCGCGATTACGGCTCGTATATCGAGGACCTCAAGCGCGGCGAGACCGTCATCTGCGTCGATGCGGAGACCGATCCGCGTACCGCCGCCACGGCCGAGGCGCTCAAGGCGATCTCGGCCCGGTCCTTCGTCAACATGCCCCTGACGGAGCATGGCGGCTTCGTCGCCCTGCTCTATCTCAACCACGCCACCGAGCGCGCCTGGCCGGCGGAAGAACTGGCGTTCATCCGCCAGGTCGCCGAGCGTGTCCGGGCCGCGACGGAGCGCGTGCGTGCCGAAGCCGCCCGCCGCGCCAGCGATGCGCAGTTCCACGCCTTCGCCCAGGCCGTGCCCAACCACGTCTGGGCGGCGACGGCGGAAGGACACCTCGATTGGTTCAACGCGCAGGTCTACGCCTATAGCGGCGCGGGGCCGGGCGAGCTCGACGGGGCGGCCTGGGGCAGCATCATCCATCCCGACGATCTCGGTGGCCTGGTCGTGAGCTGGGGCGCGGCGCTCGCTTCGGGTATGCCCTACGAGACCTCGTTCCGCATCCGCCGCGGGGACGGGGTCCATCGCTGGTTCCTGGTGCGCGCCGAACCGATCCGCGCCGATGACGGAAGCATCGTCCGCTGGGTCGGCACCAACACCGACATCGACGATCAGCGCACCGCATCGGCCGAACTCACCCGCCTCAACGCCCGCCTCGCCGATCAGGTCGAGCACCGCACGCGCGAGCGCGACCGCATCTGGGAGACCACCCACGATCTGATGGGCACGGCCGGCCTCGATGGCTACCTCAAGGCCGTGAATCCGGCCTGGAGCCGGACCCTCGGCTGGTCCGAGACAGAGCTTCTCGCGCAGCCTTTCCTCGTCCTCATCGATCCGGCGGACCACGCCGAGACCGCGACCGTGGTCCGGCGCCTCGCCGCGGGCGAAACGGTCACGGGCTTCGTCGACCGGATCTTCTGCAAGGACGGCCGCCAGCGCTTGGTCATGTGGAATGCGGCCCCCGGCGGCGACCACTTCTACATCGTCGGGCGCGACATCACCGAGCAGCGCCAGACCGAGGAAGCCCTGCGCCAAGCCCAGAAGATGGAGGCCGTGGGACAGCTCACCGGCGGCCTCGCGCACGACTTCAACAACCTGCTGACCGGCATCTCCGGCAGCCTCGAACTGCTGCAGACCCGGATGAGCCAAGGGCGGCTGACGGATCTCGACCGCTACATCAACGCGGCCCAGGGCGCCTCGAAGCGCGCGGCCGCCCTGACGCACCGCCTGCTGGCCTTCTCGCGCCGCCAGACCCTCGACCCGAAGCCGACCAACATCAACGGCCTCGTCGCCGGCATGGAGGAGCTCATCCGCCGCACCGTCGGCCCGGCCGTCACCATCGAGGTGGTGGGCGCAGCCGGCCTGTGGACGGCGCTCGTCGACCCGAACCAGCTCGAGAACGCCCTCCTCAACCTGTGCATCAACGCCCGCGACGCCATGCCGACGGGCGGGCGCATCACCATCGAGACCGCCAACACGTGGGTGGACACGCGCGGCGCCCGCGAGCGCGATCTCGAGCCCGGCCAGTACCTGTCCCTGTGCGTCACCGACACGGGCACGGGCATGACGCCCGAGGTGGCGGCGCGCGCCTTCGACCCGTTCTTCACGACGAAGCCCCTGGGCGAGGGCACCGGTCTCGGCCTGTCGATGATCTACGGTTTCGTCCGCCAGTCGGGGGGGCAGGTCCGAATCTATTCGGAAGTCGGACAGGGCACGACCCTGTGCCTCTACCTGCCGCGGCATTACGGACAGGCCGAGGCTGCCGAGACGCCGGCCGATCTCGCCGATGCGCCCCGGGCCGAGCAGGGCCAAACGGTGCTCATCGTCGACGACGAACCCACCGTGCGCATGCTGGTCACCGAAGTCCTGGAGGATCTCGGCTACACGGCCATCGAGGCGGCGGACGGGGCGGCGGGCCTGAAGGTCCTGCGCTCGGACGTGCGCCTCGACCTCCTCGTCACCGATGTCGGCCTGCCAGGCGGCATGAACGGCCGGCAGATGGCCGATGCCGGCCGCGCCGTCCGCCCCGGCCTCAAGGTGCTGTTCATCACCGGCTACGCCGAGAACGCCGTGCTGGGCAACGGCACCCTGGAACCGGGCATGCAGGTGCTGACCAAGCCTTTCGTCATGGAGTCCCTGGCCGTTCGGATCCGGGACCTGATCACCGAAGTCCAGGCATGAGGCGGCATTCGATGCCTGCGTGTTTCGCCACGGAAAGCGCATTCACCGTATCGGCATGACATTCTCGTGATCTCTCGGGAAAGGAGCCGAGTCGGCACCGTTGCTTTGTTTTCGCGAAGGTAGATCGAGCGTCTTCACGATTGCGCTGCGCAACCTGCTCGTGCATGCGAAGGCAGTCGAAAGCCTCGTGCCTTGGAGGCGAAGGCCTTGCGGCTTGGAACTGATCGATGCGGCTCGATGCCCCGACCTTGCTCCTGGTAACGGTCATCCTGACTTTCACGGTCGGGATCCTGTTTCTTCTGTCGTGGAGCCAGGCCCGACGGATGCACGCCCTGGCGATCTGGGGGCTCGCCCACCTCGTCGGCGGCGTGGGCTCGGCGCTCCTCGCCCTGCGCGGACTGATCTCGGATCCGCTGTCCATCGGGCTCGCCAACGCCCTGATCATCGGCGCGTATGGGATGATCTGGAACGGTATCCTCGCCTTCGAAGGGCGGCGCCTGCGCCCCCGGCCGGTCATCCTCTGCGTCGCCCTGTGGAGCGGCGCATGCCTGGTGCCGGATTTCTTCGCCTCCGTTCCGGCGCGCATCGTCCTGGCCTCCGGCATGGCCGCGAGCTTCTGCTTCGCCATGGCGGCCCTGATCTGGAAGAAGCGAACCGAGCCCCTGGTTTCCCGCTACCCGGCCGTCTTTCTGCTGTTGGCCTATGGGGGGATGTACGCCGTGCGCGTTCCCATGGCCCTCCTCATCCCGCCACAACCCGTGGGGGTGCATCCCCTGCAGACGAGTGCGTTCGCCATCCTCGCCTGCCTCGGGATGCTGTTCACCCTGGCCTTGGCCTTCGTGTTCATGGCACTCACGAAGGAACGCGCGGAGCGGCTGCAGCGCCTCGCCGCCGACACGGATCCGCTCACGGGCATCGCCAGCCGACGGGCCTTCGTGGCAGAAGCCCAGTCGGCGTTGAGCCGCTCGAACCGGACCGCGACCCTGCTGCTGTTCGATCTCGATCATTTCAAGCGCATCAACGACACCTACGGCCATGCCGTCGGCGACGCCGTGCTCGTCGGATTCTGCCACACCGCCGGTGCCCTGGTGCCCCCCGGCACGATCTTCGGCCGCATGGGCGGAGAGGAGTTCGCCTGCCTGCTGACCGGAACCGAGGATGCGCGTGCCCGCGCCGAGATGGTGCGCCGGGCCGTCGCGAGCCTCGCCGTGCCGACCCTGCCGGACCTGCACGTCAGCGTCAGCGTGGGGTTGGCGACGACGGAGGCCTGCGGCCACGACCTCGACGGACTCATGCGAGCGGCCGACGCGGCCCTCTACGCGGCCAAGCGCAACGGCCGGAACCGGGTCGAGAGCGGTGGTCCCGGCGGAAGCGCGCCGGCCCCCGACGGTGGCCTACTCGATCCGCACCATGACGGAATCGGAAGCCCCGCTGGCGTCCATCACCGAGATGCGAGCGAAGCCGGCGCCTTCGGGGCGCCACGCGGCCTGGCGCCGGGCACCGCCGGCGACGGGCAGGCCGTCGACCATCCAGGTCAGGGGTGGAACACCGCCCAGAGCCTTGAGGGCGAGGCTCGCACGGAGTTCCGTGTCAGGCGCGCTGCCCGCTAGATCGCCCTCCAAACCGGTGTCCGGCACACCGAGATCGATCCGGGCGCCATCGGGCGGGTAGGCGATCTTGAGGGTGGCCCCCAGGGCGGCCGAGACGGTCTTCGCCGCGTCGCGGCGGAGGTGGCGCAGCGGCGGCGGCAGGCCGGCATTGGTGGTCACCAGGGCGTCGGCCGGACGCGGCACGGGCTCGGGCTCGCCACCGAAGCGCGCGAAGGCGTCGAACAGGACCGGGGCGGCCACAACCCGGCCGACGAGGCCCGGCACGGCGTTGCCGTCCGGGCGCCCGGCCCAGACCGCCAGGGTGACGCGCCGGTCGAACCCCACGGCCCAGGCATCGCGATAGCCGTAGGACGTGCCCGTCTTGTAGGCGATGCGGTTGGGAAGAGCGTTCTCGGGCGGGGGGGCTCCCCGCAGGGTATCGGCCACGTACCAAGCCGCCACGGGTTCGGCGATGCGGGCATCGGGAGAGCCGAGGGCGGGACCGTCGAGGCGGCGCAGGAGGGGCGGCACCAGACCGCCGCGCGCCATCCCGGAAAAGAGCCGCGCGAGGTCGGTGAGGGTAATGCCCAGGCCACCGAGGGCCACGGGCAGGCCCGGGGCGGTGTCGCGCGGCAGCTCGATGCGCGCCCCCGCCGCCCGCAGGCGGGCGATGAAGCGGGCCGCCCCGACGGCCTGAAGCAGCTCCACCGCCGGCACGTTGAGGGAGAGCTGGAGGGCGCGCCGCGCCGTCACCGTACCCTGGTAGCCGAGGTCGAAATTCTCGGGGGCGTAGGCGCCGGAAAAGCGCACGGGCCGGTCGTCGAGCTGGGTCTCTGGATGGGCGATCCCCTGCTCGAAGGCCAGCGCGTAGATGAAGGGCTTCAGGGCCGAGCCCGGCGACCGGATCGCCACCGTCATGTCGATGGCACCCGACCGTGAGGCATCGCCGTGGCCCGGGCTGCCGACCTGGGCCAGCACCGCGCCCGTGCGGTTGTCGAGGGCTAGGATGGAGACGGACAGGCTTGGGCCCAGGGCGGCGGCACGCTCCGTGGCCAGTGCCTCGAGGCTCGCCTGCAGGCGCCCATCGAGGGTGAGGCGGATGCTCCTCGAAGTGGGATCGGCCGCGACCGCCGCCTCCGCCGCATGGGCCGCCAGCATCGGGAAGGGCTTTCGCCTCTGCGGCACGGGTTCGGCCTTGGCCGCCTTCGCCTCGGCCGGCGTGATGATCCCTTGCGCGGCCACACGGTCGAGGACCCGGTCGCGGGCACGCCGGGCGGCCATGGGGAAGCGGTCGGGCCGACGCGCTTCGGGGGCCTGCGGCAGGGCGACGAGCAAAGCCGCCTCGGCGAAGGAAAGCCGGGCCGGGTCGCGCCCGAAATAGGCCAGACTCGCCGCCCGCAGGCCCTCCACCGGGCCGCCATAGGGGGCGAGCGCAAGGTAGAGGTCGAGCACCCCCGCCTTGCCGAGGCGGCGCTCCAGTTCCACCGCCCGTACCATCTGGCGCAGCTTGGCGGTAAGCGAGCGCGCGGCGCGGGGCTCGACGAGGCGGGCCACCTGCATCGACAGGGTCGAGCCGCCCGAGACGATTCGGCCGTGCCGCAGCCATTGCCCGGCGGCGCGGAGCGTGGCGGCCGGGTCGATGCCCGGATGGGTGTCGAACCCCTTGTCCTCGTAGGCCGTCAGCATGGCGAGTAGGCGCGGATCGACCTGCCCTGCGGAGAGCGGCAGGCGCCAGCGCCCATCCACGGTGGCGAACGGGCGCAGGAGTCCGCCGTCGCGGTCGAGGACCACGGTGGAGCGCAAGCCGGCTTGCGTCAGATCGAGGGGCGGGAGGATGGCGACGAATCGCCAGAGGGCGAGGGTGGCGATGGCGACCGTCGTCAGAAAGAAGACGAACAGCCCCGCGGCAACTGTCCTCGTCGATCGCCTGGACCGCGACAGGCCCTCTCTCCTGGAAGGAGAGGGTTGGGGTGAGGTGTGGTCCATCCCCGGAGAGGTCACACACCTCACCCTGTCCCTCTCCCCCCAGGAGAGGGGACCCGCGCTCGCCTCGACATGACGGCCATCGCCCGCCGTGGAGGAGGCGTGAGCGTCCTCGACGGCTGAGGAACCGAAGGGCGGACCCTCGCGCGTCATCGCCCTACTTCGCGCTCACGACCACGGACCCGAAGCCCGTGCGCCCGAAGCGCTCGGGCCGGTACATGTCCTCGATGGTGGCGGCCGGGTGGACGTAGGTGCCGGGCGAGACGGCGCGCACGGTGTAGGCGACGCGGAAGAACGCCGACTGCTCGGTCGTCCGCTCGTAGGCGGCGACGAACCGGTCGTCGCGGAACGCCGTGTACACCGGTGCCACGTCGGACTTGGCGAAGGCGAGGCCGGTGAGCGCATCGGCGTCGAGGAGCTTCGGGTTGTCGATCTCCAGGCCGGCCGGCAGGCGATCCACCAGCAACAGGCGGCCGGGGCTGGACTTGGCCTCCGTCACCTTGAGAACGACTACGAGGCGGTCGTTCTGGCGAATGCCCTGCGCGAGATCGACGGGGCTGCCGTCGAGGCGGTGATAGGTCCGCTCGATGGCGTAGCCCCGCGATTCGGCGGGCTCGGGCGCGATGGGGTTGCCGATCACGCTCACCACCATCTGCGCCGTCGTGGTGCCGGCGTTGACGATGGCGACGGGCTTTTCCGCCAGCGCATCGCCGCGATAGAGCCGCGCGAGGGCACCGGTCGCGGATGCGCCGTCGATGGTGAAGCGCAGGGCGTCGGAATCCTTGGCCAGCCCCTGCGCAGCCATGACCATCCAGGCGTTCTCCTGGGTGCTCGTCGGGCGCCCCGCCTGGCGCTCCTCGGCGATGACGGTCGCCAGGGGCTGGACCGCGTCGCGGGCGAGCCCGGTCTCGGCGGCCAGTGTCAGGAGGCCGGCGCCGTCGCGCAGGCGCGAGCCGTAATCCGGCCGGTCCGTGGGTCCCGGCCCCTTGAGTGCCGTCACCGCCGAGGCGAAGGCCTTGGCCGCCCGGCCCCGGTCGCCCAGCAGGGCGAGGGCCGCCGCGATCTGGCCGCGCCCGAGGGGGGTGGCGAAGGCGTCGAGCTTGGTGTCGGCGAGGTAGCGCAGATCCCCCATCACCGGTCGGCCGTTGCGGGCGAGCACGTAGGCCGCATAGGCGATGTCCATGCCGCCGTCCCGGACCTCGCTCGTGTTGGCCACCGCGTTGCGCAGGCTGTCGAGGGCGCTGGCGAAGGCGGTGGGTGGCACGGCAAAGCCTCGCTCGCGCGCCCGGGTGAGGAAGTCGGTGACGTAGGCGTTGAGCCAGACATCGGTCTGGCCGCCGACGGACCACAGGCCGAACTCGCCCGACGAGCCCTGGCGGGCGAGCACCCGGTCGATGGCCTCGCGGATGCGGATGTCCACGGCGTCGTCGACGCCCATCCGGTCCCCGGGCGCCGCGCGGCTGAGGGCCAGAAGCGGCATCGCCCGGCTCACGGTCTGCTCGGAGCAGGCGTAGGGGTAGCGCTCCAGGGCCTGGAGCAGGGCCGGCACGTCGAGGCCGGCGAGCGTCGAGGCCGTGACCGAGACGGCCCCGGTGCCGGGCAGGATGTCGGCGAGGAGTTCGTCCGTCACCCGCAGGGTCGCGCCGGGAGCGAGGGGCTGCACCGTGCGGCGCGCGAGGGGCCCGGTGCCGGCGCCGATCCCGAGCGCGAAGCTCTGGCCGATGCCGGGCGGCAGGCCGGGGCCGGTGAGTGTCACGTCGAGGCGCGTCGTGCCTGGACCGGCGGCGGTGATGGGAATCACCAGGGCCCCCTTGGCCCCCGCCTCCAGTCGCAGGGTCTTGTGGAGGGCCTCGGCCCCCACCACCACGGAACCGGTCAGGCCGAGATCGACGGTGTAGTCGCCCGCCGGCCCCTCGACGTTGTCGATGGCGATGTGGAAGCGCGAACGGTCGCCGACGTTGAGGAAGCGCGGCAGGGTGCCGGTGAGGATGACGGGATCGCGGATGATCACGTCGGCCTGGGCCGCGCCGACCTTCGACCGGCTCCAGGCCGTGACCATGACCCGGCCGGTGCCGTTGAAGGCCGGGAGCGGGAAGCTGACGCTGGCCCGGCCGTCGGGCCCGACGGTGACGGGGCCGGAATACAGCGCCAGGGGCGCCTGGGTCGGGGGCGTGTCGGCGAGTTCGGCCGCACCGCCGTCGCCGCCGGAGCGGATGGCGCCGAGCGTCCCCTGCATGCCGTCGATGAGGTAGCCGTAGACGTCGCGGATCTCGGGGCCGAGGGCCTTCTGACCGAAGAAGTGCCGGAACGGATCGGGGGATTCGTAGCGCGTCAGGTTGAGGATGCCGACATCGACGAGCGCCACGCTGACTCGGGCCGTCTCTCCGGAGCCGAGGCCCGCGAGGCGGATCGGAAGCGTGAGGGTCTCGCGGGGCCGCACCTTGGCGGGCGCCTCCACGGTGACGGCGAGGCTGCGGCTCGCCGGATCGACGGCGAACCACGCCACCCCGAGGGCCCGGCCCGGCAGGCGCTTGGCCGCCTGGTCGAGGGGCCGGTAGGCGGTGGCGACGAGATAGGCGCCGGCACCCCATTCGGGCTTGACCGGGATGTCGACGGTGGTGCCGCCGCTCGGCACCGCCACGGTCAGCACGGCGTGGACCTTGTCGCTCACCACCGCCAGGGTCGCCTGACCGGCAAAGCGCGGCTGAAGGCGGGCACGCAGGGTTTCGCCGGTGGCATAGGCCGGTTTGTCGAGGCGCAGATCGAGGAGGTCCGGCACGTCCGCCGTCTCGCCCCCGCCCCAGCCGACCGTGAAGGTGACGCTCGCGGTGGCCTGCGGCCGGCCCGGCACGCTCGCCTCCAGGCGATAGGTGCCGTAGCTCACCACGGAATTGATCCGCCCGAGGGTGTCGGACGCGAGATCGAGTTTCCCGTCGGCGATGCGCCGGGTGCTGGTGACGGGCTCGAACGACCAACGCCCGCCCTCGCGGTACCATTGGTAGGTCTTCTCGACCTTCTGCAGGGTCCAGGCGACGCCCGCTTGGGACAAGCGCCGGCCATCGGGCGCCGCCATGGCGACCTCGAAGCCGGCGGTGCCGCCCTCGGGCAGGTCGCCCGAGAAGGTCTTGCGGATCGCCAGCACCGGGCCGGCGGGCAGGATCGGCAGGGTGAGGGTGCGCGAGAGCGCCCGGCCGCCCGGCTCGCCGACCTGAAGGGTGATGCGGGCCTCCGTGGGGCGCGGGGCGGCAAGCGCCGGCACCGGCACGGTGAGGCGGGCGGCCCCCTGCGCGTCCGTGGTGGCCCGCGCCTCGATCTCCTGGGAGACGGCTTCGACCCGCTCGTCGTCGAGGCCGACGGAGAAGCCCTCCAACCCCTTGATGCCGCTGCCCGCCGCCTGCTGCACCAGCACGGTGCCGGAGACTTCGAGCCCCGAGCCCGGCGCGCCGTAGAGGTAGCGCGCCGCGACATCGATGGTGGCCGGCGCATCCCGGACGAGGCTCGGGGTCGCGCTCGACAGCGTCACATCCAGGCGCTCGGGCACGTAATCCTCGACGAGGAAGCTCGCCTCGCCGATGGCGGGCGCCTTGGGGTCGGTATAGGCCGAGACCCGCCAGGTGCCGTGCATGGCCCCGGCCAGGAGGGGCACGGCGAGCGAGCGCCCGCCGAGGCCGGCATCCGGCACGGCGACGCGGCGGGCCTCGACGCCGTCGGGGCGCTTGAGCACGAGCGTCAGGGGCAGGTCGGGCACGGCGACGCCCACGGCGTCGCGTAGGAGGGCGGTGAGGTTCACGGTCTCGCCCGAGCGGTAGACGCCGCGCTCGGGGAACACGTAGGCCTCGACGGCCCCGGGCTGGGGCCGGCCCTTCACGCCGCGATCCGTCAGGTCGAAGGCGGATTGGTTCAGGTCGAGGAAGCCGTAATCGTCGCCCATCTGCGCCACGACGAGACCCGGCGCGATCCCGCCCTCCCCGCGCGCGAGACCGGCCGCGAAGGCGGCGTGGCCCTGCGCGTCGGTCTTGGCGGTCGCCAGGACCTCGTTGTTGCGGGCCACCAGCCGGATTTCGGCGCCCGCCACCACGGCCGCCGAAGCGAGGGACCGGGCGAAGACGTGGACCCCGTCGCGGCCCTTGAACACCGTCAGCCCGAGGTCCGAGACCACGAACCACTGCGTCGCCTGTTGCTCGTAGCCGCCCTCCTCGTCCGTCGCGCCGGCGACGCCCGTGGGCTGGGCCAGCATGACGTAGAGACCGGGTTCCAACTTGCCCACCGCCTGCAGCACGGGGAAGGCCGTGACGGCTTCCGCGTTCGGCTCGGCCTTGGCCGTGTCGAGCACGCCCTTCCAGACCCGCTGGCCCTTCTGCTCGGCGATGGTCTTCGCCGTCGAGCCGTTGAGCTGGGAGAGGAAATCTTCCGAGCGCAGCGACGGCAGCAGGCCGCGATCGCCGATGCGCAGGACCTCGACGTCGAGCTTCGCTGCGTTCACCGAGATCAGGGGCACCCCGGCCTGACCCGTGCGCGGCAGGACGTAGTTGCGCCCGGTGAACCGCACCTGGGGCGAGCGGTCCCGGACATAGACCTCGTAGTCGAACGACTTCAGCAGGGTCTCGCCGGCCGCAGACGGAATCCCCTGGCGCAGGACGAAGGCGTAGCGCTCACCATGCTTGAGTCCGTCGACGCAGACCTGCTGGCCGCTCCCCGTGACGGCGGCGTTGGCCGCGCCCGAGACGGCGACGAAGGGGGTGAAATCGGTCTTCGCGGCCAGCCCTTCGGAGAACTGGAAGCAGACGCGCGGGGCGGCGGCATCGGAATCGACCTTGTAGTCGAGGACACGGAAGCCGTGCTCGGCCCGCAGCCCCTCGTAGGTCTCGCGCACCTGCGCGTCGTCGGCGAGCGCGAGGCTGGCGCGGTAGGCTTCCAGGGACGGGCGCCACTCGGATTCGGCGGCCTGGACTTCGCCGAGGGTGGCGAGCGCCTCGGCCTCGGCGGCGACGGTGGCCGCGCGCAGGTAAGCCGCGTAGGCGGCGGCCCGGGCGTTGCGGCGCAGACGCATGCGGCTGCTGTAATCGCCGGTCTCACCGGTGCCGACGGCGCTCGCGGCACGGGCGTAGGCGAGCCAGTTCTCGGGGTTGCCCGGCTCGGCGGCGACGGCGGCCCCGAGGGGCTTGAGCGCCTCGAGGGGTTTTTCGGCCTCCATCAGGGCCGCGCCCTCGGCCCGTGCCCGAGCGGCCGGGCGCGGCGGGCCGGCCTCGGCCTTGAGGGCGGCCTCGAGGCGTACGCCGTCGCTGGCGAGGGTTTCACGCTGAAAGGCCTTGGGGGCCGGGGCCTTCAGGCCCGTCCTGGTGGGTTGGCCCAGGGGTGCCTGCGCCTGCGCAGGCGGGTCGAACAGGCCGGCCAGGAGGAACGCGCCCGCTGCCACGAGCGCCGTGCGCCTGTGCCCCGTCGATCCCGCCATCGCCAACCCCATCGACTCGACCCCGCCCGCACGGCGCTCCGGGCCGGGACCGTAGCACTTCGCCTCCCGCCCGCAATCCGGGATCGACGCCCTGGAATTCACGCGGCGCCTCTGCCAAGCTCCATCCCGCGTTTCGGAGGCACGGATCGATGGTGCGACGGGTTCGGGCCGGTTTGGGAATGGGCTGCGTCGTGTTGGGTCTCGCCCCGGCGCTGGCCCTGGCCCAGGCACCGAGGCCCGCCGGGCCGCCTCCGAGGGCGGCTGCGCCCGACCCGGCCTTCGAAGCGGCCAAGGCGGCGTACGAGGCGTTGCCGGAAGCCGAACGCAAGGCCCTCCAGGACGCCCTGGTCTGGACGGGGGATTCCAACGCCGTCGTCACCGGCACGTTCGGGAAGCGCACCTACGACGCCTTGAACGCCTACCGGGCCCGGACGGGCGGCGGGGGCGGCCTCCTCGACGCGACCGGCCGCGCGGGGCTGCTCAAGGCCGGTGCGGCCGCGCGCGCGGCGGCCGGCTTCCTCATCAAGCCCGATCCGGCGAGCGGCACGGTTCTGGGCCTGCCCGAGCGGTTGCTGCCCAAGCGCGGAGCGATCCCGGGCGGCACCCGCTGGCAGAGCGCGGATGGCCGCATCACCGTGGAGACGAAGTCGTTCGCCCCCGGCGAGTCGAGCCTCGAAGCGATGTTCGCCCGCCTCACCGCGCCGACCCCCGAGCGCCGCGTGACGTACAAGCTTCAGCGGCCGGACTTCCTCGTGGTCACCGCCGAGACACCCGCGGGCAAGTCCTACATCCGCTACGCCGCCGGGGAAGCTGGCCTGCGCGGTCTGACCCTGGGCTACGACAAAGCGCTCTCGGAGACGTTCGACCGCCTCGTCATCGCCATCGCCAACAGCTTCGTGCCGTTCCCGGACGCGGCGCCCGCGGCTCCGGTCGCCCGCGCCGCTCCAATCCCGCCCCCCCTGATCGACCGTCCCGCCGCGCCCTTCGCGACGGGGCTGCTGGTGGCGCCGGGTCGTGTGCTCACGAGTGCCGCCGCCCTCGACGGCTGCGCCATCCCGCGGGTCAACGGTGGGGCCGCCCGCATCGCGATGCGCGACGGCGGCCTGATGCTTCTGGATGTGTCGGGCCCGTCGAAGTCGGGTGCTCCGCCGGCCCTGCAGGGGGCGGGCGCGACGGCCTCGGGATCCGTGCTGGTGATGGGGGCGGAGGGGAACGGCGCCGTGGCGGCGGCGCCCGGCTTTCTCGCGAGCGACGGGCGAATCGAGGCGCCTCTTCAGCCGGGCGCCGGGGGGGCACCGATCCTGAACGCCAGCGGGGCGCTCTCCGGACTCGTTGCCAGCTATCCGAGCGCGCCGCGCAAGGTGGCGGGGGTGGTGCCGCCCGCGCGGTACGGAACGGTTGCGGCCGACCGGATCGGCGCGTTCCTGACTTCGGCCGGCGTGACGACCGCGACCGCTGCGACCGGCCCGTCCGGAACCGTCGTTGCGCGGCTGGCAGGCGCCGTGGTCGGAATCACCTGCCAGCCTTGAACGCAGCGACCCGAACGGCGAGCTTCGCGTTCGGGCCGATACGCCGACAAGTCCCAAAGATCTCGCTTGGCTAGTGTCTTAAGACGAGGTTCGGAAGCTCAGAGTCGTCCGGTCACCAGCAGCACGATGAGGATGATCACGAGGATACCGCCGAGGCCGAAGCTCTGTCCGCGATAGGCGCCGCCGCCGAGGAAGTTGCCGCCGCCGAGAACCGCGATGATGAGGATGATGAGAAGGATGGTGGTCAAGGTCATGGAACGGAACTCCGGGGCGCGCTCAACCGCTTCGGCTTGAGCTTGACCGTTCAAACGCCCCGCATCGGATTCCGTTCAACCGGACGGGACCGAGATTTTCTCGAACCCGCCGATTTTCACTAAATCCCGTCCGCCGACCGGCCCCACTCCGCCTCAATAGAGCGGCGGAACCTCGACATTCGGGATCGGGAACGGGCCGAGCATCAGGCGACCGTCGGCGATCCGCAGGGGCGGGAGGGCCTTCAGGGCCGGGTCGGCCGGGGGCACCGCGTCGGGCGCCGCCGCCTCCGCCCGGGCACGGCGGCCGCCGCCGAGGAACTGGCCGACGAGGTTGCCGATGAGGGCGCCCTTCTCGGCGCCGAAGCGCTGGCCCATGACTTGGCCGACGATGGCTTCGACGCCGGCGGCGCGCACGTCGATCTGTCCTTCCGGACGATGGCTCGGATCGAGACTCAGGCTGCCGTGGGCCTGGGCCCGACGATTGCCCTTGGCGAGCGACAGGAGGGCGATGTCGAGGCTGCCGCCGGCTTGGCGCCAGGCCTCCAGTTCCCGTGCCACCGTTCCCGTGTGTAGGGTCGCGGCCCGGTTCACGGTGGCGTCGAGGGCGATGTCGGTCGGGTCGGCGTTGCCGACGTAGGGATCGATGAACGGCACCGCCGCCTTGGCGACGCGCAGGCTGAGGTCGACGGCTCCCTCGGCGGCGAAGCGGCCGGGGGTCGGCCGGCCATGGGCCTCGAGGTGCTGGGCGTCGAAGGCGATGTCGGGCTGCCCGGGTCCGCGCACGGTGCCCTTCAGGGCGTCGACCACCACGGAGGCGCGCACGAACGCCTCGGACGCGCCGTGGAAGCTCGCCTCCAGGGACGTCCATGTCACGTCGCCGGTGAGGTCGCCCTGCTCGACGTGGAACGGCCCGGCCACCTGCAGGATGCCCTGGCGCGGCTGATAGACCTGAACCACGGCGGTGACCGGCCCCAGGGTGAAGCGGCTGTCGGCGCGGGCGAAGGCGAGGGACGCGCAGCGGAGTTCGATGCGGAACGGATAGCCGGAGATCGACCGGTCGGCACAGGTCCAGGTCCGGCCAGCCGCCGCCTCCCGGGCGAGCCAGGCATCCATCTCGCGGCCCGCCCGGTCGCGGACCCAGACCCATGCGGCGGACCACAGGACCACGAGGGTGGCGAGCAGGATGAAGGGGACGAACAGGCCTTTTCGCGAATGCGCGCGGGGCGCGGCCGGCGTTGTCGTCGTTGTCATCGGGTCCCCGCCGCCGTTGATCTTTCGGAGGCGGCCCCTCTGCAGGCCCGCCACGTTCGTCCGGCATGGCCTATCAGGGTCTTGGCGGCGAAAGCATGGCCGATGGGTTCAGGCGTCGGCCATCGCGTCGGCGTCGAAGTCGGCCACGATGGCGCGGCGCTCGGCCTCGGTCTCGGCGAGGCGGTGGACGTGCATCTCATTGGCGCCGCGATGCCGGGCGCGGGCCAGCCAGCCGCGGGTCAGGCGCTCCCGCGGGCTTTCCCCGGCGGAGGTGACGCTGACGAGCTCGCCATGCCCGTCCGCGTCGCGGCGCACCGCCAGGATCACCGCGTCGTCCATGTCGTCGAGTTCAGGCTCGACGAGATCGTGGATGCCGACGATGTAGCGACGGCCGGACCGGCCACGCCATGCACTCAGCAGCAGGGCGGGGGTTCCACGCAGACCGGCGGTCGTTCTGAGGCGTTCTTCGCGCATCGGTCGTCTCCGTGCTCGGGCCTCCGCGAAGTTCCGCTGGGAGCGGACCGGGACAGGACCCTTCGTTCGCTGTTTGTTCCAAAGTATTCCTAACAAAGGGTTACCGTCAAGGCCACCGTTCCCGGGCGAGAACGTTCGGGCACCGGCGACCCCATCCCCGCGATTCCATGCCCGCGACCCCACGAAGGTTTCGCCCGGGTGTCCGCCGATGCCGGAGCGCGCCCTGCAACGCCTCAGGCGGTGGGCGACGCGCTTTGCACCGGGGCCGGTACGGTGTGGCCCCGAGCCGCGAGGTCGGCCCGGCCGGCACTGAGAAGGGCGTCGGAGGCGCCCTCGATGCGCGCCTGGACCGTGTCGAGGAAGCGGGCGCGGTCGAGGCCGGGCGGGATCGGGGGAAGGAACTCGATCACCGTGGTGCCGGGCCGGCGCATCAGGCTGCGGCGCGGCCAGTACAGGCCGGTGTCGAGGGCCACGGGAAGGCAGGGCACGCCCAGGGTCGCGTAAAGGTGGGTCAGCCCGAGCTTGTAGGCCGGCGGGGCGCCGGGCGGGCGGCGCGTTCCTTCGGGGAAGATGATGAGCTGGCGTCCCGCGCGGATCACGTCGGCGGCGGCCTCGTTCATCGCCGCCATGGCGCGCGTGCCCTTCGAGCGGTCGATGGCGACCATGCCGGAGCGCGACAGGAACCAGCCGATCAGGGGAATCCAAAGGAGCTCACGCTTGAGGATGTAGGCGAAGTCCGGGAACACCGTGACGAGCGCCAGGGTCTCCAGAGCGGACTGGTGCTTGGCCGCGACGAGGACGGGACCCTGCGGAATGTTGGACAGACCCCGGAACTCCACCGCCACGCCGCCGATCACCCGCAGGAGCCACAGGGTGACGTTCGCCCAGGCTTGAGCGAGGCGGATGACGGCCCGGCGGGAGACGAGGGCGGGCAGGCCGAGCACCGCGATGAGCGTCGTGGCGAGGTAGAAGGCGAGGCTGAAGGCGATCGAGCGGAGAATGACCATCGGGACTCAAAACTTATGGGACGGCAAGAGTTATGGGACGGGAAGAACGGCTGGCGGCAAAAACAGCTGGCGGCAAGAACGCTGAATGACAAGAACGGCGGCGTGGCAAGAACCGATCGCCGATAAAAACGAGGGGACGGCCAACCGGGCGGACGCTCCCGCGGGCGATTCTCGCACAGCTTGAACCCATCGGCCGCCGGGGAAAACGCCCACCCGAACAGAAAACGCCCGATCGGGATGAAAACCTCTGCCCACGGGGGAAACATTCGCCCCGGCGCATGCGGACCGGAATCGGGCCCGCCCTGGCTCCCGAACGCCGGACCGGCCCGGCTCGCCAACGCGACCGACTTCGTTGACTTCTCTCGCGCAGGCTCCTTAACTCGACCCGCAACGGCGACAAAAACCGGAGGGAACATGGGGTCACTACGCGTCACGGGCCATGGCCTGGACCTCGGCGAAGCCCTGCGGGGCCGGGTCGAAGAGCGGATGGCGGCGACCCTCTCGAAATACCTCGACAGCCACATGAACGGGACCTGCTCGGGCCACGTCACCCTGCGGCGGGACGGGACGGCCTACCGGACGGATTGCGTGCTGCACCTCGTCTCCGGCCTGACCCTGGAAGCCTCGGGGGCCGCACACGATGCCCATGCGAGCTTCGAGCAGACGGCCGACCGCCTCGAGAAGCGCCTGCGCCGCTACAAGCACCGGCTCAAGGACCACGGTGCGGCCGCCCACGAGGGCGCCACCGTGCAGGCCGCCTACGCCGTGTTCGCGTCCCCGAGCGAGGCCGAGTCGGCGGACGACGACGACCGCGACGCGGAGGATCTCGACGGCGATCAGCCCGACGATGGAACGGATCATCCCCCCGTGGTGGCCGAGAGCACCAAGACGCTCAAGCGCCATTCGGTGAGCGAGGCGGTCACCGCCCTCGATCTGACGGGGGCGCCGGTGATCGTGTTCGTTCATGCTGGCACCGGGCGCATCAACGTCGTATACCGCCGCAGTGACGGAGCGATCGGCTGGGTCGATCCGGCGGACGCCAACGCTTGAGCGCCTGACCGGAACTGACATCGGAACCCAGCGATTGATCCTCAGGTGATCTTGGACCGTGCGCGGTCCGACCTTTTACTCCGCGGTGGCCGTTCCGGTCACCGCCGAAGGGGCGGCGGTCCTTCATGCCAGTGCTGGAATTCCTCAATCCGGATTCCGTGGTGCCTTCGCTGCGCGCCCGCGCCAAGAAGCAGATCCTGCAGGAGTTGAGCGCCCACGCCGTGCGGCACCTGCCGGCTTTGGACGAGCGCGAAGTGTTCGAGACCCTGCTGCAGCGGGAACGACTCGGCTCGACGGGCATCGGCGACGGGGTGGCGATCCCGCACGGCAAGCTGCCGGGCCTGGACCGCCTGTTCGGCCTCGTGGCCCGCCTGGAGCGGCCGGTGGATTTCGATTCCCTGGACGGCCAGCCCGTGGACATCGCTTTCCTGCTCCTCGCCCCCGAGGGAGCGGGCGCCGATCACCTCAAGGCCCTGGCCCAGGTGGCCCGGCTCCTGCGCGAACCCGGCATCCTCGAGCGCATCCGCGCCGCCCGCGACGCCAGCGCCCTCTATGCCCTCCTGACCCACACGTCGGCGTCCCAGGCGGCGTGATCCCGATGCCGTTCCTTTCGCGATTCCAGTCGGCCGCCGCCGCTGGCTGTCTCCTGGCCCTGGGCGTCCCGGCCGCGGCCGGTCCGACGGACACCGCCTGCGCGCGCGACGTCCTCGTGGCGAGTTCGATGCAGCGCCAAGCCATCGACCAGCTCGAACAGACGGGCAGCGACGAGGCCGAACTGTGCCGAATCTGGCGTCGCCACGTCGAGACCATGCGCCGGGTGGCCAGCGTCTACGGCCGCTGCCTGTCCGGGGCCGAGCGCAGCGAGCGGCTGGCCCAGGTGGTGGGCTCCGAGAAGGAGTTCTCGGGGCTGATCAAGAGCCGCTGCAAAGGCGTGTGAGCCGACGCGCCACGCTCTGGCGCGGCCGCGGGACGAACCGATTGCCCAGGGGCCCCGGACGATTCAGTGCTGGCCGCGCAGGAGAAGCGGTTCAGCCACGACCTTGATCGGTTTGCCGCGCCCGATGAGGATCGCCGCGCGGGACCGCTCGGGGTCGTCCTCGAAGCGAGTGCGGACCCAGGCCACCAGGAACTTCAGGTATTCGGAGGCGAGGAGCCGGGCCGCGGACGGTTGCTGCCACCAGCGACCGGCATCGAACCCCTCGGTCACGACCGGATACGGCACCACGCGGTCGATGCCCGGCAGGGCATGATCGAGCTCCACCAGGGTGCGGGGCATGTGGTAGTTCGACGTCACCACCGCCACGGTGCTGAAGCGGTGCAGGCGCATCCAGCGCCGGGTCTCGATGGCGTTGCCGATGGTGTTGCGCGCCCGGTAGTCGAGATCGACGCAGCAATCGATCCAGTGGCGCTGATTGGGATTGAGGCGGGCGATCTCGTCGCGGCTGGTGCGCTCGTTGACGCCGGTGATGAGCAGGCGCCGACCGTAACCGTTGGCCAGGAGATCGATGGCATCGCCGATGCGCTGGGCGCCTCCCGTCAGGGCCACGATGCCGTCGGCCCGGCCTTCCGGCGCACGCTGGTCGCGCTCGACGCAGGCGACGAAGGTGAGGAAACCACCGAACAGGACCGCTCCGCCGAGACCGGCGAGCCCCAGGACCGCCTTCATCGTGCGCCCGGGGGATCGCACCGATAGGCGAAGGGCGGGCTCCGCACGCCGGGGTGCATCGGTCCAGGCCCAGCCGAAAGCCTCGGAGGGCCTCATGGTGTGGCTGCCTGACATCCGCGTCGTCATTCTCCGTGAAGATAGCCCCGATTGAGGCCGTGACGAGGCAAGTATCTCCTCCCGGAAAGGTTCACGGAGGGTTAACGCGATCCCGTGAGGTGCGCCCCGGACATGGTCAGGCCAGGAAGCGCCGCACGGTGAGGCGCGAGACGATGCCGGTGACCACGGAGGCGATCACACCGATGAGGAGCACGCTGGCATAGCCGCGCCAGCCGATGTGGAAGGCGCCGAACAGGGCCTCGATCTCCTCGCCGGCCGGTCCGGAGCGCCAGGCGCCGGCGGCGAAGCCGGCGATCGTGAAGGCGATCAGGGCCGCCACGGAGCCGATGATGCCGCCGCGCAAGCCGAGGCGGAAGAACCGCCGCTGAAACGCGCGGGCGATGAAATCGTCGTCGGCGCCGACGAAGTGCAGCACCTCAACCACCTCGCGGTTACCCGCCATGGCGCCGCGCGTCGCGAAGACCACGGCGAGACCCGTGGCGACGAGGACGAGGGCGACGAGGCCGACGCCGACGCCCACGAAGGTGTTGGCCATGGTCGAGAGCCGGCGCAGCCACAGGGCGTGGTCGTCGAGGCTCGCGACGCCGGGGAGCGCCTCCGCGAGCGACGCGCGCAGGGGCTTCAGGTCGGGCCGGGCGGATTCGGCGAGGCGCAGGGTGACGAGGCGCGGCACCGGCAGGTCGGACAGATCGAGGCCGCTGCCGAGCCAGGGCTCGAGCAGCCGCTCGGCCTCGGCCTTCGAGAACACCCGGGCGGTGGCGATACCGGGCGTTGCCTTGGCCAGGCTTTCCGCCCGGGCGACGTCGGCGTCGAGGTCGCGCCCGGGGCTCGGGCGGACCTGGATCGTCACTTCCTGGGCGACCGCGCCCTGCCACTGGTCGGCGCTGGAGGCCACGATCTCGGCGGCCCCCGCGCACAGGGCGGCGAGGAAGGTGAGGATGGCGATGACGGCGGCGAGCGCCCGGCTCGCCGAGGAATCCGTCGGGACCAGGGGGGCGTTGCGCCGCAGGGTCGCGGGCAGCGGGCTCGGCGGAGGCGACGCCGTGCGCGGCGGGGAAACGGGTCGGCTGGCGGCGGGGGCGACGGATCGGCTCATGGACGCTCCACGGCGAGGCGGCCGTCGCCGAGCACCAGCCGGCGGGCATCGACGAGATCCATCAGGGCGAAATCGTGGGTGGCGATGAGCACGGAGGTCCCGAGGCGGTTGAGCTCGATGAACAGGCGCAAGAGGCGCCGTCCCAGCCCCGGATCGACGTTGCCCGTGGGCTCGTCGGCGAGGAGCAGTTCGGGTCGCGCGATGAGGGCGCGCGCGATGGCGGCGCGCTGCTTCTCGCCGCCCGACAGGAGCGGCGGCAACACGTGCATGCGCTCGCCGAGGCCGACCCAGCGCAGCAATTCGACCACCTCGGCCCGGTAGCTCGTCTCGGCCCGGCCCTGGACGCGCAGGGGGAGCGCGACGTTCTCGTAGGTGGTGAGATGGTCGAGGAGGCGGAAATCCTGGAACACCACGCCCATGCGCCGGCGCAGGCCCGTCAGTGCCTCGCTGGAGATGCCGCTGACCTCCTCGCCGAACACCGAGACCAGTCCCCGCGTCGGGCGCACCGACAGGAGGATGAGGCGCAGGAGCGTGGTCTTGCCCGCCCCCGACGGTCCCGTGAGGAACTGGAACGAGCGCGGCGCGATCTGGAAGCTCACGTCGCTGAGCACCTCCGGACCGAGGCCGTAGCGCATCCCGACATTCTCGAACTGGACCACCGGCTCTTCCGCCCCGGACAGCAGGCTGCCCGTGTTCACCCGATCCGCCACGCGCACCCCATCACTCTTGCCCCATCACGCGCTCTTGCCTCATCACGCTTGCCCGATTGCGGTCGCGCATCCCCTCGGGAACGCGGCGCACGCGTCCGGCGCCACCGCTTCACGGATGGTTAACCGCGTTCGCGCAGAACCGTGTGAGTCTTTTTGACCGAGCCGGCAACTGCCGATCGAGACCCCGGGGCGCCGATTCGCCATGCTGATCGTCTGCCCATCCTGTGCAAGCGAATATGTGATCGACACCGATCGCGTCGGCGCGGAGGGACGCTCCGTGCGTTGCGCGGCCTGCCGCGAGACCTGGTTCATCTCCCCGGACGATGTCGCGGCCGCCCTCGAGGCCGAGATGACGGCCGCCATGATGGAGGCGGTCCAGGCCGGCCCGGAGGACGCCAAGGCGCGGGCCGAGGCCCAGGCCTCCCTCGACGCCTGGGAGGCGGCGATGGCGGAAGAGACAGGGGCATCCGATTCCGGGCCCGCATCGGCCACGGCGGAGGCGCTCCCCTCCGAGCCACGCGCTCGCCCGAGACCGAAGGCCCCGGTCAAGTTCGTCGGGCGGCCACGCTTCTCGCCCACCGCCGCCATCGGCCTGTCCGTTGTGGCCGGGCTCGGCCTCGCGGTTCTCGGACGCACGACCGTGGTGCGGGCGATGCCCCAGACCGCCGGGCTCTACGCCCGCATCGGCCTGCCGGTGAATCTCCGCGGCCTCGACCTGCGCGACGTGGTCGCTTTTCAGACGCAAGGCGACGGCGCCCAGCTCGTGGTCGAGGGCGACGTGGTCGGGGTGGCGGCGGACGGCGCGGCGGTCCCCCCCATCGAGATCGAGGTGCGGGACGGGCGCGACCAGCCCCTGTATCGCTGGAGCGTGGTCCCGCCGCGCCGCAGCCTCGAGAACCGCGAGACCGCGCGGTTCCGGGCCAGCCTGTCGGCGCCGCCCGCCGAGGCGCGCGCGATCCACGTGCGTTTCTCGCAAGCCCCTTCGGTGCAACGGGCCGACGCGGTCGCCAAAACCGATGGCACCCGCGGCCACCCGTGATATGAGGTGTCCATGACGACACCTTCCCGACGCGTCCGCGTCCTGTTCGACGAAGCCGCCATCGCCCGGCGCACCGAGGAACTCGCCGCCGCCATCGCGGCGGCCAAGCCCCAGAACCTCCTGGTGGTGGCGGTGCTCAAGGGCAGCTTCATGTTCGCCGCCGATCTCCTGCGCGCCCTGCACCGGGCCGGTCTGGAGCCGCAGGCGGAGTTCGTCCATCTGTCGAGCTACCGCACCGCCACGGTCTCGTCGGGACAGGTCGAGATCCTGCGCGACGTCGAGAGCGAGGTGCGCGGGCGCGACGTGCTGCTCATCGACGACATCCTCGAATCCGGCCGGACCATCGTGTTCGCCAAGGATCTGCTGATGGCGCGCGGGGCCAAGCGGGTGCTCACGGCCGTGCTCCTCGAGAAGCCGGGCAAGCGCGCCGTCACCATCGACGCCGACTTCGTCGGTTTCACCTGCCCCGACGTCTTCGTGGTCGGCTACGGCATGGACGTGGCGCACGCCTACCGGCAATTGCCCTTCGTCGGCCTCGTGGATTACGACAGCCCCGAAGCGGACCTGTTCGGCGGCACCTGATCGAGGGACGGTCGCCGGAGCGGACCACCCGGCGAAGACTACGGTCCCGGCACGAAAAAAAGTCCGCAGGCGCATCCGTGTGGCGCTCTGTCCCTTGACAGGGCGCCCGCTCGCTTGCGTGACTGAAATCCCTTCCCTTGCGAGAGAACCTGACGAACGATGGCGCGCATCCTGCTCGTGGATGACGAAGAGACGGTCCGGGGATTCCTCAAGCGGGGCCTGGAGATCGATGGCCATGCCGTGGTCACCGCCACCGATGGCAGCGACGGGCTCGACCGTCTCATCGAAGCCGACGGCGCCTTCGATCTGATGCTCACGGACATCCGCATGCCGCTGATGGACGGGATCGCCCTGGCACTGGCGGCCAAGCGCGATTTTCCCAACCTCACCATCCTGCTGATGACGGGCTTCGCCGATCAGCGCGAGCGCGCGCGCGGCCTCGACGCCATCGTCACCGATGTGCTCACCAAGCCTTTCTCCCTCGCGGATCTGCGCTCCACCGTGACCCGGGCCCTGGCCCTCGCCGCCTGACCATGCGGCGCTGAGGCGCCGACCACGCGCCGGTCTTTCGGGAGCACCCACCTCCGGCTGGGCTCGCACGTGCCCGATTCGATCGAAACAGCCGAGTTCCGCGGCTCCGCGATTGCGCGCCCTCCATTCTGCGTGACGCACGCCCCTGTCCGAAGTTTCGGACAGGGGCCGGACAATACGTGCGGGATGCCGCACTGCCGCAAAACCCAAAAATCATTCAAGTCATTGTTTCAGTGATTTAATTTAAATGGACTGGACTTGGTCCACTTCCTGCAAAATCATACTGACAAAGAGCGGGCAAACGCGTCTGATCCGCTCAAGAAACACTAGGGAGGATACCATGGAGCGTAGCCGCGACCTCGATCCCGTCGAGACGCAGGAATGGCTCGACTCACTCGATGGCGTCCTCGACGTCGACGGGCCGGAGCGGGCGCATTACCTGATCGAGCAAGTCATCGACGGAGCCCGCAAGAAGGGCGCCCCGGTCCCGTACTCGGCCAACACTGCGTATCTGAACACGATTCTGCCCCAGAACCAGGATCCGCATCCGGGCGACCGGGCCATCGAGCACCGCATCCGCTCGGCGATCCGCTGGAACGCCATCGCGATCATCCTGCGGGCCAACAAGGATTCCTCGGAACTCGGCGGCCATATCGCCAGCTTCCAGTCGGCCGCCACCCTCTACGACACCGGCTTCATGCATTTCTGGCGCGGGGCCAACGCCGACCACGGCGGCGACCTCATCTACGTGCAGGGTCATTCCTCGCCCGGCGTCTACGCCCGCGCCTTCCTCGAAGGGCGCCTGACCGAGGAGCAGCTCCTCGGGTTCCGCCAGGAAGTCGGCGGCAAGGGCCTCTCCTCCTATCCGCATCCCTGGCTGATGCCGGATTTCTGGCAGTTCCCCACGGTCTCCATGGGTCTCGGCCCCCTGATGGCAATCTACCAGGCCCGCTTCCTGCGCTACCTGCATCACCGCGACCTCGCCAAGACCGACGGCCGCAAGGTCTGGGCCTTCATGGGCGACGGCGAGATGGACGAGCCCGAGAGCCTGGGTGCGATTGCCCTGGCCGCGCGTGAAAAACTCGACAACCTCGTCTTCGTCATCAACTGCAACCTGCAGCGCCTCGACGGGCCGGTGCGCGGCAACGGCAAGATCGTCCAGGAACTCGAGGCCGATTTCCGGGGGGCCGGCTGGAACGTCATCAAGGTGCTGTGGGGTTCGGGCTGGGACGCCCTGATCCAGAAGGACAGCACCGGCATGCTGGCGCGCCTCATGGAGGAATGCGTCGACGGCCAGTATCAGGACTTCAAGTCGAAGAGCGGCGCCTACGTGCGCGAGCACTTCTTCGGCAAGTATCCGGAGACGGCGGCCCTGGTGGCCGACTGGACCGACGACGACATCTGGCGCCTGACCCGCGGCGGCCACGACCCGCGCAAGGTGTTCGCGGCCTACAGCGCCGCCTCCAAGCACAAGGGCCAGCCGACCCTGATCCTCGCCAAGACCGTCAAGGGCTACGGCATGGGCGAGTCGGGCGAGGCTCAGAACATCACCCACCAGCAGAAGAAGATGGGCGAGGCGGTGCTCCGCCAGTTCCGCGACCGCTTCCAGATCGACCTCACCGACGACCAGCTGAAGGAGATCCCCTTCATCCGGTTCCCCGAAGGCAGCCCCGAGCACCGCTACCTCATGGCCCGGCGCGAGGCACTGGGTGGTCCCCTCCCCCTGCGGCGTCGGAAGTCGCATGCCCTGGAGATCCCGCCACTCTCGGCGTTCTCGGCCCAGCTCAAGGAGACCGCGGGCCGCGAGATCTCCACCACCATGGCGTTCGTGCGTATCCTCAACACGCTGCTGCGCGACAAGAACATCGGCAAGCGCATCGTGCCGATCGTGCCCGACGAGAGCCGCACCTTCGGCATGGAGGGCATGTTCCGCCAGTTCGGCATCTTCTCCCAGGTCGGCCAACTCTACCGGCCGGAAGATGCCAACCAGCTGATGTACTACAAGGAGGACAAGAACGGTCAGATGCTCCAGGAGGGCATCAACGAGCCGGGCGCGATGTCGTCCTGGATCGCGGCCGCGACCTCCTACTCGCACTCCGACGCGCCGACGATCCCGTTCTACGTCTACTACTCGATGTTCGGCTTCCAGCGGGTCGGCGATCTGGCCTGGGCGGCGGGCGACATGCGCGCGCGCGGCTTCCTCATCGGTGGCACCGCCGGCCGCACCACACTCAACGGCGAGGGCCTGCAGCACGAGGACGGCCACAGCCACCTCATCTCGTCGACCATCCCGAACTGCGTCTCGTACGACCCAACTTTCTCGTATGAGGTGGCGGTGATCGTGCAGGACGGCCTGCGCCGGATGTATGCCGAGCAGGAGGACGTGTTCTACTACATCACCGTGATGAACGAGAACTACGAGCACCCGGGCATGCCCGAGGGCGCGGAGGCCGGCATCATCAAGGGGATGTACCTGTTCAAGGAAGGCCCTGCGGAAAAGACCAAGGGCCACCGGGTGCAGCTGCTGGGCTCGGGCACCATCCTGCGCGAGGTCATCGCGGCGGCAGACCTGCTGGAGCAGGATTTCGGGATCGCGTCCGACATCTGGAGCTGCCCGAGCTTCACGGAGCTGCGCCGCGACGCCATGGCGGCGGAGCGCTGGAACCTGCTCCACCCCCTGGAGGGCAAGCGCCTCTCGCACGTCGAGACCTGCCTCTCGGGTCGCACCGGCCCGGTGGTCGCCGCCACCGACTACATGCGCCTGTTCGCCGACCAGATCCGCACCTGGGTTCCGGGACGCTACCGTGTGCTCGGCACCGACGGCTTCGGCCGTTCGGATTACCGGGCCCGCCTGCGCGACTTCTTCGAGGTCAACCGGCACTGGGTCGTGGTGGCGGCCCTGCACAGCCTCGCCGAGGAGGGTGTGATCCCGGCCCAGACGGTGGCCGACGCCATCGCCAAGTACGGCATCGACACGGACCGGCCGGCACCCTGGACCGTCTGATCCGCGCCCCGTCGGCCGCCGCATCCCGGCGGCCGACGCCCTGAGACTTCCCGACCCTTTCCATCGACGGACCGCACGAGGGAGCCCGCGAGAGGCTCCGACTCAACCAGGGAGATTGCGCAGTGGGTATCGAGATCCAGATTCCGGACATCGGCGACTTCAAGGACATCCCGATCATCGAGATCCACGTGAAGGAGGGCGACACGATCGGGCCCGACGATCCGCTGGTCTCGCTCGAATCCGACAAGGCGACCATGGACGTGCCCTCGCCGAGCGCGGGCGTGGTGGAGCGGATCCTGGTCAAGCTCGGCGACAAGGTGAGCGAGGGTTCGCCGCTCCTCGTGTTCAAGGGCGAGGGCGCCAAGGGCGACACCGCCGCGGCCGAGAAGGCCGCCGACGCGCCCGCAGGCGCCGACAGCGCCGCACTGCTCGCCAAGCAGGAGCCGGCCCCGAACGCCGCTCCGAGCCCCGCCCCTGCAGCCCCCGCCGGCAACATTCCGGACTTCTCCCAGGTCCATGCCAGCCCGGGCGTCCGCCGCCTGGCGCGCGAACTCGGGATCGACCTCACCACCATCAAGGGCACCGGCGAGAAGGGCCGGGTGACCAAGGAGGACGTGAAGGGTCACCTCACGCGCTCCGCCGCGCAGGCGCCCGGCGCCTCAGGCACGGCCGCGTTCTCGGGCGGCGGGATGGGCATCCCCGAGATCCCGGCCGTGGACTTCTCGAAGTTCGGCCCCACCGAGACCCGGCCCCTGTCGCGGATCAAGAAGATCTCCGGCGCGCACCTGCACCGGTCCTGGCTCAACGTGCCGCTCGTCACCCACCAGGACGAATCGGACATCACCGAGACCGACGCCTACCGCAAGGAACTCGATAACGCGGGCAAGGAACTCAAGGACAAGGGCTACCGCGTCACCCTGCTGGCCTTCCTGATCAAGGCGGCGGTCTCTGGCTTACGCAAGCACCCCGAGTTCAACGCCTCGCTCTCGCCCGAGAAGGACGCGCTGATCCTCAAGCAATACTACAACATCGGCGTGGCGGTGGACACGCCGGACGGCCTCGTGGTCCCGGTGATCAAGGATGCCGACCGCAAGGGCATCGTCGAGATCAGCCGCGATCTCGGCGCGATCTCGGCGAAAGCCCGCGACGGCAAGCTCAGCGCCGCCGACATGCAGGGCGCGACCTTCTCGATCTCCAGCCTCGGCGGCATCGGCGGCACGTCCTTCACGCCGCTCGTCAACGCGCCCGAGGTCGCCATCCTGGGCGTCGCCCGCTCCAAGATGACGCCGGTCTGGAACGGCACGGAGTTCAAGCCGCGCCTGATCGTGCCGCTCTCCCTCTCCTACGACCACCGCGTCATCGACGGCGCGCTCGCCGCGCGCTTCGCCCGCCACCTCGCCCACGTCCTCGAGGACGTCCGGCGCCTCGTCGTCTGACGAGACCCGGCCAGCGCGAACTCAAGTGAGGTGACACGATGAGCAGCAACAGCATCCATCTGCCAGATATCGGCGACTTCAAGAACGTGCCCGTCATCGAGGTCAGCGTCAGCCCCGGCGACGTGATTTCCGTCGACGACGTCATCGTCGTGCTGGAATCCGACAAGGCCACCATGGACATCCCGTCCCCGGTTGCCGGCACGGTGGCCGAGGTGCGGATCAAGGCGGGCGACACGGTCAGCCAGGGCGACCTGATCCTGGTGATGGCCGAGGCCGCCGCCGCGACAGGCACGCCGAAGCCGAGCCCGGCCGGCACGGGCGCCGCCGCAGCCCACGCACCAGGCGAAGGCCAAGCCGGCTACGGCTCGGCCGCGACCCAGGGCGGCCAGGGTGCCGCCGAGGCCGCCGCACCGAAGGGCGCGGCGGCGGTCTCCGGCGAGGAGATGCGGGCGCAGGTGCTCGTCATCGGCGCCGGGCCCGGCGGCTACACCGCCGCGTTCCGGGCGGCCGATCTCGGCCAGTCGGTGGTGCTCGTCGAGCGCTGGCCCAGTCTCGGCGGCGTCTGCCTCAACGTCGGCTGCATTCCGTCGAAGGCCCTGCTGCACGCCGCGAAGGTCATCGACGAGAGCCACGCCATGGCGGCGCACGGCATCTCCTTCACCGCGCCGCAGATCGACATCGACAAGCTGCGCGAATGGAAGGACGGCGTGGTCAAGCGCCTCACCGGCGGCCTCTCGGGTCTCGCCAAGCAGCGCAAGGTCACGGTGGTGACGGGCGAGGCCCGCTTCGTCAGTCCGAACCAGGTCGCGGTGGAGCACGAGGGCCGGACCCGCGTGATCGGCTTCGACCACGCCATCATCGCCGCCGGCTCCGAGCCGGTGCAGATGCCGTTCATCCCGCACGACGACCCGCGCGTCATCGACTCGACGGGGGCGCTCGAACTCGACGGCGTGCCGGCCCGCCTGCTCGTGATCGGCGGCGGCATCATCGGGCTGGAGATGGCGACCGTCTACCACGCACTCGGCTCCAAGGTTACCATCGTCGAGCTGATGGACCAGATCATCCCCGGTGCCGACAAGGATATGGTCACGCCGCTGATGAAGCGGATCCAGAAGCAGTACGAGGCCATCCACCTCAAGGCCAAGGTCACGGCCGTCGCGGCGACGCCGGAGGGCCTGAAGGTGTCGTTCGAGGGCGGTACCGCGCCGGCGACCGACATCTTCGACAAGGTGCTGGTCTCGGTGGGGCGGCGCCCGAACGGCAAGCGCATCGGCGCGGAGGCGGCGGGCGTCGCCGTGGACGAGCGCGGCTTCATCGCCGTCGACAAGCAGATGCGCACCAACGTGCCCCACATCTTCGCCATCGGCGACGTGGTCGGCCAGCCGATGCTAGCCCACAAGGCGACGCACGAGGGCAAGGTCGCGGCCGAGGTGGCGGCGGGCAAGAGCAGCGTCTTCGACGCCAAGGTGATCCCCTCGGTGGCCTACACCGACCCGGAGGTGGCCTGGGTCGGCATGACCGAGAACGAGGCCAAGGCGAAGGGCATCAAGGTCGGCAAGGGCGTGTTCCCGTGGGCGGCCTCCGGGCGCTCCTTGGCGCTCGGCCGCGAAGAGGGCCTGACCAAGGTGCTGTTCGACCCCGAGACCGACCGCATCCTCGGCTGCGGCATCGTCGGCCCGTCGGCCGGCGACCTCATCGCGGAGGCGGCCCTCGCCATCGAGATGGGGGCGGATGCCGAGGATATCGGCCTGACCATCCACCCGCACCCGACCCTGTCGGAGACGATCGGGCTGGCGGCCGAAGCCTTCGAGGGCACCATCACCGACCTCTACATGCCCAGGAAGGACGGGCCCAAGAAGGCCCACTGACCTTATCGAACCGGCGCGGCGACCCATTTGGGGGCCGCGCCGACAGGACGACCCAGCCTCCGTGCCATGCGGCACGGGGGACGGGGACGGCCGTGCCGAGCACGGACAGGGGGTGCGGCCCGCGACCGGCCCCCTCGCGTCCCCCATCAGCAACCGACGCGTGGACCGTACGAGATCATGAGCAACGAAGCAGACCTGCGGGCGCCCGGCGCCGTCGCCAATGCCGATGCGGGCACCGAGGCCGCCCTGGAGCGCGCCGCCCTCGACTACCACCGCTTTCCCACGCCCGGTAAGATCTCGGTCCAGCCGACCAAGGACATGTCGACCCAGCGCGACCTCGCGCTCGCCTACTCGCCCGGCGTCGCGGCCGCCTGCATGGCGATCAAGCACGACCCGGAGGAGGCCTACAGCCTGACCTCGCGCGGCAACCTCGTCGCCGTGATCACCAACGGCACCGCCGTGCTGGGCCTGGGCAACATCGGTGCGCTCGCCGGCAAGCCCGTGATGGAGGGCAAGGGCTGCCTGTTCAAGAAGTTCGCCGGCATCGACGTGTTCGACATCGAGATCGACGAGACCGATCCCGAGAAGCTCATCGAGATCATCGCCAAGCTGGAGCCGACCTTCGGCGGCATCAACCTCGAGGACATCAAGGCCCCCGAGTGCTTCACCATCGAGACCCGCCTGCGCGAGCGGATGAAGATCCCGGTGTTCCACGACGACCAGCACGGCACCGCCATCGTGGCGGCCGCCGCCCTGCTCAACGCCCTGCAGGTGGTGGGCAAACCCATCGAGCAAGTCCGCCTCGTCTGTTCGGGCGCCGGTGCGGCGGCCATCGCCTGCCTCAACATCCTCGTCGGCCTCGGACTGGCCCGTGAGAACATCCTCGTCTGCGACAGCCGCGGGGTGATCTCCACGGACCGCCTCGGCGCCCTCGACGAGCAGAAGGCGGCCTACGCGCGGGACACCCAGGCCCGCACCCTGGGTGACGCCATCGTGGGGGCGGACATCTTCCTCGGCGTGTCGCAGGGCGGCGTGCTGAAGCCCGAGATGGTCGCCGGCATGGCGGAGAGGCCCATCATCCTGGCGCTCGCCAACCCCGATCCGGAGATCCTGCCCGATCTCGCCCGCTCCGTGCGGCCGGACTGCCTCATGGCCACGGGCCGCTCGGACTACCCGAACCAGGTCAACAACGTCCTGTGCTTCCCGTTCATCTTCCGCGGCGCCCTCGATGTCGGCGCCACCGAGATCAACGAGGCGATGAAGCTCGCCGCCGTGCGCGCCATCGCGGACCTCGTCCACGCCGAATCCTCCGACGTGGTCAGCGCCGCCTACGGCGCGCAGGACCTGAGCTTCGGCCCGGACTACCTCATCCCGCGCCCGTTCGATCCGCGCCTCATCACCTCCGTGGCGCCCGCCGTCGCCAAGGCCGCCATGGACAGCGGCGTCGCTGCCCGGCCCATCGCCGATCTCGACGCCTACCGCCGCTCGCTCCAGCGCTTCGTCTACACCTCCGGCACGGTGATGCAGCCGGTCTTCGCGGCGGCCTCCGAATCCGGCCTCAAGCGGGTCGCCTTCGCCGAGGGCGAGGACGACCGGGTGCTGCGCGCCGCGCAGGTGGTGGTCGACGAGCGCCTGGCGTTCCCTGTGCTCGTCGGCCGCTCCGATGTCATCGCGGCCCGGATCAAGTCCCTGAGCCTGCGCCTCAAGGTCGGCGAGACCGTCGAGGTGGTGGGAGCGGAGGGGAACGCCACCCGCGCCGCCGCGACTATGCTCCGCGAGGGCCGGGTGGATGGCCTGCTCTGCGGCACCCTCGGCCCCTATGCGGGACACCTGACCCAGGTCTCCGAGGTGATCGGCCGGGCAGCGGGTGCCGAACACCTGGCCGCCATGGGCCTGCTGCAGCTGCCGCGCCACACGGTCTTCATCTGCGATCCCTACATTCACGCCGATCCGAGCGCGGAGGAAATCGCCGGGATGACGGTGCTGGCGGCGGCCGAGATGCGCCGCTTCGGCCAGACCCCGCGCGTCGCCCTGGTGTCGCATTCGAGCTTCGGCAGCGCCGACGACGCGGAAGCCCGCAAGATGCGGGACGCCCTCGCGCTCATCCGCGCCCGCGCGCCCGACCTCGAGATCGACGGAGAGATGCCGGCCGACGCGGCCCTGAGCCGGACGATCCTCACCCGGCTCAAGCCGGAGACCACCTTGAGCGCCGAGGCCAACCTGCTGATCATGCCCAATCTCGGGGCCGCCAACATCACCTTCAACGCCCTCAAGGTTGTGTCCGGCCAGGGCGTCTCCATCGGCCCGATCCTGCTCGGCGCGGCGAAACCCGTGCACATCCTCACGCCTACCACCACCGTGCGGGGCATCGTCAACATGACGGCCCTGACGGCGGCCTCGGCGGCGTCGGAGGACTGATCGGACCTGAACCGAGACCTGACCTTCGCCGCCCGGAACCAGGCGGCGAAGGCGACTCGCCGGGCCGTCAGTCGGCCATGGTGGGAGCGATCCGTAGGGAGAAATGCGCGCCCGGGCGATCGGTGGCGATTTCGAGGGGGCCGCCGAGTTGGCGCGCGAGGCTGTTGACGATCCGCATGCCGAGGCTGGCGCGGCGCGGCGCCGTCGGGTCGAACCCATCCGGCAGGCCGACGCCGTCGTCGCAGACGGAGAGGTGGAGGCCGCCCGCAGCACCGTCGTCCGCGCCGACGTCGCGGACCGTGATGCGGATCTCGCCGGCACCCTCCGGGTAGGCGTACTTGATGGCGTTGGTCACGAGCTCGTTGACGAACAGGCCGAGCGGGATCGCGAGGTCCGCCGGGATGTTCACCGTCTGCGCCCGGCAGACCAGGGTGTGGTGCGGTGCGCTCTCCTGCAGGCGGGCGCAGAGCGCCTCGAGGAACCCCGCGACGTCGATGGCCTCCAGGCTCGGCTGGCGCCAGAGCTGGTCGTGAACCTGGGCCACCGCCTCGACCCGGGTGCGGGCGTCGGCGAGCGCCGCCTTCACGTCCTCGTTGTCGGAGCCCCGCGCCTGGAGCCCGAGGAAGCCCGCCACCACCGCGAGGCTGTTCTTCACCCGGTGGCTCATCTCCCGGGACAGGAGTTCCTGACGCTCCACGGCGGCCTTGAGCCGGGCCTCGGCGCGCTGGCGCTCGATGGCGCCGCCGACGAGGTTGGCGAAGCCCTGCATGAAGGCGATGTCCGCCTCCTCGAACTGGCCCTCGCGGGTGTCGTCGACTTCCAGGACGCCGTAATTGCCGTCGCGGTTGGCGATGAGCACGTTGATGGCCCGGCGGATGCCGTGGTCGGCCATGAGCTTCGGCGTACGGAACCGCGTCTCGTCCTGGAGGTGATTCGAGATCACCGGCCGGCCGGTCTTGAGGGCGTAGCCGGCCGGCGAGGCGAGGTCCGCCCCGATGATGGCCGTGCCGACGGCATCCGCCGCCCAGCCGACGCCGGCGCAGACGAGGAGGCAATCCTGATACGGCTTGTATTCCAGCGCCTTGCAGAACTGGGCCTCCATGCCTTCGGCGCAGAGTTCCGTGGCCCGCTGGAGCAGGGGCAGCAACTCCGTGGCCCGCAGGGCCTCGACGCCGAAATCGGACAGGATCGCCTGCTGGCGCAGGCGGATCGCCAGGGCCTTGGGGGCGAGTTCGGGCATACGATCACGGGTCCGGACTTGAGATGGGGCGTTCAGGCTTCTTCTTGCGGCCCTTGGCGGCGCCTCGCAAGGGCACGAACCCGTGCCCGCCGCGGCGGTACCCCTGCTTCGGCGCAAATCCCGGGCGCGCAGCTTCGATTCTCATCGCCCCTCGACCGGGCGCCGCATCAGATCTCGATCTCGGTCCCGACTTCTACGAGCTGGCGGGTCGGCACGCAGAAATGCGCGCCCGTGCGCTCGGCGTTGCGCAGGAGGAACGCGAACAGGCCCTCGCGCCAATCGGCCATGCCGCGATGGTCGCTCTTCGGGATGATGGTCTCGTGGCCGATGAAGATCGTGAGATCCTCCACCCATTCGGCCGGCAGCTTGCCGGCCTCGACGGCGCAGGCCAGCCCCTCGGGGATCGACGCATCCTCCATGAAGCCGTACCGCAGGGTCAGCCGGGTGATGTCCGGCGTCACTGCCGAGACCTGGGCCCGCCCGTCGCGTGGCACCACCGGCGCCTCCTCGTAGAGGGCGGTGACGATGAGGATGCGCTTGTGCAGGGCGTGGGACCGCTCGACGAAGCGGGACATGTGGAGCGGGATGCCGCTCGTCGCCGAGGACAGGAAGGCGGCGCGGCCCGGCAGGATGAGCGGGGGATCGCGGCGCAGCTGCTCAAGGAACTCGGCCTCGGGCTGGCGCAGATGGACCCGCGCCGCCTCCACCAGTTGGGTGCCCTTGCGCCAGGTCAGCATCAGGAACGCGACGAGGCCGGCCAGTAGGAGCGGAAACCAGCCGCCCTCGAACAGCTTCACGCTGTTGGCGCTGAGGAACACGAGATCGATGGCGAGGAAGAACCCGTTGACGGCGAAGACCGCCACGGGGTTGTAGCCCCACTTCAACGCCACGAGGGCGGCCAGCAGGGTGGTGATGGCCATGAGCGAGGACACGGCGATGCCGTAGGCCCCCGCCAGGGCATCGGACGAGCCGAAGATCAGCACGGCGCTGATGGTGGCGGCTGCGAGCAGCCAGTTCACCACCGGCACGTAGATCTGCCCGCGCTCGTGCCGGGCGGTGTGCACCACCCGCATGGGCGGCAGGAATCCGAGCTGGATCGATTGCTGGGTCAGTGAGAACGCGCCCGAGATGATCGCCTGCGAGGCGATGACGGTGGCGAGCGTCGCGAGCCCGATGAGCGGATAATGCGCCCAGTCGGGGGCAAGCCGGTAGAACGGGTTCTCGAGGGCGTCGGGCTCGGCGAGCAGGAGCGCGCCCTGCCCGAAATAGTGGATGACGAGGGCCGGCAGCACGAGGCCGAACCACGAGACCCGGATGGGGCCGGCGCCGAAATGCCCGAGATCGGCGTACATCGCCTCGCCGCCGGTCACCGCCAGGAACGCCGCGCCCAGCATGGCGAAGCTGACGTGCCAGCCGGCATGCAGCAGGAAATCGACGGCGCGCAGGGGGTTCACCGCGCCGAGGATCTGCGGCGCGTGCACGATGCCGCCGACCCCCATCAGCGCGAGGACGAGGAACCAGACCAGCATGACGGGCCCGAAGATGCGTCCGATGAAGGCCACCCCCTTGCTCTGGACGAGGAACAGCCCGACCAGGATCGCCAGGGTGATGGGGACGACGAAGCGCGACAGGCCGGGCGCATCGACCTTCAGGCCCTCGACGGCGCTCAGCACCGAGATGGCCGGCGTGATCGCCCCATCGCCATACAGAAGCGCCGCGCCGACGAGGCCGACGACGAGGAGCACGCCGGCCCACGAGCCCGGTTTCGCGTGGCGCGCCCCGAGGAGCGCCAGCATGGCGACGATGCCGCCCTCGCCCCGGTTGTCGGCCCGCAGGATCAACACCGCGTACTTGATGGAGACGATGAGGATCAGCGCCCACAGGATCAGCGACACCGCGCCCGTGACGGCGATGGGGGTCGGCGGGGCGCCGGCGCTCGCCGCCCGCACCGCCTCCTTGAAGGCGTAGAGCGGGCTCGTGCCGATATCGCCGTAGACGATGCCGAGGGCGCCGACGAGCGCGGCCGGGCGCGCGAGCCCCGCCTGCCCCGTCCGGGTCCGATCTCGCGACCGGGTCTGATCTTGGGACAAGTTCGGATCTCCGGCAGGGCGCCTCGGCGACGCCTCTTCTCCGCCGAGGTAGGAGGATCGAGGGCCTGCGTCCAGGGATGAGAGCGAGCATCCGGACGTGTCACGCAGGTCCGGCTGAGCCTCTTACGCGTCCGTCCGGATCAGCGCGGCGAGATCGTCGGAACAGATGCCACCGCGCGCGATCCCGTGGACCGGAACGGCGACGTGCCGGCGGATGGCCGACGCCACCGTCTCCAGACCCGTCGGGGCGTCCGGACTCTCGCACACGACGACCCCGCGCAAGGCCACCCCATGGCCGCGCAGGGTCTCGGCGGCCGTCAGCGCATGACTGATGGCGCCGAGATAGGAGCCGGAGACGAGGAGGGCGGGCACGGACAGGGCCTTGAGCCAGTCGAGGCCGGTGTGGTCGTCCGTCACCGGACTCATGAGGCCGCCGACGCCCTCGATCAGCAGTGTCGTGCCCGGCGGCGCCGCGCTCATCTCGGTCCGGCACCAGGCGACGAGATCGGCCAGGGCCAGGGTCCGGCCTTCGCGCGCGGCGGCGAGATCGGGGGCGAGGGGCGCGGTGAAGCGCCAGGGCGAGCAGGCGGCGACGCTGCCGGGCGTGAGGCCGAGCCCCTGCGCCTCCAGGAGGATCGCCGTGTCGCTTTGCCGAAACGCCGGATCATCGACGGGCGGCACCCCGCTCGCCACGGGCTTGAGGGTGCGGATTCCGTGCCCCTGCGCCCGCAGGCACCGGGTCAGGGCCGCGGTGACGTAGGTCTTGCCGATCTCGGTCCCGGCGCCGGCGACGAAGACGGCGCGGCCGCTCACTTCTCCACGAACGCCTTCTCGATGACGTAGTGGCCGGCCTCGCCGTGATTGCCCTCCTCGTAGCCCCCATCGGTGAGGAGCTGGCGGGTGTCGCGGATCATGTCGGGCGAGCCGCAGAGCATGAAGCGGTCGTTCTCCACCGACATCGGCGGCAGGCCGATATCCTCGAACAGCTTGCCGGAGGTCATCAGGTCGGTGATGCGGCCGCGGTTGCGGAAAGGCTCGCGCGTCACCGTCGGATAGTAGATCAGACCGGCGCTGATCACCTCGCCGAGGAACTCGTGGTTCGGCAGATCCTGCGTGATGGTCTCGCCGTAGGCGAGTTCCTGGACCTGCCGACAGCCGTGAACGAGGACGACCTTCTCGAAGCGCTCGTAGGTCTCCGGGTCCTTGATGATCGACATGAACGGGGCGAGCCCGGTGCCGGTGCCGAGCAGGTAGAGATTCTTGCCCGGCATCAGGTTGTCGAGCACCAGGGTGCCGGTGGGCTTCTTGCCGACGATGATCGGGTCGCCGACCTTGAGGTGCTGCAGCTTCGAGGTGAGCGGGCCGTTCGGCACCTTGATGGAGAAGAACTCCAGCTCCTCCTCGTAATTGGCCGACACGACGCTGTAGGCGCGCAGCAGCGGACGGCCCTCGACCTCGAGGCCCATCATCACGAACTCGCCGTTGCGGAAGCGGAAGGCGGGATCACGGGTGGTGCGGAAGGAGAACAGGGTGTCCGTCCAGTGGTGGACGGAGAGCACGCGCTCCTCGTTGAACTTACTCATCGCCGGGTCCGTCTCGAATCTCGAAGCTTTGCGGGGTCTTCTCGCACCTGCGGCGCCCGCGTCAAGACGGTCCGGGCGCGCAGGTGCCCCGCACCACCCGAGTGCGGACAGTTTGGCTGCAACCGTTTGGAATCGCTCTGAATTAATCCAAAGGCTCCGGATGCGCCCGGGTGCCGGGTCAGAGCGGCTTCAGCCCCGCCTCGATCTCGGCGCGGCGCCCTTCGAGGAAGGGCGGCAGTGCCAGATGCTGCCCCAGGGTCTCCAGGGGCTCGTCGGCGGTGAAGCCGGGGCCGTCCGTGGCGATCTCGAACAGGATGCCGTTGGGCTCGCGGAAATACAGGCTCTGGAAATAGAACCGGTCGATGGGGCCGCTCGTCGGCATGCGCTTCACCTTCAGGCGGTCGGCCCAGGCTGCGTAATCCGCATCCGGGATTCGGAAGGCGACGTGGTGGACGCTGCCCGCCCCCTGGCGCGCGGGCGGCAGGTCCGGCTGCGACAGGAGATGGAGTTCGGCGGCCGGTCCCCCCTCCCCCATGCGCCAGACACGGACGGCGCCCTCCGGCAGTTCGTAGGTGCGGTCGTGACTCATCCCCAGAACGTCGGCCAGCACCGCTTCCGTGCGCTCGCCCTGTGCCACGGTGAGGCGGATCGGGCCGAGGCCGCGGATCTGGTGCTCGGCCGGCACGGGGCTGTGCTCCCAGGGGTGGGCCGGGCCCTCGCCGCCATCGTCGACGAGCAGGAAGCGCTGCCCCTCCGCGTCCTCGAAATCGAGGCTAAGGCGCCCGTCGCGCTCCACCGGCACCGCATGGGCGACGCCCTGCCGGGCGAGGTGCGCACGCCACCATTCGACCGATGCCGTCCCTGCCACGCGCAGGCCCGTGCGGGTGATGCTGTTGGTGCCGCGCCGCTCGGGCGCCGCCGGCCAATCGAAGAAGGTCAGGTCCGTGCCGGGCGACGCGAGGCCGTCGGCGTAGAACAGGTGGTAGGCCGAGACGTCGTCCTGGTTCACCGTCTTCTTCACCAGCCGCAGGCCCAGCGTCCGGGTGTAGAACGCCGCGTTGTCGGCGGCCCGCGCCGTGACGGCGGTGAGGTGGTGGATTCCGGTGAGTTGCATCGGGCGGGTCCGGCCTGTGGCGCGAGGAGAGTTGGGGATCAGATGGGGACGGCCGCCGCGAATGACAAAGCCGCGGGGTGGCCTGGACGGCGATCCCCTTATCTCGGCGGGTGGGCGATCCCATCCCCTGTAATCCGCGCCACGCCTGTGCTGGCGGCGGATCCCGCGGGATCCGGCGCGAACCCACGGAACGGCACGACTTCGCACAGGCAGAACCCGCACAGGCACAGCATCTCACATCTACGACCCCGCACAGGCGCGACCACCGGCTCGCTCCCATATCGCCGGGAAGCCTGCTGTTCCGCGGGAGGCTGGCGGCGGCGCCCGGCAAGACCCGTTCAGGGGGCGCGCCGAAGCGGATTCCCTGGCCGTGATTCCGTGGTGTAGCGCCCTCAGAACGCCCCGACGAGGAGACCCAGGCCAGCGGCGGCAAGGCCTGCCCCGGCAACCCGAAGCGCCGGGCGAGTCTTATGGTGCGTGACCGTAAAGCCAAGGCCGAGCCCGGCGGCATGGAGAAGCGCGGTGGCGATGAGGAAGCCGAGGCCGTAGGCCAGCCCCGAGGCGGCGCCGGGCATCTCGGCCCCGTGCGCGAAACCGTGAAACACCGCGAACGTCCCAACCAGCGCCATGGCGCCAGCGACGGGCGGCACGGCGCCCAGGGCCAGGACCGCCCCAAGGACGACGACCGAGAGGGCGATGCCGGTCTCCACGTAGGGAAGGCTCAGGCCGGCGGCACCGGCCGCGCCGCCGACCGCCATCATGGCGAGGAACGCCGCCGGCACGAGGAGGCATGCCCGCCCGCCGATCCGCGCCGCGATGAGCCCTACGGCCACCATGGCGAGGACATGGTCGAGGCCGCCGAGGGGATGGAGGAAGCCCTGCTGCAGGGTCGTCGCCTCGTGCCCCGGATGAGCCAGGGCGGGTGTGGCGATCACCAGGGCCAGGGGTAGGATCGCCGCGCGGGCGAAGAGCGTCGGCAGGGCAAAGAGCATCGCGGATCCGGGGAGCAGTGGCAGGCGAGCGCAGTGTAGCAACCGCCATGCCTCCGGCGCCATCCTAGAAGTCTGTAGGCCGGCCGGCGGCCACGACCAGCATCTTTCCGTCGGCGAAGGTGCGTGCGCCGGCGCGGCGGATGTCCGCCTGGGTCACGTTGGCGACGAGGTCGTTGCGGCGGGCGATATAGTCCATGCCCAAGCCCTCGAAGGCGATCTGGGCGAGCTGGTGGGCGATCTTCGTCGAGGTGTCGAAGCCCAGCGCGTAGGAGCCGGTGAGGTAGTCCTTGGCCTTCTGCAATTCCTCGTCGGACGGCCCCTCGGCGATGAGCCGGCCGATCTCGTCGCCGATCACCGACAGGGCCTCGGCCACGCGCTCGTTCTTGGTGGCGGTGTAGCCCCAGGTCATGGCGGAAGCGCGGTGGCTGACGAGGGAGGTGCCCACCGAATAGGCGAGGCCGCGCTTCTCGCGCACTTCCTGGAACAGGCGGGAGGTGAAGGAGCCGCCGCCGAGGATATGGTTCAGCACGTAGGCCGGGATGAAGTCGGGGTCGCGCCACGGTACGCCGCCCATGCCGAAGCGCAGGACCGATTGCGGCACGTCGATATCGACGACGTGGCGCTGGCCGAGGTTCTGCACCTCGGTCTGCGGCACCGCCGTGAGGGGCTCGGCGAGATCGAGACGGCCGAAGGCACGCTCCAGGGCATCGGCGAGGCGCGCGGCGTCGATGGCGCCCACTGCCGCGACCTTCACGGCGCCGCGGCCGACGAGCTTGCGGTGCATGGCCACGAGGTCGTCGCGGGTAATGGCGGCGATGCTCTCGGCCGTGCCGGAGGACGGCCGGGCGTAGGGATGGCCGCGATAAGCCTCGGCGAAGAAGCGGCGCGAGGCCATCACGCCGGGGTCGTTCTGCTGGTAGCGCAGGCCGGCGAGGGTCTGGGCCCGCACGCGCTCGATGGCGTCGGGGTCGAGGCGGGGCTTCGCCAGCGCCAGGGCCAGGAGGTCGATGGCCTCGTCGGCGTGCTTGACCAGCATCTTGAGGGAGCCGCCCAGCGCATCGGCCCCAGCATGGAACGACAGCTCGATGGCACGCGCCGCGAGGCGCTCCTGGAACGCATCGGAGACGAGGTCCCCGGCGCCCTCGTCGAGGAGGCGGGCCAGCATCTGGGCGACGCCGGCCTTGCCCTCCGGGTCCTGGGCCGCGCCGCCCTCGAAGGTGAAGGCGATGGCGATGAGCGGCACCACCTGGGATTCGACGTGCCAGGCCTCGATGCCGGCGGCGGTGGCGACGGGCACGGCCTGCGTCGGCGAGTTGGCCGAGCGGATGGCGGTGTCGACCAGTTGGGGAGCCATGGTCATGGAAACCTCGTTGTGCTGGGTCGGGCCCGGCGCGCGCGTCGCGCCACGGCCCTGAAATCCGGGCGGGACGCCTTGTTCAGGCGTCGGCGTCGCGGGACTCGGTATCGCGGGACTTGGTGAGATAGCCGGTGACGGAACGCTGCGGGACGAGGTAGCGCTCGGCCACGGCCGCGAGGCGGGCCTGGGTCACGCCCTCGATGTCGGACGGCCAGCGGCGCACCTCCTCGATGGTCTCGCCGATGGCGAGCGCCGAGCCGTAGATGCGAGCGAGCGACGACTGGCTGTCCGACGAATAGACCGTCTCGGCCACGAGGCGGGTCTTGGCCCGCTCGATGGCCTCGGGGGTGAGGGCCTCGGACGGCGCGCGCCGCAGGACGCGGTCGACCTCCTCCTCGAGCTTCTCAAGGCTGATCCCCTCGGCGGGGATGGCGTAGACGGAGAAGCGGGTGTCGTCGATGGCCGAGCCCATGTACCAGGCGCCGGCATTCACGGCGACGCCGAGCTCCATGACGAGCTTGCGGTAGAGGTAGGACGTCGAGCCGCCGCCCATCACCTCGGCGAGCAGTTCGAGGGCGTGGCACTCGCCGTCCTTCGCGGTGATGCAGGAAGGCGTGAGGTAGAGCCGCTGCAGGGTCGGCTGCTCGACCTTCGGATCGGCCACGGCGAGGCGGCGGAGCGCCTTTGGCTCGGGCTCCCGGGCCCGCACCCGCACGGGCCGGGCGCCCTGGGGCGTGACGCGGCCATAGGTCTTGTCGGCCATGCGGCGGACGTCGTCGGACGTCACGTCGCCGGCCACCACCAGGATGGCGTTCTCGGGGGTGTAGAAGCGCTTGTAGTAATCGAGCGCGTGGGTGCGGTTCAGGTCCTCGATCTCGTGCATCCAGCCGATGATCGGCGTGCCGTAGGGGTGGTGCACGAACAGGGAGGCGGCCATGGCCTCGGAGAGCTGGGCGGAGGGGTCGGTCTCGACCCGCATGCGGCGCTCCTCCAACACCACGTCGCGCTCCGGCGCGACTACGGCGTCGTCGAGGACGAGGCCGGTCATGCGGTCGGCCTCGAACGCCATCATGGTCTCGAGGTGATCGCGGGCCACGCGCTGGAAATAGGCGGTGTAGTCGTAGCTGGTGAAGGCGTTCTCCTGGCCGCCGAGGCCGGAGACTGCTTTCGAGAACGCACCCACGGGGTGCCGCTCGGTGCCCTTGAACATCAGGTGTTCGAGGAAGTGGGCGATGCCGGACTGGCCCAACGGATCATCGGCCGAGCCGTTGCGGTACCACACCATGTGGGTGACCACGGGGGCGCGGTGATCGGGCACCACGACGACGTCGAGGCCGTTGTCGAGGGTGAAGGCGCCGACATCGGGACCGCCGGCCTCCGAGCGCCCGAACGGGGCGGCTTCGGCCCGGCCCGCGCTGGCATGGCGGCGGGTGGGACCGAGGAGGGGCACGTCCTTCCGGAACAGATGCATCGAAGAGCTTTCCTTCAGCGTTCGGTCCGCACGGGACCGTCCGTCTCGTTGAGCGTCACACCGGGCTCTGGCACCCGCCGCAACAGCCGGGCCACGCCCGTGGACCGGCCCGTCGCCGGCGCGGAAATCAGTTCCGGCTACGGATATAGGCACCCGGATCGGATTCCTCACGCTCGCGCGAGGGATTGTTGATGGGGTCGCCGTTCGTCTTGGCGACCTTGCGGGGGGGCTTGCGGTAGCCAGTGGGCGGATCGGTCAGCACGTCGCGGTCCGGCTCCGCCAGGGACGGCTCGGCCACCGCGTCGGACCGCAGGCCGAAGGGGTTCGACCAGAACGAGTTGCGGTCGGCATTCTCGCCCTCGGGCCGGCCCGTCTCCGTCCGCACCTGCGCGTCGGCGCGGCGTCCACCGCGCATCTCGTCGATGGACAGGGTCATGTTGTTGTCGTCCGTGCGCCCCTGCGCACCGCGCACGATGGGCTTGCGCGCCTCGACGCGCTCACGCTCGCGCTGGGCGATCTCGGGGTCCTTGGGCCATTGCGGCGAGGCTTCCGCCTTGCGCGGCTGCGGCAGGGCCTTGCCGTCGAGCTTCGGCGGCATCACCAGGGGTGCGCGCTCGCGATAGGTGATGGCCGGCTTCTCGGGCTCGATCAGGCCGATGTTGCTGAGCGCATCCCGCATGAACACGCCCTGCTGCGCCTGCGCGCCGCTGACGCTCGCGCTGACGCCTACCAGGATGCCCGTCACGGAGTAGAGGAACCCGCGCTGTCCGATCATGCCGCCCCCGATGCCTGCCCGGTCTTCGCGCCCCGTGTCCGGGCTCGAATGGTCGCGTTCAAGGAGCGATCCTGATCCGGCCTCGAACGCCTGATCCCGGTTTCGGGCGATCGTATGGCGCCTTGACCGCAGGGCGCCAGTCTCGGGCCCTTGACCATCCCCCAACGATCCCCGATGTGGTTTACACATCACACGGTCGGAGATGTTGCCGGGTGGTGGAACGTCGGCCTTAAGGGTGCGGCGTGGTGGTCCCGTTGGGGGGCGTGGTCTCGTTGGCGATCGTGGTCTTGTCGGAGGCTTTGGTGTTGCTGGGGGCCTCGCCGCGCAGGTCCGGCAGCAGGCTGTCGAGGACGAGGCCGACGACGCCCGCGACGATGGCCGCGTCGGCCACGTTGAAGACGTACCAGGACCAGGTGCGCCAGTGCAGGTGTACGAAGTCGAACACCGCCCCGTACATGGCACGGTCGATGGCGTTGCCGATGGCGCCCCCGGCGACGAGGCCGAGGGACAGGGCCAGCAGCCGGGTCTGGGTCCGGGACATCCACACCACGAGACCCGCAGCCGCCACGACCGAGACGGCGACGAGGAGCCAGCGGCCGATCCCGCCGTCCTGCTGGAACAGCCCGTAGGACACGCCCCGGTTCCACACCACGAGGAACTCGGCGAACGGCGCCACCCGCCAGGGCTGCGTCAGCACCAGATCGGTGCCGAGATAGAGCCAGAGCTTCGACGCCTGATCGAGGCCCAGGGTGACGAGGAGCCCGAGGAGGCCGAGGCGGAACGGGGTCATGATCGGCTCCGCCGCGGCGTTCGCCCCCGTTGTGGGGACGTGAGGGTCGATGATCGTCGTGGCCTCACGCGGCGGTGCCGTGGGCGGCATCCCATTCGCGCAGGGCCTGGGCGTCGCGCGGCGTCACGTCGGGATAGGCCGCATCGGTGCCGACATCCGGGGCGACCCGCCAGGACCGGGCGCATTTGCGCCCCTCCGCCAGGGCCGGGACCACGGCGACGCCGCGCACGTCGTCGAGGCGGAAGGCGTCGGACGGGCCCTCGCCCGACGCGATGCGGATGTCGGAGGTGATGCACACCTGCGCAAAATCGACCCCGTCGAGGGCGGCCAGCAGGTCCGCGTCGGCCACGTACACCGTCGGCGCGGCTTCCAGGCTCGCCCCGATGCGCTTGGCGGCGCGCTCGATCTCCAGGGCGCCGGTGACGACCCGGCGCACGCGGCGCACCTTGTGCCAGCGCGCGGCCAGGGCTTCGTCGCGCCACGCGGACGGTGTTTCCGGCAGGGTCTGAAGATGCACGGAGCCGGCCTCCGAGGGATACCGGTCGAGCCACGCCTCCTCCGCCGTGAAGGCGAGGACGGGGCTGAGCCAGATGGTGCAGCGCCGGAGCGTCTCGTCGATGACCTGCAGGGCGGCGCGCCGGACGGGCGACGAGATCGGGTCGCAGTAGAGCGCGTCCTTCCGCACGTCGAAGTAGAACGCCGAGAGGTCGCCGGTCATGAAGCCGTTGAGCAGGGCCACGACGCGCTTGAGGTCGAAGCTCGCGTAGGCCTCGCGGATCTCGCCGTCGAGTTCCGACAGGCGGTGCCGGATCAGACGCTCGAGTTCGGGCAGCTCGGCGTGCGGGATCTCGGGGCCGGGCTCGAAATGGGCGAGGGAGCCGAGCATCCAGCGAAGCGAGTTGCGCAGCTTGCGGTAGGTCTCGGCGAAGGTCTTGATGATCTCGGGGCCGATGCGGAGATCGTCCGTATAGTCGGACGCCGCCACCCACAGGCGCAGGATGTCGGCGCCGGAATCCTTGATGATGTTCTGGGGCGCGACGACGTTGCCCTTCGACTTCGACATCTTCAACCCCTTGGGGTCGAGGACGAACCCGTGGGTGAGAACGATGTCGTAGGGCGCACGGCCGCGCGTGCCCGAGGATTCGAGCAGGGAGGACTGGAACCAGCCGCGATGCTGATCGGAGCCTTCGAGATACATCACCGTGTCGGCGCCGCCGTCGCGCTTGCGCACCACGCCGGCCAAGCCCGGAAACTGCTCGGGATCGTCGAGCACGAAGGCGTGGGTCGAGCCGGAATCGAACCACACGTCGAGAACGTCCGTGACTTTTTCGTAGTTCGCCGGATCGTGGTCGGGCGCGAGGAAGCGGGCGCCGTCCGCATCGGTGAACCAGGCATCCGCGCCTTCCGCCTCGAAGGCCGCGACGATGCGGGCGTTCACGCGCTCGTCGCGCAGGACCTCATGGGTGCCCTTCTTCACGAACACCGTGATGGGCACGCCCCAGGCGCGCTGGCGCGACACCACCCAATCGGGGCGGTTGCCGACCATGCCGTTGATGCGGTTCTTTCCTTGTGGCGGCACCCACTGGGTGTCGTCGATGGCCTGGAGGGCCGTCTCGCGCAGGGTGCGGTTGCCCAGCGACTCCACCGGCCGGTCCATGGCGATGAACCATTGCGGCGTGTTGCGGAAGATGACCGGCTTCTTCGAGCGCCAGGAATGCGGATAGCTGTGCTTGAGGGTGCCGCGCGCCACCAGGGCGCCGGCCTCCGTCAGAGCCGCGATGACCGCCTTGTTGGCGTCGCCCTTTTCGCCCTTGTGGTTAAGAACGAGTTTTCCCGTGAAACCGGGCGCGTCCCCGGTGAGGGACCCGTCGGCATCCACGGTGTAGGGGATGCGGGTGTCGATGCCGCGCTCGGCGAGCGCACGGCCATTGGCCATCCAGACCTCGAAGTCCTCGCGGCCATGGCCCGGCGCCGTGTGGACGAAGCCGGTGCCGGCCTCGTCGGTGACATGATCGCCGTCGAGGAGCGGGACGGCGAACTCGTAGCCGGGGATATGGCCGGCGAGGGGATGCGCCAGGGTGAGGCCGGCAAGCTCCGCCGGGGTCACGTCGCGGAGGCGCTCGAAGCTCTCGACGCGCGCGGCGGCGAGCACCGAACCCGCGAGGGTGTCGGCCAGGAGATAGGTATCGCCGACCTTGGCCCAGTTCTCGGCCGCCGCCGCGGTGACGCGGTAGAGGCCGTAGGCGACGCGCTTCGAGTAGGCCACGGCGCGGTTGCCCGGCATGGTCCAGGGCGTGGTGGTCCAGATCACCACGCGGGCCGAGGCGAGATCCTCCGCCGCCCCGGCAATGGGCCGGAACGCCGCGAAAATGGTGTCGCTGACCACATCCTCGTACTCGACCTCGGCCTCGGCCAAAGCCGTCTTCTCGACCACGGACCACATCACCGGCTTCGAGCCGCGATAGAGCTGGCCGGTGGTGGCGAAGGTCATCAGTTCGCGGGCGATGGTGGCTTCGGCCGGGAACGTCATGGTGGCGTAGGGATGGTCCCAGTCGCCGGTGACGCCGAGGCGCTTGAACTCGCCGCGCTGGGTGTCGAGCCACTGCCCCGCGAAGGCGCGGCATTCTTGGCGGAACTCCAGGACGGGCACGTCGTCCTTGTTCCGGCCCTTGGCGCGGTAGGCTTCCTCGATCTTCCACTCGATGGGCAGGCCGTGGCAGTCCCAGCCCGGCACGTAGTTGGCGTCGAAGCCCAGCGCGCCCTGCGCCCGGACGATGCAATCCTTGAGGATCTTGTTGAGGGCCGTGCCGATGTGGATGTTGCCGTTGGCGTAGGGGGGGCCGTCGTGCAGCACGAATTTCGGCCGGCCGGCGGCCTGGGCCCGGATCTGCCCGTAGAGGTCCGTCGCCGCCCAGCGCTCCAGCAATACGGGCTCGCGCACGGGCAGGCCGGCCCGCATGGGAAAGTCGGTCTGCGGCAGGAACAGGGTCTTGGAATAGTCGCGGACGGGGGCGCCGGCGGACTCTGTGGGATCGCTCATGGGTCTCTGTCGGTCTGGGCGCTTCAAGCGGGGCGGTCCGTGGGGACCGGTGGCGGAAGGGGCGATCGATAGCCCTCCCGGCCTCCGCCGAGGCGCGCGCCGCGGCGGCCCTCAGACGGAGGCCGGGCCTGTAATTCGCAGGCGGCCGGAGACTCGCACGGAGTCCGGGCCGCGCGGATCGGCCTCAGCGCACATGCGCCGGCTTCTAGCAGCGCCAGATGCGCGAGACCAGCGAGCTTTCGCGGGGGATCGTGCCGGGGACCTTTTCCAAGCTCGGCCGTTGACAACACCCGCCGAAAGGCGATCGCATCAACGGAGAGACCCGCCATGAGACAAGCCCTGCTCGCCGCCACCCTCGTCCTGTCCGCCTTTGCCGTCTCCGGCGCCGCCGAGGCCCAGGGACTTCCGGGCGGCGTCCGCCGCGGTGCGGCCGAGGGCGACCGGGTCGCCGGACCCGTGGGCGGCATCGTCGGCGGTGCGGTCGGCGGCGCCGTCGGCACCGTGAACGGGGCACTCGGCATCGATCCTGGCCGGCGCGCCTACCGCACGCGGCTGAAGTCGCGCCGGCACCACCGCCATCACCGCTGAGGCTGCGTCCTGCGGCGGTCCTGCATGAGCAGATAGAGCCCGGAGCCCACGACGATGGACGCACCAACGAGCGTCCATCGGTTCGGCACGTCGCCGAAGACGAGGTAGCCGAGGATCACCGACCACAGGAGCTGGGTGTAGATGAAGGGCGCCAGCACGTTGGCCGGTGCCCGCGCATGGGCCAGCACGAGGAGCCAGTGCCCGAGGGTGCCGAACAGGCCGACCCCGACGAGGAGCGCCCAGGCGAGCCACGTCGCCGGTGCGGTCCAGATCCACGGCAGCAGTGGCGTCATCAGGGCGAGGCCGGCGAGCCCCGAATACACCATGGTGGTCGCCGTCGAATCGTGGGCGGCGAGCTTGCGGGTGGTGAGGATGTAGAGGGCGTAGCACAGCATGTTGCCGAGGCTCAGCAGCACCGCCGGCTGCACCGGCCCGACACCCGGCCGAACGATGACGAGCACGCCGAGAAAGCCGATGCCGATGGCGACGAGGCGCCGGGGCGAGGTCCATTCCCCCAGCACCGGCCCGGCGAGCAGGGCCACCGCCAGGGGCGCGGCGAACTGGATCGACAGGGTCTCGGCGAGTTGCAGATGGCGCAGGGCCAGGAAATTCAGGGCGGTGGAGCCGAACAACAGCAGCGAGCGCAGGATCTGCAGCCGGAGCCGGCTGGTGCGCATCACCCCCGGCGAGGTCACGGGGTTGATGACGAGGGAGATCGCCACGACGCTGACGGCGTAGCGCATGAAGGTGGTGAGCAGGGGATCGACGCCGAGGCGGGCGAGGCTTTTCGCCGATGCGTCGAGGCAGGCGAAGAACGCCAGGGTCCCGCACATCAGCGCGATGCCGACGCGCCGGCGCGCCGCTTCCTGATCCGTCACCCGCGTCTGCCCCGTCCCTGCCTGCGCCCTCCCGTACGCCACCCATCGGCTCGGGATAGGGGCCTTCGGGCACGGCTGGCATGCCATGCCCGAGGACACGATCAGGTCACGACGCTGGGGGCGTCCCGGCCGGTGAGCCGGGCGATGTCCGCGATGGCCCCGGCGGCGGCCACCGCCGAGGCCAGCACCTCGGCAACGGGGCGGTCGAGACGGTCGGGGGCGGCCTCGAATCGCTCGACATAGACCCGAAGGGTCGCCCCCGCAGTGCCGGTGCCCGACAGGCGGTAGACCACGCGCGCGTCCTCGGCGAAACCGATGCGCACGCCCTGCTGGGCCGTTACCGAGCCGTCGACGGGATCGACGTAGCGGAAGTCGTCCGCCGTCGCGACGGTCAGGTCACCGAACGTTTGCCCCGGCAGGGTACTGAGCTTGCCCCGCAAACCCTCCATCAGGGTCTTGGCGGCCTCTGCGTCGATCTCCTCATAATCGTGTCGGGTGTAGTAGTCCCGCCCGAAGCGGGCCCAGTGCGCGTGCACGAGTTCGTGGGCCGGCCGGCCCGTGGCGGCGAGTACGTTGAGCCACAGGAGCACCGCCCAGAGCCCGTCCTTCTCCCGTACGTGGTCGGAGCCGGTGCCGGCGCTCTCCTCGCCGCATAGGGTGATGCGGCCGGCATCCAGCAGGGTGCCGAAGAACTTCCAGCCGGTCGGCGTCTCGTAGGCGGGGATGCCGAGCGACGCTGCCACCCGGTCCACGGCCCGGCTCGTCGGCATGGAGCGGGCGACGCCGGCAAGGCCCGATGCGTAGCCCGGCGCCCGGTGGGCGTGGGCGGCCAGGATCGCGAGGCTGTCGCTCGGGGTCACGAACAGGCCCTGCGCCACGATCATGTTGCGGTCGCCGTCGCCGTCTGAGGCCGCGCCGAAATCCGGCGCATCGGGGCCGAGCATGAGGTCGTAGAGGTCGTCGCAATGCACCGGGTTCGGATCGGGATGATGCCCGCCGAAATCCGGCTGCGGCGTGCCGTTGACCACGGTGCCGGGCGACGCGCCGAGTTCGCCTTCGAGGATGGCGTGGGCGTAGGGGCCCGTCACCGCGCTCATGGCGTCGAAGCGCATGCGGAAGCCGCCGGCGAACAGGGCGCGGATTGCATCGAAATCAACCAGCGTCCGCATGAGCTCGGCGTAGTCGGCCACGGGATCGAGGATGGACACGACCATGTCGCCGATGCGGGCCTCGCCGACGGCGTCGAGGTCGAGGTCCGGCACCTCGACGATGCGGTACGTGTCGATCGTGAGGGTCCGGGCGAAGATCGCCGCCGTGACGTCCTCCGGCGCCGGCCCGCCGTTGGCGGTGTTGAACTTGATGCCGAAATCGCCGTCCGGCCCGCCGGGATTGTGGCTCGCCGACAGGACGAGGCCGCCAATGGCGCCGTATTTCCGGATGACGCAGGAGGCGGCGGGCGTCGAGAGCAGGCCGCCCTGCCCCACGAGCACCCGGCTAAAGCCGTTGGCCGCCGCCATCTTCAGGGCGGTCTGCACCACCTCGCGATTGAAGAAGCGGCCGTCGCCGCCGATCACCAGGGTGGCACCGGCGCGCTCGGGGATGGCGTCGAAGATCGCCTGGACGAAGTTCTCGACGTAGCGGGGCTGACGGAACACCACGACCTTCTTGCGCAGGCCGGAGGTGCCCGGCTTCTGGTCGAGGAACGGGGTCGTCGCCACGGTGTTCGGCGTCATCGTGCTCATCTCTCCGCGCCGGCCGCGGGGCCGGATCGGAGAGGAGCTTAAAGCCGAACCGTTCCCGAGTTCAAAGGCCCTGCGGCACCATCGCGCGGGCCCGTCCCCGGCCTGCGGCAAACAGGGGACAACCCGATTCGATCGGGAGCCCGGCGCGGACCGGCGCGTTTCTCCAGCCCAAGGCAAAAAGAACAGGGCGGACGCATCCTCGATGGCTAAGCGCAGGACCAAGACGGCCCCCGCCCACCATGATTCCGACGTCGCCCCCCTCGTCCCCACGGGCGCCCTGGCGGTATCGCTCCTCGACCGCGAGGCCGATGCCCGTCCCCTCGTGCACATCGCCCGGGAACGCCATCGCCTAGGCGCGCTGGCCGACATTCTGCGCGCGCTGGCGCCCGAGCGCAGCGTCGCGATCTACCCCGAATGGGATTGCCTGCCATTCGACCGCGCCTCGCCCTCCCGCGGCACCATGGGGGCCCGCACGGGCGTCCTACGCTGGCTCACCGACGCGACGAACCTGCCCGACATCGTGCTCACCACCGCGCCGGCGCTGATCCAACGGGTGCCGCCGCCGGAGACCTGGGCCGACGCCCATCTGGAGATCCGCGTCGGCGACCGCCTCGATCCGCAAGCCTTGACGACGGACCTCCAGCGCCTCGGCTACATCCTCGACGACCGGGTCGACGAGCCCGGCGAGGTGGCCGTGCGGGGACGCACCGTCGACGTGTTTCCGGCCGCCGCCGAGCGCCCGTGCCGGATCGAGCACGACGACGCCCGCGTCACCGCCATCCGCTCCTACGATCCCGTGTCGCAACGGTCGCTCGCGGATGCGGCTGTCCTGGTCATCGATCCGGCCACCGAGATCGTCCTGCCCCGCGACACCGGCACGGCCCTGCGCCCGTTCACCGGCCAGGAGCATGGGCTGCCCCGCCTGTACCCGCACCTCGTCACGCCCCTCGATTACGTGCCCGGCGCCCGCCTGGTGATCGAGGCCGGAGCGCAGGACCGCGCCGCCGCGTTCTTCGAGCAGATCGCGGAAGGGCGCGAGGGTGCGGGCCGCGCCGCCCCCCTGCCCTACGACCTCTATCTCACCCCCGATGAATGGACCGCCCTCCAGAGTGCGCGCCCCGTCGCGACCGCCTCCGCGGCGGATGCCGAGTCCATCGCCCTGCCGACCTTCGTCACGAAGGTCCGGCCCGGCCCGGCCTTCGCCGAAGCGTTGCGCGGCCACGTCGCGGCGGGGGAGCGGGTGCTGCTCACGGGCCCGGCCGAGGCCCTGCCCCGCCTCGTGCGTGCCGCCGAGAAGGCGCTGTCCCGCAAGGCTCGCAAGGCGGCGAGCTGGTCCGATGTGAGTGACGCCCCGGCCGGCGACCTGCTCGTCCTGGCCGCCCCCATCGAGGCCGGGTTCCGCGTGCCCGACCAGGGCATCGCCGTGATCGCGGCGGCCGATCTCTTCGGCAGCCGGGTGGCCGCGGCCAGCGGCGGGCAGGCCGCGATCCTCCCCATGGGCGAGGTCGATCTGCGGGTGGGCGACGTGGCCGTCGACCGGGACAATGGCCTGTGCGTGTTCGAGGGTCTGGAATCCGTCGGCACGGGCGAGGGCACGGAGGACGCCCTGCGCCTGCGGTTCGCGGGCGACACCGTCCTGATGGTGCCGGTGAGCCAGGCCGACCGCATCTGGCGCTATGGCTCCGAGCCCGACGCCGTGACCCTCGACCGCCTCGACGGCGGCTCGTGGAGGCGCCGGCGCCTGGAAACCGAGGCGACCCTCGCCAAGGCCGCGCGCCAGATGCTGAAGGATGCCGAGGCGCGCAGCGCCGTCATGGCTCCGGTGCTGGCCCCACCCGAGCGCGAGATGGAGCGCTTCGCCGCCGGCTTCGGCTTCAACCTCACGGCCGATCAGGCCAGCGCCGTCGAGAGCGCGCTCGCCGACCTCGCCTCGGGCCGCCCCATGGACCGGCTCGTTTGCGGCGATGTCGGCTTCGGCAAGACCGAGGTGGCCCTGCGCGCCGTGGCGGCCGCTCTGTTTTCCGGCAAGCAGGTCGCCGTCGTGGCCCCCACGACCGTGTTGGTGCGCCAGCACGTCCAGACCTTCCAGCGCCGCTTCAGTCGGTTCGGCATCGAGGTCGCCCATCTGTCGCGGCTCGTCTCCCCGACGGAGGCCAAGCGGGTGAAGGCGGGGCTCGCCTCCGGCGCCATCCGCCTCGTCGTCGGCACGCAGGGTCTGGCCGCCAAGGGCGTCGCCTTCGCCGATCTCGGCCTCATGGTCATCGACGAGGAGCAGCGCTTCGGGGCCAAGCTCAAGCAGAGCCTCCGCCAGGCGGCCGGCGACGGCCACGTGATGACCCTCACGGCGACCCCGATCCCCCGCACCCTGCAATCGGCCCTCGTCGGCCTGCAATCGCTGAGCGTCATCGCGACCCCGCCGAGCGTGCGCCAGCCCATCCGCACCGTGCTTATGCCGTTCGACGACGGCGCCGTGCGGGCCGCGCTGATGCGCGAGCACCGGCGCGGCGGCCAGAGCTTCGTCGTGTGCCCGCGCGTCGAGGACATTGCCCCCATGGCCAAGCGTCTCGCCGCCCTGGTGCCCGAACTCGAGACCCTGGTCGCCCACGGCGACCTCAAGGCCGCTGAGATGGACGACGTCATGGTCCGTTTCGCCGACGGCGAAGGCGACGTGCTGCTCGCCACCAGCATCATCGAGAGCGGCCTCGACGTTCCGCGCGCCAACACGATGCTGGTGTGGGAGGCCGAACGCTTCGGGCTGGCCCAGCTCCATCAGCTCCGCGGCCGGGTCGGGCGCGGGCAGCGGCGCGGGGTGGCCTACCTTCTGAGCCGGCCCGAGAAGCCCCTGACCCCGGCGACGGAGAAGCGCCTGCGCACCCTGGAGGCCCTCGACCGCCTGGGAGCGGGCTTCGCCATCAGCGCCCGCGACCTCGATCTGCGCGGGGCCGGCGACCTCGTCGGCGAGAACCAGGCTGGGCACGTGAAGCTCATCGGACTCGGCCTCTACCAGCATCTGCTCCAGCTCGCCCTGCGGGCCGCCAAGGGCGAAACCGCCGAGGATTGGACGCCCGAGATCCGCCTCGGACTCACCGGCAGCGTGCCGGCCGACTACGTACCGGAACCCGAGCTGCGCCTGAGCCTCTACACCCGGCTGTTGCGCCTGCGGTCCCTGGAGGAAGTGGAGGCCCTGCGCGGCGAGGTCGAGGACCGGTTCGGGCCCCTGCCCGCGGCGGTGGACGATCTCTTCACCCTCGCCCGGCTGCGGGTCGGCTGCTGCGCCCTCGGGATCGCGCGGCTCAGCGGCGGTCCCCAGGGACTGGCGGTCGACCTCCATGCGGATGCCCCAGCCCTGCTCGTGCCCGTGGCCGAAGACTTGATGCGCAAGGATCGCCGGGTTCTGCTGCGTCGCGGGAGCGAATGCGCAGCCGAGCGCGGTCGCCTCGCCATCGGCTTCCTCGAACGCCTTGGAGAGACGCGTCAGCGCGGTTGAATACCCAACGGTTGCGTCAGCCGGGCGATTGCCTGTGATCCCACCGCCACGGTTGTCGAAAGACGATGGGGGAGGTCTTGCATGGCGGCGGGCCGGGGCTTAGCGGTGCTCGATAAGCCGTTGAAAAACAACAGTTTATCATAATTCTAAACAACACGCTGTGCCCTCCCGCGCGCCCTCAGGCGCACGCGATGACGCGTGCCTGCGCGACGGAGAGTTCGCCATGTCCGCCCTCGTGACACCTGCCCCTATAGCCTTTGTCCCTGCGGCCTCCGCCATCGCCCGCCTTGCCCTCGCGGGTGTCTCGCTCCTCGCCCTCGCTGGCGTGGCCGAGGCCCAACAGAGCGCCGTCACCCTCGAGACCCTGAGCGTCGAGGGCAGCGGCGCCGGCCCCGGTGGCGGCGGCGCGCCCGGGCGGAGCCAGCCCGAGACCGCGCGGGGCCCCGTGCCCGGCTACGTCGCCAGCCGCAGTGCCACGGCGACGAAGACCGACACGCCCCTCATCCGCACGCCGCAATCCATCAGCGTCATCGGCGCGCAACAGATCGAGGCGCAGCGCTCGCAGACGATCTCGGAGGCCGTGCGCTACACGCCGGGCATCTACGCCAACCAGTTCGGTCCCGACACGCGCCTCGACTGGTTCCTCATTCGCGGCTTCTCGGCCACGGAGACCGGCCTGTTCCGCGATGGGTTGCAGCTGTTCCAGACCGCGTTCGCGAATTACCGCATCGATCCGTTCGGTGCCGAGCGCATCGAGGTCCTGCGCGGACCGGCCGCGACCCTGTTCGGCGGCTCGCCCGTCGGCGGCCTCGTCAACATCGTGTCGAAGCGCCCCACGACGGAGCCGTTCCGCTACGTCGAACTCGGCGGCGGCTCGTTCAACCAGCGCTACGCCGCCTTCGACGTCGGCGGCCCGGCCGACAGTTCCGGCCACTGGTTCTACCGCCTGACGGGCAAGCTGCAGAACAGCGACGCCCAGGTCCGGTTCGCGCCCGAGGATCGCTACTACATCGCGCCGAGCTTCACTTATAAGCCGGACGGGGCCACCACCTTCACGGTGCTGACGAGCTTCCAGCGCGACGAGACCGGCGGCGCAGGCCAGTTCCTGCCGTATTCCGGCACGGTGCGCCCCAACGCGTCCGGCCTGCGCATCGCCCGCACCCTCAACGCCAGCGATCCGTTGGTGGACAGCTACACCCGCAACCAGGCCAATCTCGGCTACGAGTTCGAGCACCATGTCGACGACGTCTGGACCGTGCGCCAGAACTTCCGCTTCTCGTTCACGGAGGTGCGCGATTCCCGCTACGTCGGCAACGGCTACGCCAATGCCAGCGAGACCGAGCTCGCCCGCTACGGCTTCCTGACCACGCCGCGCGCCGGCCTGTTCACCGTCGACAACCAGGCGCAGGCGCGCTTCAGCGACGGGTTCTTCGGCCACACCGTGCTGATGGGCGTCGACTACAAACGCTATAGCCTGTCGGACAATCAGGGATCGACGCCGTTCCCACCGGAATTCCCGGTGCCGTCGCTCAACATCCTGTCGCCGCGCTACTTCCAGTTCAGCTCCACGCCGACCCCCTACCGCGTGGTCAATCAGCAGCTCCAGCAGACCGGCCTCTACCTCCAGGATCAGGTCGCGCTCACCGACCGCCTGACCTTCCTCGTCGGCGGCCGCCAGGATTTCGTCAGCAACGTCGTGCAGGACCGGCTGGTGCTGGCGAACTCCACGGTGCGGGACGAGACCGCCTTCACCGGGCGCCTCGGGCTCATCTACAACTTCGACAACGGGCTCGCGCCCTACGTGACCTACGGAACCTCGTTCAACCCGACGGCGGGCGTCGATGCGAACAACCGGCCGTTCAAGGCAGACCGGGGCGAGCAGATCGAGGTCGGCGCCAAGCTGCAGCCGGTCGGCTGGAATACCTTCTTCACCGTGGCGGCGTTCGACTTGGTGCGCTCCAACGTGCTGACGCCGAACCCGGCCAACGTGTTCACCAATCTGCAAATCGGCGCGGTGCGCTCGCGCGGCTTCGAGGCCTCGGCGACGGCGAACCTCGCCGAGGGGGTCAACCTCATCGCGTCCTACACGATCTACGGCCTACGGACGATCGAGGGGACGAATCTCGACCTCGGCCGAGTCCCGGTGGGCATCCCGGAGAATTTCGCCTCGCTCTGGGCCGACTACACGATCCCGGTCGGCGACTGGAAAGGCTTCGGCTTCGGCGGCGGCGTGAACTATGTCGGGCGCTCCTACGCCGATGTCGCCAACACCCTCACGGTACCCGAATACGTCACTTTCGACGCGGTGGTGCATTACGAGCGCGACGGCTGGCGTGCGGCGGTCAACCTCCAGAATGCCGGCGATAAGCGCTTCGTCTCGTCATGCTCCAGCGCGAACGCCTGCTTCTACGGCACCCAGCGGCGCATCACCGCGAGCCTAGGCTACCGCTGGTAAGGGGCGTCGCACGTCCCCCTCGAACGAGCACAGCCGCGAAGGTGGGCTCGAGTGCCCCACCGGGCAATCCCGAGCCCACCTTCCCGGCTGTCGCATGAGCCGTTCTGGGCGTGGACCGGGCTCACCCCCGGTCCCGCCGCCCCGCAAAAATCATTCGCAGACGCGGACGCGGCGGATGTGCTCGTCGCCGTAGGCGTCGATGTAGCCACGGCGTTCCGTGTGGCAGACCTCTTCCTCGACATAGACCGGGCGCGGCTCGCGGTAGACCGGGCGGCCGGGGTAGTAGCCGTTGTTCTGCGAGGAGGCGATGGCGCCCCCGATGGCGAGACCGCCGAGCACGCCGAGGGCCGCGGCGCCGCCGGGGCCGATGCCGTCGCGGGCCTGCGCCCCGGGCGTCATCGTGACGAGGAGCGTGCCGGCCATGGCCACGCCGAGGAGGGTCCGCTTCATGACGTCGTGTCCTTCGTGATTCTCAAGCATCGGGCGTCAGGGTGAAATCTGGACACCGAACGGTTGATGAATGGTAAGCGCGCGGCGTCCGCCCGGGGGTGATCCCGTGCGGTGTCGCACCGGGGACACGCGGGCGGAGGCATGCAAGCGGGTACAGTCACGCTGGCGGGTAGGTGTGCTCGTCGGCGGGGAAGCGTCCGGCGCGGACCTCCTCGGCATAGGCCTCCACGGCGCCCTCGATCTGGGCGCGCAGGGAGCCGAACTGCTTGACGAATTTCGGGACGCGGTCGCTCAGGCCCAGCATGTCCTCCAGCACCAGTATCTGACCGTCGCAGGCCGTGCTGGCGCCGATGCCGATGGTGGCCGCCGTGATGCCGGGCGCCGTGGCGATGGCGCGGGCCACGGGCTCGACGATGCCTTCGAGAACGATGGCGAAGGCGCCGGCCTCGCTGATGGCCCGGGCATCCGCCAGGAGGCGCTGCTCGCCGTCGGCCTCGCGACCCTGCACCCTGAAGCCCCCCATGGTGTTCACCGATTGGGGGGTGAGGCCGATATGGCCCATGACCGGAATGCCGCGCTCGACCAGGAAGGCCACCGTGTCGGCGAACTTGGCGCCGCCTTCCATCTTGATGGCGCCGGCGCCCGTCTCCTTCAGCACGCGGGCGGCGTTGAGGAAGGCCTGCTCGCGGCTCGCCTCGTAGGAGCCGAACGGCATGTCCACCACCACGAGGGCGCGCGACGTCCCCCGGATCACGGCCTGGGCCTGGACGATCATCATCTCCAGGGTCACCGGCAGGGTCGATTCCATGCCGTGCATCACCATGCCGAGGGAATCGCCGACCAGGATGAAGTCGCAATGCGGATCGAGGATGCCGGCGGTGTGGGCGTGATAGGCCGTGAGCGCGATGATCTTGACGCCCGCCGCCTTGCGCTTGGCGAGATCGACGGCACGGATGCGGCGCGACTGGACAACTTGGGACATCGGACTCCACCGGGCTCACGGCCCCCGCAGGGCGGGCGCAGGGCACCCCTCGCGGGTGCAGGGCACCCGCCAGAAGGAAGCGGGCACAGGTGGAACGAGTCATACACCCGCGCGGCACGAAACGCGCGCTCCCGCGCGAACGAAGCGCAGAGTTTGAAAGGTCTTTGTGATGTAAGTTACTTGGACAACACTGAGCCTCACCCGCTGCGGTGACGGGCGATGGCGTCGCCGTCCCGCACTCTTCGGTGGGCGTTCCCTCCCTAGACTTGGGGCGCCGTGTGCGCGCCTTTCTTCCGCCACAACCCGGCCGGTGTCAACTGCGAACAGGGTCCCGGCTTGAAATCCGTCCGTTCGAAGCCATGACCCACGTCCGGAAGCCCTGGACCGCTTCGAGACGGTGGGCCCTCAATCGAGGTCCATGGTCCGCTCGAAGGCGCTGGCGCTCGATTCCTGTCCCTTGGGATCGATGACGAGGATGTCCTTGAAGCCGCGCCGGGCCAGTTCCCAGGTCTTCTCGAGGGCCTGATCGGCGGTGCCGCACGCGAAGGTCGCGCTCCGTCCGAGGTGATCGTTCGCCTTGACCTTGTACAAATCCGGTCTCCCGTGTGCCTGGCGCGCAGCATACGCCAGCCGGCGGCATCGCACGAGCGGCCTGAACGATCCCCCACCGTCGAACGGGCCGAGGCCCTAGCGCTGGGCCTCGCCGCGGCCCCGCGCCGCCCAGGCCGGGTCCTCCCTCACCACGGTCGTCTCGTGCGTCTCCTGCCAGCCCTCGATCCCCGTGGGGAACCAGTGCACGCCGGTGTAGCCGGCCTGGACGAGGCGCTTGCCGGCGTTCCAGCTGCCCCAGCAATCGGGGCGGCAGAAGGTGACGATGGCCTTTGCCTTGTCGCCGCCAGTCAGTTCCGCGACGCGGGCGAGAAACAGGGCTTCGTGCGCGGGGTCGAGGGGGGCGGCCCCGGCGCTGGGCATCCATACGGCGCCGGGGATGCTGCGATGGGCCGGGAGCCACGGCTTGTCGGCGGCCATGCCGGCGGGGCGCCGGTCCGCCAGGGCCACGTCGATCAGCACGGGCTTGGCCTCGGCCACCACCCGGTCGAGGCCGTCGATGTCGAGCACCACCGCGCCCTTCAGGGTCGGCGGCGTGTAGCCCTGCTGCGGCCCGGTGTGGAAGCCCTCGGGCTCGGGCACGTCGACGGGCGAATCGGCCGGGGCCGCCGCCATGGTCCCGAGGGCGAGGAAGGCAGCGGCGGCGAGGCGAGGAAGGAACATCATGCCGGACCTCCCGCTCAGTTGCTCGGGGCCGGCACGGGGAAGCTGTGCTCCCAGCGACCGTCCTGGTTGTCGGAGGCGACCACCGTCACGGGCGCTTGGCCCTCGGGCAGGAACGCGAAGTTGATCACCGGGTTCGACGCGATGGAGATGTCGCCGTCCAGGGTCAGGATGTTGCGCCCGCCCTGCGAGACCACGACCTTCTGGATGTAGCGCGCCGGAGTGTAGTCGCGGGTCACCTGGTTCATCTGCATGCCGGAAAAGTTCGGATGGCGGATCATCAGCGTCGCCTCCGTTGATTTGGCCCCGGGAGCCCCTTCGGCGAACCTCATCCGCATGTCGCCCATGCCCTTCATCGCCTCCTCGTCGCTCATCCCCATGGGGGCCGAGCAGCCGCCGGAGGCTTTGACGAACTTCGTCGTCTCGAACAGCCCGCCATCCTTGGTCCGCACCACGGCGTGGACGTTGGTGTAGTTGTTCACCCGCACCCGGAGCTTGATCTCGCCCGGATCGGCGGCGGGGCCGAAGGTGATGTTGGCCGCGTAGGGCGACGGGTTGTCGTCGATCACCAGGGACACGCCCGCGACCTTGTCCTTCTCCGGCATGGTCAGGGTGATGGGCACCAGGGCGGCGTCCAACGCCCGGACCGGGGCGTCGACTTTCACCAGGGTGTCGGTGTGCTGCACGGCCTTGTCGCCGAAGATCGAGGTGCGGATCTCGTTCCAGCGCGCTTGACGCTCGGCGTCCGTGTCCGAGGCGCCGGCGGCGAGAACGGGACCGGTCAACAGGGCGGCGGCCGGGAGCGACGCGGCGAGCGACAGGGCGAGGGCGGCGGTGAACGGCTTCATGGCGTGTCTCCTCTTGAGGGTAACATGGGGCGGGATCACTCCCATTCGAGTTCCTTGAAGGCCTGGGTCACGTTGCGGCCGTTGTAGAGGTCGAACAGCGCCCACTTGTCGGCCTCCGACCGGCCGATGGTGGCCACCGCCTTCTCGATGGGCATGTCGCCGGCCAGCGCCTTGCGGGTCTCGTCGCGCAGGGTGGCGAGGTAGCGGGTCAGGTCGGCCAGGGCGGGCGCGAACTCCACCAGGGTCGGGCCGTGACCCGGCACCGCCTTCGTCGCCCCCATGGCTTTGAGCACCTCCGCCTCCTTCAGCCAGCCGACGAGGCTGCCGTCGAGGGACGGAATGCGGGTGACGAACAGGAGGTCGGCGGGAAACAGGATGCCGGAGGCCGAATCCCGCATGGAGAGGTCGCAATTGGTGTGCGCCACCCCGTGGGCGTGGAAGGTGAGCCGGCGCCCGCCGAGATCGATCTCGGCGCGATCCGCGACTTCGAGGGTCGGATACACCACTCGCCCGGCCTTCTCGGGCCCCAGAATCTCGACGAGGCGGGTGCGGTAATAGTCGCCGCGCGCATCCAGGGCCGCGCGCAGGGCATGATGGCCGATGAAGACCGGCTTGTCCGCCGCGAACGCCTCGGCCCCGAAGCAGTGGTCGGGATGGACGTGGGTGAGCACGACGTGGCTGATGGGCTTGTCCGTGCGGGCCCTGATCTGCCCGCGCAGCCACTGCCCGTCGGCGAGACTCCCGCCGGATTCGGTGACCAGCACGGAGGTCTCGCCGACGATGAAACCGATATTGGCGATGGCGTCGTCGTTGTCGGGCGAGGCCTCGGCGTCGGGCCCGCGCCGGATGAAGATGCCGGGACCGACCTCGTCCAGGGCGAACCCCTCCGCCGAGCGCCCGAGGGTCGGCAGGCAGCACAGGCACAGGCCGCCGAACAGGGCCAGCCCGCCGCGCAGGGCCTGGCGCCGGTTCGACCGAAGGCTTCGCGCAACGGAGCGCGGATCCACGAGGCCATCCTGGGCCGGCATACGAGACGTCCTCCGCTTGTTTTCTTGACTACCATTTAGTAGGTAGATTTATTCTGCCGTCAATGGCACATTTTCGCGACCTTTCCTTTCCTGCCTGCGGATACGTTCCTCACGCACCCCCGAAACCGGAATTATTCCTCGTCCCATTGCCGCGCTGGAATTCGAGCCGCGCTGGAACTTGGCTCGCTCAGGAAATTCGGCTCGCCCAGGAGATTTGCCCCGTCCATGAGAGACACGCGTGCGGAACTGCTGCTCCAGGCCGAGCCCCTGATCCGGGGCCGGGGGTATTCTGGCTTCAGCTACGCCGACCTGGCCGCGGTGGTGGGTATCCGCAAAGCGAGCATCCACCACCATTTCCCGACGAAGGCCGATCTCGCCCTCGCCCTGGTGGGGGCCTACGACGCCCGCTACGATACGGCCCTCGCGGCGATCCTGGCCCAGACGACCGACGGGGTCGCGCGGATCGAGGCCTATGGCCGGCTCTATCTCGGGGGCGTCGAAGACGACCTCGGCTGCCTGTGCGCCGTGCTGGCGGTGGAGCGCGACACCCTGCCGGAGCCCGTCCGCATCGCCGTCACCCGGTTCTTCGACAAGCACATCGCTTGGCTGGAGGCTGTCCTCGCCGACGGGCTCCGCGACGGCGGCGTGCGGGCGGACGTGATCCCCGCCTCATCGGCCCGGCTGGTGGTGGCGACCCTGGAGGGGGCGCTTCTCCTGGAACGCGTGCTCGCCGGCACGACGGGATTCCGGGAAACCCTCGGCGCCCTGTGCGACGCCTTGCGGCCGCCCCGTGCCGGTCGAGTGGCGCGAACCTGACGGATGGCACGCGCTCGAAGCGTTCGAGACGGGTGGGGTCGTGACTGTCCGGGCCCGAGCGAGAGGGGAGGGAAGCAGCAGCCGAGGTCGCCGCACCGACTGCCGACCCTTGTCGGAGGCGCAACGTCAGCCCCCGCCCCTCGCCCCTAGGCCGAAACGGGCAAGGATGATCGCGGTTTCCGTCACGTCACCCGCCGGGTCCGTGCAGTGAGCTTGTTTCCGTCCGGATCGCGAAGGTAAGCGACGAACGCCCCGTTCGGGCGCTCTGCGGGCGGGCTCTCGATCGCGGCACCGCCATGCTCGGTGCCGGCCCGGTGCCACGCGAGAACATGCTCGCGGCTCGCTGCGGCGAGACCGATCGTCCCGCCATTGGCCGCGGTCGCCGGCTTGCCGTCGATGGGTTTCGTGATCATCAGTCGACCCCCCTCATGGGCGTAGATCAGCCTGCCCCTGGCATCCATCTCGCCGGGCTTGCCTCCCAGCGCGGCGAATGTGGCGTCGTAGAAGCGACGGGCCTGCTCCAGATCGTTGCTGCCAATCATGACGTGCGTGAACATACGTTCTCTCCGGGAAGGGGCGGCACGCGATCGCCGTGCTCGAATGGCCGAGACGAACGTTCGCCGCGTGCCGATGCACCCCTATGGGTCTGCCGAACCAGTACTTCCCAATCCGGGCTGTGTGGAAACCTCGAGGTCGTCACTGGGTGGGGAAGGGTTTTTCCAGCCCCCCGGTCGCGCGGCCGACCCGCCATCCGCGGTGCATGGAACGTCATCTGAAATGCCCGGATGGGCGCCATACCGAAGGCCGTTCGACACGTCCGGCCCCAAAACAGCTGCTCACGACCCTGATTTTCGGTCGGGAACCATCAGCAGCCCGATGAGGACGAAGGCCGGCACGAGCACGCACCAGAAGGACAAGGCGGCGATCCCGAAGGCCCCCGCCAGTGCGCCCGCCGCGAAGGCCGCCACGGCGGACAGCGTACGCCGCAGGCGGGTGCTGACCTGGTCATCGAGCTTCGCCCCGCACAGGCGGTCGATCACGGCCTGCGTGACGTTCACGGTCATCACCGTCGTCGTCGCCAAGTGGCCGATCACGAGACGCCCGATACCGTTCTGAATGCCCATCGCGGCAACACCGAGCATGCCAACGCCGATCGCCTTCGCGCCATCCGGTGAGCCGAGCGGCGACATGGCCACGCCCGCGATCGTGAAGGCGATCAGGACGGTGGCTTCGAGCGCCAGCAAGGGGCGCAGCGGCGGCGATCCTCTTCTCTCCAGGGCCAAGGCGATCAGGCGCGTCACAGCCACGGCGAGGATGAACATCGGTAGGGCGAGCAGCTTGGCGAGGACGCCCGTCGAGGTGGAGACCAATTCCGCACCGATCAGAACGAAGTTGCCTGTCACATGCGCCGTGAAGAGGCCGGTCAGGGCGATGAAGGCGGCAGCGTCCACGAACCCCGCGGTGAACGCGAGCCCGACCCCAATCAAAGCGTCTTTCCCGGCACGAATGGGCATGGTGCTTCGGTCCCCTCGCCGCTCCGAGCCAACGTCGAACAGCGACCGGCAAATGTCGGCTTCGAAGGAATGCTAGCGAACTTCAGCATGCCTGACACGGGTCGCATGCGGCCTCGGCAGCGGAGTAGCAAGCCTCGGATGTCCGCGACGAACGTCGCCACACGGCGCGTCGACAGTGCGGGCTCCACCTCCAGTCCCTTCTCCAGGCTATGGACCTCGCACGGCGGGATACCACCCTCGCGCACTCCCTCACCTCCTCGCAGACGATCGCATTCCTGGATTCTAACGCGACGCGGCCCTCCTCGCCGGTGGGGAGCGACCGCGTGTGCCTGTCTCCCTGCGGAGGCGGGCGGAACCCCATCGCCCCCGCTCCACAAGGGAGAAGGAGGAGCCCGTACCTCGCTCGGAGCGATCGGCGCTCTCGCCGATGTATGGATCCACCAGCCTGCAGCGAGGAAGCGAAGGCTGGAGTAATGCGCCGGCCGAGCCGGGACGGCCTTCCATCGCAAGGCGATGATACAATATAACAGCCCGACACCCGGCCAAAGCCGTCCCCGGAAACCCGAAAAGAGCCGCCATGTCCGAAAGTCCGAACTCCGACAGCCCGAACGCCGGCGCCCAAAAAATCCCCGTGACCGTGCTCACGGGCTATCTCGGGGCCGGCAAGACCACGCTCCTCAACCGCATCCTCACGGAGAACCACGGCAAGCGCTACGCGGTGATCGTCAACGAGTTCGGCGAGATCGGCATCGACAACGACCTCGTCATCGGCGCCGACGAGGAAGTGTTCGAGATGAACAACGGCTGCGTCTGCTGCACCGTGCGCGGCGACCTCATCCGCATCATGGACGGCCTGGTGAAGCGGCGCGGCAAGTTCGACGCGATCATCGTCGAGACCACGGGCCTCGCCGACCCAGCCCCCGTCGCCCAGACCTTCTTCATCGACGAGGATGTCGGCGGCGCCGCCCGCCTCGACGCCGTGGTGACGGTGGCGGACGCCAAATGGCTCGCCGACCGGCTCAAGGACGCCCCCGAGGCCAAGAACCAGATCGCCTTCGCGGACGTGATCCTGTTGAACAAGGCCGACCTCGTGGAGCCGGCCGACCTCGACCGCGTCGAGGGCCTGATCCGGTCGATCAACCCCTACGCGAAAGTCCACCGCACCAGCCGCTGCGACGTGCCCCTCGGCGAGGTGCTCGACCGCAACGCCTTCGACCTGTCGCGCATCCTCGACATCGAGCCCGACTTCCTCGAGGAGGGCCACCATCACCACCACGACGACGAGATGCAGTCGGTCTCCGCCCGCATCGACGGCCCGGTGGACCCCGAAAAGTTCATGCCGTGGATCTCGACCCTGACCCAGGTGCAGGGGCCGGACATCCTGCGCTGCAAGGGCATCGTCGCGTTCCCGGAGGAGCCGCAGCGCTTCGTGTTCCAGGGCGTCCACCAGATCCTCGACGGCGACCTGCAGGGTCCGTGGAAGGACGGCGAGGCCCGCGTGTCGCGGGTGGTGTTCATCGGGCGAAAGCTCGACCCGGAGGCGATCCGCGCCGGCTTCCTCGACTGCGCCGCCTGAGGCACCATGGGCCGGGCGAGGTCGGAGGGCTCCGGCCCACGCACCGCGGCCGGTTGCCCGACCGGAGGGAGCGCCCGCTGACCTGTCGCCTCGCCCTCGCTTCCCTCCTGACACTGGCGGCGGCGTTGCCGGCCGGCACGCCCGTGCAGGGCGCGCCCTGGGACTCGGCGCCGGCTGCGCGGCGGAACGACGGCTTCGCCCATCTGTGCGAGCCGCCGCTCAAGTTCGCGGCCGGCGCCTGCGTCCGGGACTGCCCGGCGGGCTATCGCGATACCGGCCTGGGCACCTGTAGCTTCCAGCGCATGGGCGACTGAGCGACCCGGCGACGCTTCGGGAGGGATACGGGCGTGACGCCCATCCGAACCCGGCCCCGATTTGGTCACGGTGAGGCGCCACACGAGCCTTTCGAACCCGATGTCCCACATCGGGACACGTCCGGCGACGCGCCCTCTTCGCGCCGCCTCGCCCCCCGGGGCGGACGCTGGCAGCCCCCGTCGGAGAGGTCCGAGCAATGAAGAAACGTGTTTTGGGCGGGATGCTCCTCGGCCTGCTGGCGGTGCCGGCGACCGTGCAGGCGGCGAGCAACACCGTAGTCGGCGTCGGCACGGGCGCCGTCGCGGGTGCCGTGGTCGGCGGTCCCATCGGGGCCGTGGTCGGCGCGGTGGTGGGCGGCGTCGTCGGCTCCAATTCCGAGCGGGCTCGGCCCCGCCGCGTCCGCCGGGCCAAGGCCGTGCGCACACGGCGCCAGGCGGCGCAGGCCCGGCCCGTGAACGTCGCCGAGCGCGGCGAGGAGGCCCGCCGGCCGATTCCGGCCGCGGCGACCACGGGATCGGTGACGGCTCCGCGCCAGCCCACCACCACCCAGCCCGCCACCACCTGGCAGAATCCGCGCTGAGCGAACCGCCCGGCGGGGGTGCCGGAGCGGGGGCGGCCCGTGCTATGGGCGGCGCCCCAATCCCATCCGCCCAACGGATCGAGCCCCCATGCGAACCATCGTCTACGCCGACGGCGGATGCGACCCCAATCCCGGCCCCGGCGGCTGGGGCGTGGTGATCCAGGCCGAGACCAGCACCATCGAGCTGTGCGGCGGCGAGCGTTCCACCACCAACAACCGCATGGAATTGACGGCTGCCATCAGCGCGCTCTCACACTTCCCCGAGGGGGCCGCCCTCGAGATGCGCTGCGACAGCCAGTACGTCATCAAGTCGGTGACGGAATGGATGAAGGGCTGGAAGGCCAAGGGCTGGCGCACGAGCACAGGCCCGGTCAAGAACGTCGATCTCATGCAGACCCTCGACACCCTGGCGGCCCGGCGCGACGTGCGCTGGACCTGGGTGCGCGGCCACACCGGCGAGGCCGGCAACGAGCGGGCCGACCGCCTCGCCGCGCAAGGACGCCGGCAGGCCCTGGCGGCCCCTGCAGGATCGGCCGCCGGGACGACCACGACCACGCTTCCGGCCTCGGCTTCGGCCGCGCCGCTCCCGAGCCCGCCCGCCCCGGCCCGCCTCACCGGGACGGCGGCGCTGGCCGCCGCCATGGCGGCCCCGCCCCGCACCACGCCGATTCCCGTCGATCTGGCGCTCGGCCTCGACGTCTCCCGCGCCGCCAAGGCCGCCGGCCTCACGGCGCCGGCCTTCGTCGAGGAAGCGATCCGCGTCGCCCTCCATCTCGGCCCCGAGGCCTTCGCCCGCGCCCGCGAAGCGGCCAAGGGCGCGAAGCTCCCGTGACCGCAGCGGCGCTGCCGGCGGCCTTCTTCGCGCGGCCGGCGGTGCAGGTCGCGCGCGACCTCGTCGGCTGCGTGTTGCGGGTCGACGGGGTCGGCGGGCCCATCGTGGAGACCGAGGCCTACGACCGGACCGACCCGGCCTCGCACAGCTTCACCGGCCCGACGCGGCGCAACGCCAGCATGTTCGGCCCCGCCGGTCACGCCTACGTCTACCGCTCCTACGGCCTGCACTGGTGCCTCAACCTCGTCTGCGAACCGGGCAGCGCCGTGCTCCTGCGCGCCCTCGAGCCGCGGTACGATCCGGCGACCATGGCGGCACGGCGCGGCCTCGACGATCCGCGCCGGCTCTGCGCCGGACCGGGCCGTTTGTGCCAGGCGCTCGGCGTGACGGACGCGCAGGACGGCGTTCCACTGGACCGTGCGCCGTTCCACCTCGCCTTCGGCGCGCCGGACGGCACGGTGGTGGCCTGCGGCCGCATCGGCCTCACCCGCGCCGTCGAGACGCCCTGGCGCTTCCTCGTCGCGGGATCGCGCTTCGTCAGCCGGCCCGTCCGCCCCCGGCCCCGGCAGGGGGACTGACACCGTAGCCCCAACGTCATGCGGGCGCCCACCGGGACCGATTGATACCGGCTGCCGACCCTGCGCATGATCCGCCGCCTCCGGCCAAGATCGGCCCGGTTGACCGCAACTCGACGCCCGTCCGCCTGTCACGCGGAGGTGCGAGGATGGTTCGAGCGCGTGAAAGGATCGACGATCATGGGCAGCGAAGCAGCCACGGCCCTGGCCAGTGCCCAGGCGCGCTCGATCCGCGACGACCTTCTCAACGCGGCGGCGGATATCGTCGATCGCCGCGACGGTCCGGGCGGCTTCGTGCGCGACCTGTTCGGGCGCACCTCGCCGGAGGATCTGGCGCCCTATACACCGGACGCCCTGGCCGATCTGGCGCTGGCCGCCCGTCAGCATCTGGCCGCGCCGCGCAGGGCCGGCGCCCCGTCGGACCTGCGCCTGTCCGATCTGACCGTCGACCGGGACGGCCGGCCACGTGAACTCACCGTCGTCGAAGTGGTCAACGACAACCGGCCGTTCCTCCTCGACTCGACGCTCGCCGAGTTGACCGAACAGGGGCTGACACCGCACCTCGTCGCCCACCCGATCCTCGGCGTGGAGCGCGACGCGGACGGCGACCTCGTGCGGGTGGTCGGCGAGACCACGGCGGACGCCCACGCGGCCTTCACGCGCGAGAGCTTCATCCATCTCCACCTCGACCGTCTCGATGCCGGCGAGGCCCGCGACCGCCTCGAGGCCGGCCTCACGGCCGTGTTCCGCGATGTCGCCCGCGCGACGGACGATGGAGACGCCATGCTGGCGCGCCTCGCTGCCCTGGCACAGGATTACGCGACGGGACGGACATCCCTGCCGGAGGCTGAAGTCCGGGAGGCGCACGCCTTCCTCGAATGGCTGCGCGATGGCCACTTCACGCTGCTGGGCCTGCGCGAGTACGACCTCACCGGCGGCACCCATGCGGTGGTGCCGGAGGCCAACCGGGGCGTCCTGCGCGACCCCGCCGTCGAGGTCCTGCGGCGCGGACGGACGCTCGCCGACGACACGCCCGAGATCCGCGCCTTCCTCGAAGAACCGCAGGCGCTCCTCGTCACCAAGGCGAGCGTGAAGTCGCGGGTCCACCGCGCCGCCCATCTCGACTATGTCGGGGTCAAGCTGTTTTCCCCGGACGGGACCTTGTCCGGCGAAGTCCGCCTCGTCGGCCTGTTCACGGCCGCCGCCTACACCGCCCTGGCACGCGAGGTCCCCTACCTCCGCGAAAAGGTCGCCGCCGTGGTCGCGAAGGCCGGCCTCGACCCGACGAGCCACGCCGGACGCAGCCTGCTCAACGTGCTGGAGACCTATCCCCGCGACGACCTGTTCCAGATCACCGTCGATCGCCTCCACCGCTTCACACTCGCCATCGGCAGCCTCGCGGAAGGGCCGCGCATCCGCGTCCTGTCCCGGCCCGACCGCTTCGGCCGCTTCGTCTCGCTCCTCGTCTACGTGCCGAAGGACCGCTACGATTCACAGGTCCGCCTGCGCGTCGGCGCCTACCTCGCCAGGAAATACGGCGGCCGGCTCTCGGCGGCCTATCCGGACTTCCCCGAAGGCCCGCTCGCCCGGACCCACTACATCATCGGCCTGCCCGAGGACGGCGCGGCCGAGCGCGACCCCGCCACCCTGGAGGCGGGGATCGGCGCCCTGGTGCGAACCTGGAGCGACGACCTGCGTCTCGCCCTCGCGGAGGCGATGCCCGGCCGGCAGGCCCGGGCGCTGGCCGCCCGCTACACAGACGCGTTCTCGGCCGCGTATCGCGAAAACTTCGCGCCCGCCGTCGCCATCGCCGACATCGCCATCCTCGAAGCCCTGAGCGAAGCGCGCCCGCGCGCCGTCGATATCGGCCGGCGCGACACCGACCCGGCTCACCAGATCCGCCTCAAGGTGTTTTCGCGGGGGGCATCGCTCTCCCTGTCCGACCGGGTGCCGGCTCTGGAGAATCTCGGCTTCCGGGTGATCAACGAGCGCACCTACCGCGTCCGCACCGGGGACGGGCCGGACGCCGCGCAGGTCTGGCTCCACGACATGCTGCTGGAGCGGGCCACCGGGGCGCCCATCGACCGGGACCGGCTGGAAGCCCCCCTGGAAGCCGCACTCCTCGCCATCGCGGCGGGCGAAGCAGACTCAGACGGCTACAACCGCCTCGTGCTGGAGGGCGACCTCGGCTGGCGCGATGTCGCCCTCCTGCGCGGCCTCGGGCGCTACCTGCGCCAGCTGCGAATCCGCTACGGGCAGGATTACCTCGCCGCGACCCTCAGCCTGCATCCGGCCATCGCCGGCCGGATCGTCGCCCTGTTCCACGCCCGGTTCGATCCGGCGGGACAAGAGGAGGCCGGGAAGGACCGCACGGCACGCGAAGCCGCCATCCGGGCGGAGATCGAGACGGCGCTGGGCGAGGTCACCAGTCTGGACGAAGACCGAATCCTGCGCCGCTTCGTCAATCTGGTCGAAGCCGCCGTACGGACGAACTTCTTCCAACGCCACGACGACGGCGGGATGCGCGAAACCATCGCGTTCAAGTTCGACTGCGCCAAGGTGAACGGCATGCCCCTGCCACGCCCGTTCTTCGAGATCTTCGTCTACGCGCCGCGCCTGGAGGGCGTGCACCTGCGCTACGGCTACGTGGCCCGCGGCGGCCTGCGCTGGTCCGACCGGCCGGAGGATTTTCGGACCGAGATCCTGGGCTTGGTGAAGGCCCAGCAGGTCAAGAACGCCGTCATCGTGCCGGTGGGCGCCAAGGGCGGCTTCTTCCCCAAGCGCCTGCCGCCGGCCTCCGACCGCGAAGCCTGGCTCGCGGAAGGCACAGAGAGCTACCGCGTCTTCATCCGCACCCTGCTGGAGCTCACCGACAACATCGTCGACGATGCGATCCGGCCGCCGGCCGACACGGTGCGCCACGATTCCGACGACGCCTACCTCGTGGTGGCGGCCGACAAGGGCACCGCCACCTTCTCGGACATCGCCAACGCCCTCTCCCTGGAGCGCGGCCACTGGCTCGGCGACGCCTTCGCCTCGGGCGGCAGCCAGGGTTACGACCACAAGCGCATGGGCATCACCGCGCGGGGCGCCTGGGAAGCGGTCAAGCGCCACTTCCGCGAGATGGATGTCGACGTCCAGGCCGACCCGGTCACCGTCGTGGGCGTCGGTGACATGTCGGGCGACGTGTTCGGCAATGGCATGCTGCTGTCGCGGAGCCTCCGGCTCGTCGCGGCCTTCGACCACCGCGACATCTTCCTCGACCCCGCGCCCGATCCGGCCGCGAGCTTCGCCGAGCGCCAGCGTCTGTTCGACCTCGGGCGTTCGAGCTGGCGCGACTACGACACCGGGCTGATCTCGACCGGCGGCGGCGTGTTTTCCCGCAGCCTGAAGACGATCCCCCTCTCGCCCGAGATCCAGGCCGTGCTGGGGTTCGAACGCGCCGAGGCGACGCCGGCCGAGGTGATGCAGGCGATCCTCAAGGCCCCCGTCGACCTCCTGTGGTTCGGCGGCATCGGCACCTATGTCCGCGCCGGCTCCGAGACCGACGAGGAGGCCGGCGACCGGGCCAACGACGCCGTGCGCATCACCGGTTCGGTCCTGCGTGTCAGGGTCGTCGGCGAGGGCGCCAATCTCGGCCTGACCCAGCGCGGGCGGATCGAGGCGGCGCGGGCCGGAATCCGCCTCAACACCGACGCCATCGACAATTCGGCCGGGGTGAACACCTCCGACGTCGAGGTGAACATCAAGATCGCCCTGATGATGCCGGAGCGCGACGGACGCCTCGACGCGGCCGCCCGCAACGCGCTCCTCGTCGGCATGACCGACGAGGTCGCGGCCCTGGTCCTACGCAACAACGAGCTCCAGACCCTGGCCTTGTCGCTTGCCCTGCGCCGCGGCGTCGGCGAGACCGGCTTCGCGGTTCGCACCCTCCAGTCCCTGGAGGCCGAAGGTCGCCTCGACCGGGCCGTGGAGTTCCTGCCCGACGATGCCGCCATCGCCGAGCGCATGCGCCGGGGCGAGGGTCTGACGCGGCCGGAATACGCCGTGATTCTGGCCTACGCCAAGCTGTCGCTCTACGACGCGATCCTGGCGAGCCCGGTGCCGAACGACCCGTATTTCGACCGCGAATTGCAGCGCTACTTCCCGCAAGCCCTGCGCCGGCAGTTCCCCGACGCGGTGAAGGGCCACCGCCTGCGCCGCGAGATCATCGCCACGGCGCTGTCGAACATCATCGTCAACCGGGGCGGTCCCTCCCTCGTCACCCGCCTCATCGACGAGACCGGGGCCGACGCGGCCACCATCGCCAAGGCCTACGCGGTGACCCGCGACGCCTTCGGCCTGATGGAGCTGAATCTCGCCATCGACGGTCTCGCCGGCGCCGTGCCGGGACAGGCCCAACTCGACCTCTACGCCGATGTGCAGGATCTGCTGACGGGCCGCATCGTCTGGTTCATCCGCAACCTCGACCTCTCGGGCAGCGTCGCCCCCCTGGTGGCACGCTACCGTGAAGGCATCGCCGCCGTGATGGCCGCGCTTCCCGAGATTCTCGGCCCGGAGGCGAAGGGCGCCCTCGACGCCCGGCAGGCGGAACTCGTCGGACACGGCCTACCTCCCGAGGCCGCCCGACGCCTCGCCTCCCTGGCAGCGATGGCCGCCGGCCCGGACATCGTCCGGGTGGCGGAGGATGGCGGGCAGCCGGTGGCCGGCATCGCGGCGACGCATTTCGCCCTCGCCCGGCATTTCAGCCTCGACGATCTCGTGGCCGCCGCGCGGAAGGTCCCCGTGGACGACACCTTCGACCGGGTCGCCCTGGAGCGGGCGATCTCCGGACTCTCCACCGCCCACCGCCGCCTCACGGCCGAGGTGGTGGCCGATGTCGGAACGGGGCCGGAGGCCGTCGAGGCCTGGAGCGCCGCGCGTGGCCCCGCCCTCACCCGCATCCGCAGCGCCGTCGAAGCCATCGCGGCCTCGGGCCTCACGGTGTCCAAGGCGACGGTGGCATCGAGCCTGCTCGCCGATCTCGCCCGGCCCTGACGGGGCGTTTGGAGCGGCCGGACGTTTCTCGTATCCCACCTCCGATCGTGGGATGAGGAACGGCGTTGGAACAGGCCCTACTGAGATGGATCGGCGACATGCTGTCGATCCGGTCCGAAGTCTTCGCCGTCCTCGGGCTCGGCCTGTCCGTCGTCGTGACCATGCATGTGCTGCTGCGCAAGCGCGAGGTCGGGGGCGCCATCGGCTGGATCGGCCTCGCCTGGCTCTCACCGATGTTCGGGGCCGGGCTCTACGTCCTGTTCGGCGTCAACCGGGTGACCCGCCGGGCGCACAAGCTGCGCATCCGGCCCACACAAGCCGCCGGGTCCGCCGTCTCGTCCGACGACGATCCGACACCGCCGCCTCTGCCCCAAGCCTTCCGGCCCCTCGATCACGCCGTGCGGCTGATCACCCGCCTGCCCCTGCGGCCTGGCAATTCCGTCACCGTGCTGCGCAACGGCGACGCCGCCTATCCGGTCATGCTGGCGGAGATCGCAGCGGCTCGGGCCTCGGTGGCGCTCTCGAGCTACATCTTCCGCGACGACGCGACGGGCCGGGCCTTCTGCGACGCCCTCATCGAGGCGCATGGACGCGGCATCGCCGTTCGGGTGATCATCGACGGCATCGGCGGCGGCTACTTTCCACCCGGCATCACCCGGCGCCTGCAACGGGCCGGCGTGCCGGCGGGCCGATTCATGCACTCGGCCCTGCCCTGGCGCATGCCGTTCCTCAACATGCGGACCCACAAGAAGCTCCTCATCCTCGATGGCCGGACCGCCTTCACCGGCGGCCTCAACATCGCCGACGGCAACCGGGTTTCGCAGGCCCCGCCCCATCCGATCCGCGACACGCATTTCCGTCTCGAAGGGCCGGTGGTCGACCAGCTGGCGGCGGCGTTCGCCAGCGACTGGATCTTCGTGGCGGGCGAGGACCTGACCGGCGAGGCATGGTTCCCACGCCTCGCACCGGCCGGTACCATCCCGGCGCGGGTCGTCACCTCGGGACCGGACGCGGACCTGCGCAAGATCGAGCTCGTGATCCTCCAGGCCGTGGCCTGCGCCACACGCAGCATCCGCCTCTCGACACCCTACTTCCTACCGAACGAGATCCTGACCAGCGCCCTCTGCCTCGCGGCCAACCGGGGCATCCGCGTCGACATCGTCATCCCGAAGGTCAGCGACCACCGCTTCGTGGATTGGGCGACGCGGGCGCATGTCGATCCGCTCTTGCGCAGCGGGGTCCGGATCTGGCTCGACGCACCGCCCTTCGACCATTCGAAGCTCCTCGTCGTGGACGGGACGTGGTGCTTCATCGGCTCGGCCAACTGGGACATGCGCAGCTTTCGCCTCAACTTCGAGGTGAACGTCGAGCTGTACGATCCCGATCTCGCGGAGGCCCTCGACGCCATCATGCGCGCCAAGATGGAGGTCCGCCTGACGCGCGAGAATCTGGCTGCGCGCGCCTTGCCCGTGCGGCTGCGGGATGCGGGCGTCCGGTTGGCCCTGCCGTACCTGTGATCCAGCCTGGCTAGGGCCGGCGCGCGCGGCCCCTGAGGGACGCCGAGATCCGCATCGCGAACCGATCGAACGAGCTCCGTGCGGCGTCGCGGTCCGGCCGCCGCGCCTGCAGGGGGGTGGGCGACAGGTGGACGATGATGGGGCGGTGGTCCGAGGGGCCGCGCGGCAGGACCGCCGAGGCGTGGCAGGTGAGCCCACGCACGAGGCAGCGGTCGAGTCGCAAGGGAACCAGTCGAGCCATCGCATGGGTCGGAAGGCGCGGCCCGACATCCCGGAACCCGGCCAGCATGGGCGGGCCGACGAGGTTGTAGTCGCCGATCACCGCCGCGCAATCCGGTAGGTTCTCGGCGATCCGGCGCAACTGACGCCGGTTCAGCATCTGTCCGTGGGAGAGGTGCACATTGGCGACGCCGAACCCGCCGAGGTCGAGGATCTGGCAGACCCGGTCGAACATCGCCCCCGACGGCAGTTCGACGATGATCGGTGGAGCGAGGAACGGCGTCGGGCTCCAAAGAGCCGGTCCATGGATTCGGCCCGGCAGGGGTGCCCAAGCATAATCCCCCCCCAGCCGGTCCTTCAGCCCGGCGATCTCCTTCGTAGCCTCCTGCATGAGCACGAGGTCGGGTTTCTCGCGCTCGATCAGGGTGGCGAGCACGGCGACGTTGGCCCCCGTGCGCCGCAGGAGATTCCAGCTCAGGATCTTACGCAAGCCGGGCCGATCGACCATCGGACTGGGATGGTCGGGGCGGCGCAGGGCGCGCTGCGCGAGGCGACGATCGTTGAGCATGGCGCCTTAACTGGACCGGGGCGTGACTTTGGGAAGGTGGCGCGCCGTTTCGACGGCCACACCGAGGCCTCAGCGTGCCTTGAGCACAGCCCGGCACGCCGCCGGCAGCGCCGCCATGGTCATCGGCGGCCGGGGCTTACCGGGCTTCGTCGATTTCGGCGGGTTCAGCACCGCGTCGCTGAACCAGTAGGCGAGCTCCTCGCCGCAGCCGTCGCCGCCGGGCGGTGGGGCCTGGTCGCCGCACTGGTCCTGCCCCGCCGGGCAGGCGAGGCGGATGTGGTAGTGGTAGTTGTGCCCGTACATGGGCCGCACCTTGGACAGCCAGGAACGGTCGCCGCCGGCCTCGCGGCACAGGGCCTTCTTGATCGCCGGATTGACGAACAGGCGCGCCACCTCGGGCTGCTGCGCCGTGAGGCGGATGAGCTTTAGGTGCTCGGGCGCCCACACCCCTGGGTCGATGTCGAGGCGGTCGGCCCGGACGACGTTGGTGGCGGAGGTCTCTTCGCGCTCGCGCCGGCTCATACGGTGGTCCGGCATCGGGGTCAGCCAGATGTCGGCATCGAGACCGAGCTGGTGCGAGGCGTGGCCGGTCAGCATCGGGCCGCCGCGCGGCTGCGACATGTCGCCGACGAGGAGGCCGGGCCAGCCGACCCGCGGCGCCTTGGCAGCCAGCCGCTCCAGGAAGTCCACCAGGGGCGGGGTGCCCCACATGCGATTGCGCGACAGGCGCATCACCTGCCAGGTCGGCCCGTCCACCGCCAGGGCTTCGCCACCCGAGAAACAGCCCTTGGCATAGGAGCCGTACGCATGCGCGGGGCCGGGCGCCGGCGATGTCGCCCGGCCGAACAGGGCCTTGGCGGGGGTGCCGGGCGCGTCGGGATCGGCGAGGGGCGGCAGGGGCTTCGGGTCGAGGGTTCCCCGATCCTGAGCCTGCGCGGCCGTGCCGAGGGCGAGGATCGCGAGGGTCGCGAGGCGGATCGGACGAAGGGACCGGCGAAGGGACAGGGGCTTACGCTCCAGGCACGGGAATGAAGGGTGGGTTCGCGAGGCTAGCCCATCGGCGGCGGCGGCGCGACCGCGTGTGCGCGACAAAACCTTCGGCGCGCCGCGGCACGCGGGCCGGAAACCGACATCCGATCGAGGGGCGGCGCGGGACGTTCACTCGGCGGGCGCGACGGCGATGCGGATCGTATCGGCCTCGGCCCCGCTCACCACGATGGTGATGGGCACGGCGCCGAGCTGGAAGCGAACGCTCTTGGCGAGGACCGCGCAACCCGGTCGCATGGTGTGGGCCACCGGGGACCGCGGGGTCTTGCCATCCTGGCTGACATCGATCCAGGCGCGGTCGGACAAGGTGACCTGATACAGGCCCGGCGTGACCGGAGCCGGAACGGTCAGCACGCCGCCATAGGTCCCGGGCTTCGCTTCGCGGGAGGGCGGAAACGGCGGTGCGACCTCCGCCTGCGGCTTCAGACCGAGCAGGGCGCCCGGCATCCCCACCGGCAGGGTGCCGCCGCTCGCCACCTGCGGCAGGCCGGGCGCCGCGAACCACGCCTGCTCGCGCAGGAGCGCCCAGTCGAAGCCCGTGCAGGCCGCCGAATCGGCCGAGGCGCCGGGTGGTACTTCGGCGGACCGGGCCGGCTCCTGTGCCTCGGCGGTGCCCGCTGCGAGGAGCAGGACGGCGGCGGCGATGCGCATCCGCCTCAAACCGACGCCACGGATAGATCCGTCCGGGTGCCGATCTGGTTCTCCGGAATATCGCATTCACCAAGCCCCATGAATCCCGGCCTCCGCCCGCCGGCCCAGGTCCGACGTTTCCCACGCGAGACCGCCTGCCCACGCGAGACTGCCGCGAGGGCCGGCACGGCACAAGCCCGCGACCGACGTCAGCCCTCGCCGTCCGTTTCCCGGTCGGTTTCCTCCTCGGAGATCAGCCGGCGCACGCCCCAGGCTCCCAGGGCCGCATTGAGATCGTCGAGCACGAAGTGGCGCGCGCTGTCGCGATCGTAGCCGTCGTCCAGGAGGGCATCGTAGTCGGTGAAGACGTGCCGGCCATAGGCCACGAGGCAGAGCCAAGCGGCCGTCTCCGGAGCCGCCCCGCGCAGACCGGGACTCGCCAGTGCCCGGTCGAGGATCGCGCCGGCCTCGAATTCGGGCAGGCGGGGCGCGAGGCGCAGCAGGGCGGCCGCCACCGCCTCGCGCCGGTTCAAGTGCCGGTCCATGAAGCACTCCAGGAACCAGTCCGTGGGGCGCTCGCCCGGTTCACCACTCGTGGTGCCCGGCGATGGTTCGGTCGGTGAGGGCCATGAGCAGACCCGAGACCACGAAGACCATGTGAACGCCCACCCGCCAGTACAAGTCGCGATCGCTCATCGCCTTCAGGTCCATGAACGCCTTCAGCAGCGAGATCGCCGAGATGGCCACGATGGAGGAGACGAGCTTCAGCTTGAGCCCGGTGAAGTCGATGGTGCCCATCCAGGCGGGCCAGTCCTTGTGGTCCGCATGGTCGATCTTCGAGACGAAGTTCTCGTAGCCGGAGAACATGACGATGATGAGCAGCGAGGCCGTCAGCGAGAGGTCGACCATGGTCGGGACGCCGAGCACCACCTGCGATTCGGTGGCGTCCCACATGTGCAGGACGAAATGGGCCAGCTCCCGGAGGAGCTTGACCAGCAACACCACGATGCCGATGCCGAGGGCCGCGTAGAACGGGGCGAGAAGCCACCGGCTCGCGAACCGCACCCGCTCGAAGATCCGCTCCACCATCCGTGCTCGTCCCCGCCGCGATCGAGCCGGGCATGTGGCATGGGGGTAAGGACCCGGCAAGCCTGCCGCGCCGGCAGCGGATCGCCGGGGGCCGTGGGAAGCGGACCGGGCCAGCACAAGCCCTGGCCCGGCCTTCGCTTGCCCCAACGCGAAAACCCGGGCGTGTGAAACATTTTGTAGTGAAGTGTTCGATAATGATATTGATAGAGGTGACAGTTCGCCCGTTTCGGGACTGGAACGTGCGCCATTGCGAGCGGACGCACGCGTGACACAGGAATCCTCCGTTCTCGTCATCTCGGACCGCCCGGAGCAGGCGGGTCTCCTCGTGCAGGCGATCGACACCGTCGTCGCCTGCCGGCAGATCGCGGCCGGGGCGGGAATGCCGGCGCAGCGCCCCCTGCTCGCGGTGGTGGACGTCAGCCGCGATGAGGCGGCGGCCGAGGCCTGGGTCGCCCGCCTGCATGGCCTGCGTATCCCGAGCCTGCAACTCGCCCTCCAGCCCATGACGACGCGCCCGGCCCCGACGCGGTTCCTGCCCACCGACACGCCGCGCAAGACCGTGCTCGCGGCGGTCTTCAGTCTCATGGATGTCGTCCAGACCGCCCGGACACGGGCTTTCGACCGCACGGCCCGCTTTACCGCCAAGGCCGATCTGGCCAATCGCGCCGTGGGCGAGGCCTTCGATGCGGCACGCCGCGGTGAAGCCGTCTCCCCTGCCGCCGTCGATGCCGGCACCGAGGTGATCCTCGAAACGATCTCCGAATGCGGCATCCGGACCTGGCTCGAGGTCATCGGCAGTTACGACCAGCAACTCTACCAGCACTCCCTGAGCGTGGCCGGCTATGCCGCCGCCTTCGCGGGCGGGTTGAAGCTCGCCCGGGCCGACCAGATGCGTCTGGCCCGCGCCGCCCTGCTGCACGATATCGGAAAATCACGGATCCCCCTGGCGATCCTCAACAAGCCCGGCCGGCTCAGCCCCGACGAGATGGCGGTGATGCGCACCCATCCCTCCGTCGGCGCCAATCTCCTGGAAGCGCAGGGGGGGTTCGACGCGAACATGCTCGCCGTGGTGCGACACCACCACGAGATGCTCGACGGCAGCGGGTATCCGGACGGCCTGTCGGCGCACGAGATTCCCGACCTCGTGCGCCTCGTCACCATCTGCGACATCCATTCCGCCCTGACGGAGCGGCGGGCCTACCGCGATCCGCTGCCTCACGAGGAGGCGCACGAGATCATGCGGGACATGGGTCCGAAACTCGACGTCGACCTCCTGCGCGCCTTCCGCAGCGCCGTCGTCGCGCCCCTCGCGAAAGTGCCGGCCACGTGAGGGGCCGCGCCCTCGCGCGGGTTGACCGATCGGACCGCGAGCGCGTACGGAACACGCTGCCGGGGGAGGATCACAGTAAGTCATGAGGCAGAAAGCGTATTCATTCTTCTCGATACGCTCGCGACGTATTCAAAAGCTGTTCGATCCCGGTTATTATACTGCCCAGTACCCTGATGTCAGCGATTACGGCGGCGGTCCGCTGGATCATTATCTCCGGCACGGATTCCGCGAGGGCCGCGACCCGGCGCCGAACTTCTCGACCCTGTACTACAAGGACAGGTACCTCAAGACCGCCGGGATCGAGCGGAACCCCCTCGAAGCCCATGTCGAGGCGGGGGCGGCCCGTGCCGGACGACAGACCTGGCCGGCAACGCCCGAGGCGTTCCACGCCGTACAGGCCGATGTGGTCCGCCCCTATTTCGACGCGCGGTACTACGGCTCGCTCACGGGTATCGTCGATCCCGAAACGGCCCTCCTCGATTATCTGGCGGTGGGGTGGCGGCGGGGCCTCGACCCGCGCCCGGATTTCGACGGGACCGCCTATCTCCACGCCCACCCGCAGGTCCGCCTGCTGAACGTCAGTCCCTTCTATCATTACGTCTCGACGAATACGGCACCGGCCTTCGGGCAGGCCCACGGCGACCGGACCCCCCTCTCCGACATCGTCGCGGCCATTCGACCGGAGTTCGATGCCGCCCATTACCGGGCGAGCTACGCCGACGTGGCGGCCTCGGGGATGGACCCCGCGACCCACTATGCCAGCCACGGCTGGAAGGAGGGCCGCGATCCGACGGAGCTGTTCTGGACATCGTACTACGTCAGGACCAATCCCGATCTGATCCTCAGCGGCACCAATCCGTTCTTCCACTACCTGCGCTTCGGCCGGGCGGAGGGGCGCAAGCCCAACCCCCTCGGCAACACCAAGTGGCCACCGACCCGGGCACCCAGTGCCGCCGAATGGGATGCGGTCCCGGCCGCCGCCGCCCTCGACGCCGCCCGGGTCGTCGTGGTGGTGCCGGTCTACAAGGGCTACGACGAGACCTTGCGCGCGCTCCACGCGGTGCTGGCGGAGCCGCAGGCGGCGCCCTTCGCTCTTCTCGTGCTCAACGACCGCAGTCCCGATGCGCCCCTGACGGATGCCTTGCGGGCGCTCGCCGCGCGGGGCCTGTTCACCTACTACGAGAACCCAACCAACCTCGGCTTCGTCGGCACCATCAACTGCGCCCTCGACATGACGGGCGCGCGGGACGTGATCCTGCTCAACAGCGACACCATCGTGTTCGGCGACTGGATCGACCGCCTGCTCGCCCATGCGGCGCGCGATCCACGGGTCGGCACGATCACGCCGTTTTCCAACAACGCGACGATCTGCAGCTATCCCGATTCCGACCGCAACAACACGGTTGCCCTCGAACTCTCGCCCCGGGCCCTCGACGCAGGGGCGGCGGCCGCCAATGCGGGCCGCTGGGTCGAGGTGCCGACGGGTGTCGGCTTCTGCTTCTACATGCGCGGATCGCTCATCGCGCAGCTCGGCCCCCTCGACGCGGACGCCTTCGGCAAGGGCTACGGCGAAGAGAACGATTACTGCATGCGCGTCCTCAAGGCGGGCGGACGCAACATCCTCGCGGCGGACGTGTTCGTCTACCATTCGGGCAAGGTGTCGTTCTCGGAGGTCTACGATTCCGAGTATACGCAGGGCCAGGCCGCGCTGCTTGCCAAGCACCCCGATTATACCCTGCGCATCGAGCGCTTCGTCGCCACCGATCCGGCCGCCGACGTGCGTCTCAACCTGGATCTCTACCGTCTGGCGCGGGCGGCGGGACCGCGCGCCGCGGTGTTCGTCGTCCACGCCAAGGGTGGGGGCGCCTCGGTCCATGCCGATCACCTCGCCGGGCGCCTCGCCGACGAGGGGGTCCGCGTCGTCACCCTCACGGTGACCGAGGGAGCCTACGTCGAGGTCGGGCTTTTCGGCGCGGAAGGCCCCTACACCCCATCCCTGCGCGCCTTGTCGGTGCACGACGACTACCGCATCCTTGCGCGATTCCTTTCCTGGCTTGGCCCGCTCTTCATTCACGTTCACTCGTTCTACGGCCTCGACGGGACGGCCGTACCCGTCCTGATGGACCTGATCGAGGCCGCCCCCGGGCAGACCGTCGTCACCCTGCACGATTACTCCAGCGTCTGCCTGCGCAACCATCTCGTGACCCGCGAGGGGCTGTATTGCGGATTGCCGGGCGGGCGCCCCTGCGCCGATTGCGATTGCGCCGAAGCCAGACCGGGCCAGGACCGGATGGCACGCTACGGCGCGTTCTACCGAGCGGCCGACCGTCTCCTCGCCCCGTCGCAGGATGTCGCGACCCGCATCGAAGCGATCTTCGGGCCGCTCGCCATCACGGTCGCCCCCCACGAGGAAGATCTGCCCACGCCTGCCCCGCGCGCGGCACCGCGCGGTGGTTCCGTCCGCCGGATCGGGGTGCTCGGCGCCATCGGCGCGCACAAGGGATCGAACGTGATCCATGCCCTGGCCCGCGACGCCAGACGGCGAGGTCTCGCCATCGACTTCACCATCGTCGGCTATTCCGACATTCCGCAGAAGATGGACGCCATCGGCATCGCCGAGACGGGGCGCTACGCGGGCAGCGAGGAAGCCCTGGCCCTTCTCGCCCAGCACGAGATCGACCTGATCCTGATCCCATCGATCTGGCCGGAAACCTACTGCTACACCCTGTCCATCGCCTTGGTCTCGGGACTTCCCGTAGCGGTGTTCGACCTTGGTGCGCCGGCCGACCGCCTGCGCGCCGCGGGCGCCGGCCATTGCCTCGATCCCGCCCTCGCCAACGATCCAGGCCGGCTCAACGATTGCCTGCTGTCCCTCGATCTCTCCTATACTTCGCCGGCAAAAGTGCCGACCAACATCAGATTTGCCAGCTATCGGTCCCTGCTGCGGGACTATTATTCGGTCACCGGGGACGATAAGGCTGCGCCACCGCCGAGGGCGAAGGACATCACCGCATGAAGATCGCCATGATCGGCGCCGGATATGTCGGGCTCGTCTCCGGGGCCTGTTTTGCCGATTTCGGCCATACCGTGTGCTGCGTCGACACCGATCCGGCCAAGATCCTCGCCCTCGAGGCCGGGCGCATCCCGATCTTCGAGCCGGGCCTCGACGCCCTCGTGGCCGACAACGTCCGCCACAACCGGCTGACCTTCGCAACGGATGTCGCGCAGGCCGTGGCCCAGGCAGAGGTGGTGTTCATCGCCGTCGGCACGCCGTCCCGGCGCGGCGACGGTTTCGCCGACCTGTCCTACGTTCACGCCGCCGCCCGCGACATCGCCGGCTCGCTCTCCGGCTACACCGTGGTGGTGACGAAATCGACGGTGCCAGTGGGAACCGGCGACGAGGTCGAACGCATCATCCGCGAAGCTCGGCCCGACGCCGCGTTCGCCGTTGTCTCCAACCCGGAATTCCTCCGCGAGGGCGCGGCGATCTCGGATTTCAAGCGGCCCGACCGCATCGTCATCGGCGCCGAGGACGAACGCGCGGCATCGGTGATGCGTGAAGTCTACCGGCCGCTCTACCTCAACCAGGCCCCGATCCTCGTCACCGGCCGGCGGACAGCCGAGCTGACGAAATACGCCGCCAACGCGTTCCTCGCCACCAAGATCACCTTCATCAACGAGATCGCGGATCTCTGCGAGCAGGTGGGTGCCAATGTGCAGGAGGTCGCGCGCGGCATCGGTCTCGACAACCGCATCGGCGGCAAATTCCTACATGCCGGGCCGGGCTACGGCGGCTCGTGCTTCCCGAAGGATACCCTGGCGCTGGTCAAGACCGCGCAGGATTGCGGCACCCCCCTGCGCCTCGTCGAAGCCGTCGTGTCCGTCAACGACCAGCGCAAGCGCGCCATGGCCCGTAAGATCGCGACCGCCTGCGGCGGTTCCGTGCGCGGCAAGACCATCGCGCTCCTCGGGCTGACCTTCAAGCCCAATACCGACGACATGCGCGACGCGCCCTCCCTCGCCATCGTCGCCGGGTTGCAGGATGGCGGCGCCAGGGTCAGGGCCTACGATCCGGAAGGCATGGCGGGCGCCCGCGCGCTGATGCCCGACATCGCCTACGCCGAGGATCCCTACGCTTGCGCGGCCGGAGCGGACGCCCTCGTCATCGTGACGGAGTGGAACGCGTTTCGCGCCCTCGACTGGGCCCTGCTCTCCGAGCGCATGCCCGGCCGCACGGTGGTCGATCTGCGCAACGTCTACCGACCGGACGATGTCGCTCGGCACGGTTTCCGCTACGTCGGGATTGGCGTGCCCGGCGCCGAGGCCGCCACCGGTCCCTGACGGTCTTTCGGACAATACCCCATGTGCGGCATCGCCGGGATCGCCGATCCACGCCTCTCGCCCGGCCGCCTCGCGGATGAAGCCGGCCGCATGGCCGATGCGCTCAGCCATCGTGGGCCGGACGGACGGGGCGTGTGGGGCGAGGGTGGCGTCGCGCTCGGCCATCGGCGCCTCGCCATCCGCGATCTCAGCCCCGCCGGGGCCCAGCCCATGCCCTCGCGCGACGGTCGCTGGGTGCTGACCTACAATGGCGAACTCTACGGAACGCACGACGCGCGTGCCGCGCTGGCCTCGGCCGGACATGCCTTCGCCGGGCAATCCGACACCGAGATCCTCGTCGAACTCATCGCCCGGCACGGCGTCGCCGGAGCCCTCGCCGGGGTCGAGGGCATCTTCGCCTTCGCGGCCTACGACCGGGCGGAGGGCCGCCTCTGGCTCGCCCGCGACCGGATGGGGGTGAAGCCGCTGTTCTACGCGGCCACGGGCGAGCGCCTGCTGTTCGGCTCGACTCTGGCGGCCCTGACGGCCTGCGAGGCTGCCGATTTCACGATCGATCCAGCGGCCGTGTCGAGCCTGCTGCGCCACGGCTACGTGCCGGCACCAGGGTCGATCTATCTCGGCATCAGGAAGCTGGAACCCGGTCACCTGCTCTCATGGCGTCCCGGCGAGGGGCCCTCCGTCGCTCCCTATTGGAGCCTCGACGCGATCATCGCGGCCGGTCGCGCCGATCCGTTCGCGGGCTCGGACGCCGACGCCATCGAGACACTCGAAGGCCTCCTCACCGGTGCCGTGCGTCGCCAGATGGCCAGCGAAGTGCCGCTCGGTGCCTTCCTGTCGGGGGGCATCGATTCCTCCCTCGTCGCCGCCCTCATGGTCGGCGCCGGAGGGGCGCCCAGAACCTTCGCGGCGGGCTTCACCGACGATCCCCGTTTCGACGAGAGCGGCCACGCGGCGGCCGTCGCCCGCCATCTCGGTACGGACCACACCACCATCCCGGTGCGCGAGGCCGACGCCCTCGCCCTCGTCACCCGCCTGCCGGAGATCTACGACGAGCCCCTGGCCGATCCCTCGGGCCTGCCCACCGCCCTCCTCTGCGCCGCGACCCGGCGAGCGGGCCTCACCGTCGCCCTATCGGGGGATGGCGGCGACGAGCTGTTCGCCGGCTATGACCGCTACGCCCTGGCCACCCGCTTCGCCGATCGCATCGAACCAATTCCGGGGTTCCTGCGGCGAGCGGCGGCCGGGGCCGCCGGGCGGATGCCGCAGGCCGCCCTGGCCCTCGCCGCGCGCGCCCTTCCCCCTCCGTGGGGCGGCCCCGACGCCCCCGACCGCCTGCGCAAGGCCGCCGCACAGCTGCCCGGCGACGGCTTCGCCTTCTATAGCCGGCTTCTCACCCTCAATCCGGACGCCCGCACTCTGGCGAATGGCGTGTCCGGTGTCCCGAGTCCGATGGACTGGCCCGGAGAGGGCTCGCTCCTCGACCGGATGCGCCGCCTCGACACCCTCGCCTACCTGCCCGACGATGTGCTGACCAAGGTCGACCGCGCCAGCATGGCGGCGGGGCTCGAGGCCCGGGTGCCCCTCCTCGACCGTTCGGTGGTCGAATTCGCGTGGCGCCTGCCGCCGCACCTCCTCGTGCGCGATGGCCGCCGCAAATGGCTCTTGCGCGAGGTGCTCGCCCGGCACGTGCCCCGCATCCTTTTCGAGCGGCGCAAGCAGGGTTTCGCCCCGCCGCTGGCCTCCTGGCTGCGCGGCCCCTTGCGGGCCTATGCCGGAGACCTTCTGCTGAGTCCCGACCTCGGCGGCGGACTTCTCGACCGAGCACGGGTGCGCACCCTGTTCACGGAGCATCAGACGGGCACCCGCAACCATGCCGTCGGCCTCTGGCCGATCCTCGCCTTCGAGGCATGGCGGCTGGCGTCGGGCGCGCGCCCGGCCCACAAGGACGGATAGCGGAACGAGCGGGGATCGCCATGGGCGAACGGATCACCATCACGGCCGGGGACGGCACGCAGGCGGTCATCGCCACACACGGCGCCGAGCCGGTCTCCTGGCATGTCGGCGGCACCGAGTACCTCTGGAGCGGCGACCCGGCCCACTGGGATCGCCACGCCCCCTGGCTCTTTCCCGTGGTCGGCGCCTCGACCAACGGGGCGGTGACGGTGGCGGGCCAATCCTACCCCATGGCCCAGCACGGCTTTGCCCGCGATCTGCCCTTCACGGTTCTGGAGCGCACGGACGACAGCGTGACCCTGCGCCTCGAGGAGAACGCGGCGACGCTCACGCATTATCCGTTCCCGTTTCGCCTGGACATCACCGCCCGGGTCGGCCCCGGCATCCTCGACTTCGAGATCTGGATCGAGAACACCGGCCCGGCACCGATGCCCTACGCACTCGGCTTCCACCCGGCCTTTCCGTGGCCCTTCGCCGGCGGCGAGCGGGCGGCGGACGGTGGCTACCGCGTCGATTTCCAGAATCCCGAGCGCCCCCTGGTGCCGGAGGTCGGCGCGGGCGGCCTGCTCCTGCGCAAGGAGCGGGCGATCCCCCTCCAGGGCGCGACCCTGCCCCTCGCCCCTGACCTGTTCACCGAGGCCCTGGTGCTGCGCGACGCCGCCAGCGAATGGATGCGGTTCAGCGCGCCCGACGGCAGCGCAATCCGTATGGAAGTCTCGGATTTCCCGCATCTCGCCGTGTGGACGAAACCGACCGCGCCGTTCCTGTCCCTCGAATGCTGGACCGGTCATGCCGATTGGGCCGGCTATGCCGGAGAACTGGCGCGCCGCGACTCCCAGCGCCTCCTGGCACCGAAGGGCCGGGCCCGGCACGGCGTCACCCTGACCCGCGAGGCCACCGCATGACCCCGTTCTCCACAGCGGCCTGGGCCGCCAACGCGGCGGCCTACGAGACGATCCGCACCGCGCCGTTCAACGCCGAGCTCGCCGCCGGAACCTTGAGCCGGGCCCGGTTCGCCCATTACATCGTCCAGGACGCGCATTATCTCACGGGTTTCGGTCGGGCTCTCGCCCTCGCCGCCGCCAAGGCGCCGCATCCCGACCGCATCGTCCAGTTCGCCCGCGCCGCCGAGACCGCCATCGTGGTCGAGCGTGCCCTGCATGGCGGGTTCTTTCGCGATTACGGCATCCAACCCGAGACCTTCGCGGCGACGCCCCTGTCGCCGCCCTGCGATCACTACGTCTCCTACCTGCTCGCCACCGCTTACGCCGAACCCTACGAAGTGGTGCTCGGTGCGCTCCTGCCGTGCTTCTGGATCTATGCCGAGGTCGGCAAGGATATCTTTTCCCGGGCCGGGGCCGACAACCCGTATCGGGCCTGGATCGATACTTATGCGGGCGAGGAGTTCGGCGAGGCGGTGGCCGCGATGATCGCCGCCACCGACGAGGCGGCGGTCGACGCCTCGCCGAAGATCCTGGCCCGCATGCACCACGCCTACGCCCAGGCGACCCGCCTCGAATGGCTGTTCTGGGACGGGGCCTACCGCGAGGCGGTCTGGCCGGTCTGAACCGCCTCGTATCTCAGGCGATGGAGCGCAGCACGCCGCCATCGACCCGCAGGGCGGCACCGCTCGTGGCGCTCGCCGCCGGGCTGCAGACGTAGGCAACCATGTTGGCGACTTCGTCCACCGTGGCGAGGCGGCCGATGAGGGAGGTCGGGCGATGCTCCTTGACGAAAGCACGGCCCAGCGCATCGAGGTCTGCTTCGCCTGAGCCCGGCGCCATCGCCTTCATGAAGTCGGCGACGCCTTCCGACAGGGTCGGGCCGGGCAGGACGCTGTTCACCGTGACACCGGTGCCGGAGACGGTCTCGGCCAAGCCTCGCGAAATCGCGAGCTGGGCCGTCTTCGTCATCCCGTAGTGGACCATTTCCACCGGGATGTTCAGAGCGGATTCGGAGGCGATGAACACCACCCGCCCCCAGCCGCGGGTCACCATGCGGGGGGTATAGGCGCGCGACAGGCGAGCGCCACTCATCACGTTGGTGTCGAAGAAGCGCTGCCAATCCTCGTCCGGTATCTCGAAGAACGGCTTCGGCTCGAAGATGCCGGTGTTGTTGACGAGGATGTCCACATCCGGGAGGCCCGCGACGAGGCGGTTGGCTCCATCCGCCGTCGAAATGTCGCCCGGGGCCGCGATGAAGGCGTGGGTTCCGGTCTCGGCCTTCAGACGCGTGATCGCGGCAGCGACGCGGTCCTGGGCCCGCCCGTTGATGGCGACGGTGGCACCGAGTTCCGCGAGGGCCTTGGCGATGGCGTAGCCGATGCCACCGGTCGAGCCAGTGACGAGTGCGCGCTTTCCGGTCAGATCCAAGTTCATGGCAGGTGTCCTTGCTTAGGAGGATGCCGGGTCAACGCACGAAGGTGGTGGTGTGTGCGGGAGTGGGCGTCATCGGCACGGCGGCCATGCACGGATCGGGGACCGGAGTGTTTCACATGAAACACTCTGTTGACCATACGGGCTTCACTCGCTGCGTTGGCGCCTCAGAACGCTCGCGATGGCCCCGAAGGCAGCCAGTCCGGCCGCACACCAGAGGGCCGTCGTCACGGCATCCGCGGCTCCACCATGAAACACGCCGAAGACCACAGCGACACCGGCCGCGCCCAGGGATTGCCCGGTCAAGCGCGCCGTCGATTGCATGCCGCTGGCGCCTCCGCTGCGATCGCGTGGAGCGCTGGTGATGATGATGCGGTTGTTGGGTGACTGGAACAGACCAAAACCGAGACCGCACAGGGTGAGGCGCCAACCGATATCGAGGGCGCTGGGATCGGCCGGCAACAGGGCGACGGCGACGAGGCCGGCGGCCAGGATCGCGAGACCGATCCCTCCCAACAGGCCGGGCGCGTAGCGATCGGACAGGCGGCCCGACAGCGGCGCCACGATCGCGATCGCAATGGGCCAGGGCGTCATCAGGAAGCCCGTCGTGGTTTCCGAGAAGCGCATCACATCCTGAAAGTAGAACGGCAGGGCGACGTAGGCCATCATCTGCGCTCCGAACGCCGCGATGGAGGTCGCCATCGACAGGGCAAAGGCCGGAATGCGCAGGAGGTCGACGGGCAGGAGCGGTGCCGGGAGACGCAGCTGGTGGCGGACGAACACGGCTCCAATCGCCAGGGCGGCGGCGATCTCGGCCAGGGCGAGCCAATGCCCGCCCGGCTCACCGAGCCCGTCGACGCCGATGATCAGGAGGCCGAAGGTGAGCGCGTTGAGTACCGCGCTGCGATAATCGAACCGCGCGCCGCTGCGCGGCGTCACCGGCAGGGTACGGGCGCCCACCGCCAGGGCAACGAGGCCCACCGGCAGGTTGACGAGGAACAGCCACGGCCAGTTCGCCACGGACAGGATGGCGGCGCCGACCGTCGGCCCGGCGGCGGACGCCATCGCCACCACGAGGGCGACGTTGCCGACGCCGCGCCCGATGAGCTTGTGCGGATAGATGAACCGGACCAGCGCGATGTTGACGCTCATGATCCCGGCGGCACCCAGTCCTTGGGCGATTCGGGCGGCGACCAGCAGGGGCAGGGATGGCGCGAAGGCGCAGGCCACGGATGCGAGGGTGAACACCACCAGCCCCGACAGGTAGACCCGGCGATACCCGAGGATGTCGCCGAGGGACGCCAGGGGCAGCAGCGCGGCCGTGACCGCGATCTGGAAGGCGTTCACCACGAAGATCGCCGCCGAAGGGTCGACCCTGAGATCCCGGGCCATCACCGGCAGCGCGACGTTGACGATGGCGCCGTCGAGCACCGCCATGGTCATGGCGAGCCCGATGGCGAGGAGTGCCAGCATGCGCGCGCGCACGGGCAAACCGTCCTGGGTCGGATCCGGGGGAAGCGCCCCGAGGACGGGATTCGGAGCCGGCTCGGTCATGTGCGCACCCGTGACGGTTCCCCATCCGGTGACAAGTGCTCTATGTCACCTCGCAACGATCCCGCCGCGGATGACATTCGTCCCGGTCGCCTCAGAGGTCAGCCGAATGCGCGCGTCCACGTTCCTCGTCGCCTGCGGACTCGCCCTCGGCCTCGCGGGTACGCCCCTGCCTGCGCTTGCCGCCGACGAGCCCCTCGGGATCGCCCTGGAAGGCTTCGCCTATCCCTACCCGGTCTTCTACCTCGCCCTGACTCGGGACGGCGAAGCGCAGCGTCTCGCCTACATGGACGTGCCGGCGGGCGGCACGCCCAACGGGCGCACGGTCCTGTTGCTGCACGGGCGCAACTTTCCGTCGAGCTATTGGCAGACCGTGATCGCGGCCCTGACGGCGGCGGGCTACCGCGTGGTGGCACCGGACCAGCTCGGATTCGGCAAGTCGTCGAAGCCGGTCGGCCCGTTCACGTTCGATACCCTGGCGGCCGACACGACGGCGCTCCTCGATGCCCTCGGCCTGCCCCGTGTCGATGTGGTGGCCCACTCCATGGGCGGAATGCTCGCCGTGCGTCTCGCCCGCACCGCGCCCGAACGCGTCAACAGCCTCGTGCTGGAGGCGCCCATCGGCCTGGAAGATTATCGCTTCACCGTTCCGCCGGTGCCGACCGAGCGCCTCCTGCGCATCGAGGCCGATGTGACCGCTGATGTCTATCGCCGCCAACTCATGACGAGCTACAGCCTGTCCCTGCCGGAGGCGGCCATCGAGCCGTTCGTCTCCCTACGCGAGCGGGTGAAGGGCTCGGGCGAATATCCGCGCTGGCTGCGGTCGTTCGTGAATTCCTACCAGATGATCTGGGGCCAACCCGTGGTCCACGAGATTCCATTGGTGCGGGCGCCGACCCTGTTCGTGATGGGCGAGCGGGACCGAAACGCGCCGGGCCGCGCCTTCGCACCGGAGCCCCTGCGCGCCAGCATGGGCGACAACGCCGCGCACGCTCAGGCTCTCGCGGTGCGGATGCCCGACGGCCGGGCCGAAGTCTTTCCGGGCATCGGGCATCTCGTCCACATGGAAGCCCCGTCGCGCTTCAACGCGACGGTGCTGGACTTCCTTGACGGGCACTGAGCCTCGCCGGGTGCCGACCCTCAGGTCAGCACCACCACGCGGCTGCCGATCTCGACGCGGCCGTAGAGGTCGATCACGTCCTGGTTGATCATGCGGATGCAGCCCGACGACACGCTGCGACCGATGGATTCCGGCTCGAGGGTGCCGTGGATGCGGTAGAGCGTGTCCTTGTTGTCCTGCCACAGGTAATGCGCCCGGGCGCCCAAGGGATTGCGCGAGCCACCGGGAACGCCGAGCCCGCTCTGGAGCTGGCTCACCTGCCGGGCGAGCTTGGGCGTGCGGGCGATCATCTCCTTCGGGGGATACCAGTCCGGCCACATCTGCTTGGAGTTCACCGTCGAGACGCCCGACCACGAGAAGCCCTGCTTGCCCACACCGACGCCGTAGCGTCGGGCGCGGCCGTTGGCCTGGACCAGGGTGAGGTGATGGGCGCGCGGATCGACCACGATGGTGCCGGCGGGCTCGCGGCCCGTATAGGCGATCTCCTGGCGCAGGAAGGCCGGGTTGGCCTTGCGCCAGTTGAAGGCGTTGACCGGGAACGGCTCGTCGGTGATCGCCGCGTAGGCGCGGGCGTAGTCGATGGGACCGTCATCCACGGGGCGGCTGGCCTGGGTCGGCTGCGTCGGCTGGCCCGGCGCCGGACGACGGCGCAGGTCGGGCTCCTCGTAAGCCGGATCGACGGGCTCGCGGCGCGCGGCGCGCGGGTCCACCCCGCGCTCCGAATAGGGCTCGTATCGTCCGCCGCGGCGCCGGTAGAGACGTCCGTCCTCGTCGCGGTAGAGGCGCTCGTCGTCGAAGGGGAGATCCCCATCGATTCCGTCGTCGAAGAACCGCCCACGTCCCTGCGCGAGGGCACCGCCCGGCCCCGCGAGGAGGGCGAGGCTCGTGGCGGCACCCGTGAGAAGGATGCGGCGGGTCGGAGGAACTGTACGGGACATCGGGTCGCTCGGGCCGTCTTCTTGGGTTTGGGGGAGGCCGGCCGACCGCGAGGCTTTGGCTCGCCCCGGGGTCAGGCCTGACTTCGAAAGGCTTGGGCGTGGGCCTAGCAAGACCGGACGCCCACGTCACGCCGTGCAGATGACTTATCAGCTCTGCGTCCCGCGTTCGGGCAAGTTTCGACCGGCGGACGAATACCGTTCTGAGCGCAGTCTTCACCATATCGATGCAAATCGCCGGATCCGGCGATTGCCCAGAGCTTTGCCATTGCCACGAGCTTGGCCGTTGCGACATAGACGTGGGAGGCCATCCCCGACGCGGTCCCTCCGGACCCTCGCGCGACGGGCCGTCTCCCATGATGGATCACTCCCCGTGCCGGCCTTTGCGCGCCTTCTGCTCTCCTTCCTCGCTCTCTTTGGCGTCCTCCTCGGCACCTTGCCGGCCGAGGCGGCTGGGCCGGGCCGAAATGATCCCCCGGCAGGCCCCGCCCGCCCGGATGGGCCGAGCACCGCATGGACCTCGGCCGAGCCGGAACCCCTGGCCTGCACCCAGGCCCGGCGTAAGCTGTGGCGGGCGGGCGAAGGCTGGACGGTGCGGACCGTCACCACGTGCCGGTGAGCGTGCACCGAAGCCCCTGAGGCTACGCCGGGTTCATCGAACAGCGGCGAGGTGGGGACGACGCCGGGCCCACCCCTCGAAACCGGGCGCGCGTGCCGCTACAAGCCTCCCTTCGGTTCGGCGGGCGTAGGCTCGCCATCCTCGATCGGGTGGGCTGACCCGCCCCGGAGTTCGCGCGTGATCCGCGTCCTGCATACGGGCGACTGGCATATCGGGCAGACCCTGCGCGGCTACGGCCGCATGCGCGAGCATACCCTCGCGTTCGCCCATCTCGAACGGATCGTCGCCGAACGCGAAGTCGATGCCCTCGTGGTGGCCGGCGACGTGTTCGACAGCCAGAATCCGTCGGGCGAATCCCAACGCCTGTTCTACGAGGTCCTCATGCGCCTGAACCGGGCGCGGCCAGGGATGACCATCGTGATCACGGCGGGCAACCACGATGCCGCCGGCCGTTTGGAGGCGCCGCGTCCGCTCCTGGAGGCCATCGGGGTCCACGTGGTCGGCAACGTGCGCCGCCGCGACGGCGTGGTCGACCTGCAGCACCATCTCGTACCCCTGCGGCGCGGCGGCGAGATCGCCGCGCAGGTGCTCGCGGTCTCCTATCCCACGGCGGCCTGCCTGCCCCCGCTCCAGAGGGCGACGGAGGGTGGCGGCTCGCCCATCGTCGGGGCCGTTCGGACCCTCTACGAACACCTGTTCTCGGCGGCCCGCCCCCACCTGTCGGGTCTGCCGCTCGTGGTCACCGGGCATCTGCACGTGGCCGGCGGCCTCGAATCGGAAGGGGCCGAGCGGCGCATCCTCGTGGGCGGCGAGCATGCCGTGCCGGCCGACGTATTCCCGGAGGACGCGCGCTACGTCGCCCTCGGGCACCTGCACAAGGCGCAGCGGATCGGGCGCGACAGCGTTCGCTATTCCGGTTCCCTGATCCCGCTCTCGGCCGCCGAGCAGCCCTATGCCCACGCGGTCACCCTTGTGACCTTGGGCGACGGGCCGGCCCACATCGAACTCATCCCGATCCCGCGCCCCCTGCCCTTCCTACGCGTGCCGGCCTCGGGAGACATGCGCCTCGGGGACCTCAGCGACCACCTCACCATCCTCGTGCGGGACCTCGGTCTCCCGGCGGATCACCCCTTGGATGAACGGCCCTTCGTTCAAGTTCGCCTTGCGCGGCACGGCCTCGGCGCCGGCTACCGCGCCGAGATCGACCGCATCGCCGACGGCTTCCCCGTTCGCGTGGTCGACGTGCGGGTGGCGCCCCTGCCCGAGGGCCTCGAGACTCAAGCGACGGCGGGCCCGAACCTTGTGCGTCTCGCCGAACGCGACCCGGAGGAACTGTTCCGCCTCGCCTTCGCCCGCACCCGGGGCGAAGCACCCGGCCCGGAACATCTCGCCGTGTTCCACCGCGCCCGGGCCGAGGCGGAAGGCATGGCGACGGCCGGCTGAGACGGGAGTATGAGCGCTTCATCGGCGCTCGCAGGAGACGAGGGGCCGCCGAATTGTCTTTCGCGGCACGCCCCGCGCGGTAGCATGCACCGACCGTTTTCGCGTAGGAAGACAGCACAAGGCGCCATCGGCCAGCGCCGAGTGATGCGGGCAATGCCTGATTCGGTCTGCCGCCCGCGAATGAGAGCCCGATGAGTTCGCCCAACGACGAGGCCGCACAGCAGCACGAGGTCGAGGCCCGCCGCAACGCCCTCGCTCAATACGACATCCTCGACACTCCCACCGAGGAGGCCTTCGACGACCTCGTCAAGGCCGCTTCCCTGGCCCTCGGCATGCCGGTCTCGCTGATCGTCTTGCTCGAGGCCGATCGGCAATGGTTCAAGGCCGCCGTCGGCTTCGACGGTCCAGAGCCGCCCCTGGCCCAATCCATCTGCGCCCACGCCGTACGCCAGCGCGACCTCTTCGTCGTTCCCGACACCGCGCGCGATCCGCGAACGGCGGGAAACCCCCTCGTGACCGGCGCGCCCTTCGTGCGGTTCTATGCCGGGATGCCGCTCATCACGGCGGAGGGCGTCGCCATCGGCACCCTGTGCGTCCTCGATACGCAACCGCGCAGCCTCACGGAGGCCCAAGGCTTCCTCCTCACCACCCTGGCGCGCCAGGTGATGGCGCAGCTCGAATTGCGCCGGGCCCTCAAGGAACGCCGCGCGCGGGAGCGTCTCAACGCGGCGATCATCGAGAGCGCCGTCGATTACGGCATCCTCGCCACGGACCTCGACGGCCGCGTCACGAGCTGGAACATCGGAGCGCAGCGCATCCTCGGCTGGAGCGAGGCCGAGATGCGGGGCGTGGCCGCCGATCGCATCTTCGTGCCCGAGGATCGGGCCAGGGACACGCCGGCGCGCGAGATGCGTCTGGCCCGAGAGATGGGCCGGGCCAGCGACGAGCGCTGGCACCTGCGCAAGGACGGTTCGCGCTTCTGGGCCATGGGCGAGATGATGCCGCTCAAGGGCGAGGACGGTGCCCACGAGGGCTACGTCAAGATCCTGCGGGACCGCACCGCGCAGCGCCGGGCCGACGAGGCCCTGCGCCAGCAGACCGCCCTGCTCCAGACCGTGACCGATCATCTCAGCGAAGCGGTGTTCCGCCTCTCGGCCGACGACACCATCACCTTCGCCAACCCGGCCGCCGAGGCGATGCTCGGCTGGCCGGCCGGCACCCTGATCGGGCGCAACCTCCACGCGACCGCCCATCACCACCACGCCGACGGCCGCCCTTTTCCCCGCGGGGATTGCGCCGTGGTGCAGGCCCTGGAGGCCGGCGTGGCCCTGCGCCACCGCGAGACGGTGTTCTTCCGCCGCGACGGTACGCCCCTCGACGTGATCACCTCCAACGCACCGATCGTCGAGGACGGCGTGGTCGGTGGCGCCGTCCTCACCGTCACCGACATCACCGAGCACAAGGCCACCGGCCTGCGCCTGCGCCGCAGCGAGGAGCGCCTCGCACTCGCCCTCGACGCCGCCGGCCTGATCGGCACCTGGGACTGGGATCTCGCCACCGACACGGTCTACGCCGACGCGAATTTCGCACGCATCTACGCCGTCGACGAGGAACGGGCCGCCCGGGGCGCGCCGATCGAGGATTACGTACGCAATTTTCACCCCGACGACCTGCCGGCGTTCCAGGCGGAACTGGACCGGATGCTCGCCGGCACGGGAACCGGGCGGCTCGATACGGCGGGACTTCAGCGTGAGGGACTTGCGAGTGGGAGTGAGGCACTCACGACTGGGGGACTCGCGGCTGGGGGATCCGCGACCGAAGGAGCCGGCGCGCAGGGAGACGACTTCGCCTGCGAGTATCGTATCGTCCAAGCCGATGGCGGGCATCGCTGGCTGCTGGCGCGCGGGCGCCTCGTGCGCGACACCGACGGCACGCCCCTGCGGCTGCCGGGCGCCTCCATCGACATCACCGAGCGCAAGCGCGCCGAGGAGCGCCAATCCGCCTTCGTCGAACTCGGCGACCGCCTCCGCGACGTGCAGGATCCCGTCGCCATCGCGTACACGGCCGCCGAGATCGCCGGGCGGACCCTGGGCCTTGCCCGGGCAGCCTACGCGTCCATCGATCCGACCCAGGAACACCTCGACATCGCCCGGGACTGGAGCCGGCCGGGCGTCGTCGGACGCGAGGGCCGGTATCGCTTTTCCGATTACGGCACCTATCTCGCGGAGCTGCAGGGCGGGCAGGACGTCGTCATCACGGACGTGACGACGGACCCGCGCACGGCGGGGCACACGGACGTGTTGGCCAGCCTCGGCGTCCGAAGCATGATCAACATCCCGCTGATGGAGCGCGGGCGCATGGTGGCGGTGTTCTGCCTGCAGGACGACCGGGTCCGGGCGTGGACCGCGGATCTCGTCGATTTCGCCCGCAACATCGTCGACCGGACCCGCGTGGCACTGGCGCGCCTGCGGGCGGAGGAGGAGCAGGAACTCCTCAACCGCGAACTCAGCCACCGGATGAAGAACCTGCTCGCGATGGTGCAGTCCATCGCCACCCAGACCATGCGCTCGGCCGTCGACGTGGACACGGCCAAGGAGGTGCTGGCCGGCCGCCTCATCGCCCTCGGACAGGCCCACGACCTGCTCATGGGCGGAGCCCTAGGCTCGACCCTCATCGGCCCCGTGGTCCGCGGCGCCCTCAAACTGCACGAGGACCGGCCGGGACGCTTCCGGCTCGACGGTCCCGACCTCGATATCGGGGCGAAGCCCGCCCTGTCGCTGGCCCTGATGCTGCACGAACTCGCCACCAACGCGGCCAAGTACGGTGCCCTCTCCCGCGAGACCGGCCATGTCGCGATCCGCTGGTCGGTGGAGTATGCGGACGACGCGGACCAGCTCACCTTTTCCTGGCAGGAGATCGGCGGACCGGCCGTGACGCCACCGGCCCGCAAGGGCTTCGGCTCGCGCTTCATCGAGCGGGGTCTGGCCGGGCAGGTCGGCGGCACCATCGCCCTGGCCTACCCGCCCACCGGCGTGACCTGCGGCATCACCGCCCCCCTGGCGGCGTTCCAGGCCGACGGCTGAACGCGGGGCCGCCGGGCCCGGTTATCCTCAGCCCGCAGGACCCGCCGGGGGGACACGCCGCACGCGGCGGCCTAGAACAGGGGCCGTCCATCCCCCGCTTCAGGTGACAGCGTTTGCGTATCCTCGCGATCCGGGGCGAGAACCTCGCGAGCCTCGCGGCTCCCTTCGACATCGATCTCGCGAGCGGCCCCATCGCCGCCACAGGTATCTTCGCCATCACGGGCGAGACCGGCGCGGGCAAGTCGACCATCCTCGACGCCCTGTGCCTCGCGCTCTACGGGCGCTATCCGCGGGTCGCCTCGGGACGGCGGGAGGATACACCGGACCCCAGCGGCGAAGCCGTCAGTTCGAGCGACGGACGCGCCATCCTGCGGCGCGGGGCGGCGCAGGGCTGGGCGGAAGTGGATTTCGTCGGCCAGGACGGCGTCGCCTATCGGGTGCGCTGGGAAACGATCCGCGCCCGGGGCAAGGCGGACGGGCGCCTCCAGGCCGACCGGCGCACCCTGCACCGCCTCGCCGACGGCAGTGCCGTGGAGGGGGGCAAGAAGACCGCCGTGACGGCCGCCGTCGAGGCGTTGACGGACCTCACCTTCGACCAGTTCCGCCGGACCGTGCTCCTGGCGCAGGGCGAGTTCGACGCCTTCCTGCTGGCGGCCGAGGGCGAGCGTGGCGAACTCCTCGAAAAGATCACCGGCACGGGCATTTACACGGAGATCTCGAAGCGGGTTCACGCAGGCGCCGAGGCCGAGCGCGCCGCCCTGAAGATCCTTGAGACCCGCCGCGACGCCGTCGGGCTCCTCGACACCGAAGCGCGGGAACGGATCGGCACAGAGCGTGCCGCCATCGCGAAAACCCTCGCGAACCTGTCGGACCACCAAGCCGCGCTCCGGGCCGCCCTCGACGGCGCCGCCCGCCTCGCCGAGGCCCGGCTTCAGGTCGCCGCCGCGGAAACCCGGCTCAGCGAGGCCCAGGCCGGCGAGGCGGCGGCGGTGGCCGACAGGCGGCGGCTGACGGAGCTCGATGCCGTCGAGCCCTTGCGCACGGTCTCCGATGCCGTCGCCACCACGCGGGCCGAGGTGGAGGCCGCCGACATCGACCTGACGATGACGCGCGCGCGGCTCGCCGAAGCCGAGACCCGTGCCGCGGCGGCGACGGAGGTCCGCGGCCGGGCGCGGATGGCGGACGAAGCGGCCGAGACTTTGTTCAAGGCGTTCGCACCCGTCTGGACCGAGGCGGCACAGCTCGACGTCGTGATCGTCGAATCGACCCGCGAGGCCGCGCAGGCCGAGACCGGGGCCGAGGCCGCCACCGGTAGGGCGGAGGCCGTCGAGGCCGAACTGTCCGATCTGCGTCAGCGCCACGATGCGGCGGAGGCCGCCCGCGCCGAGGTGGCGGCCCGGCACGACGCGGATCGGGGTGGTGCGTATCTCGCTGGCCGGGCCGAGGAGGTCACGGGCCTGTTCGCGAAGCGCGCCGCCCTGCGGTCACAGCTCGCCACGACGATCTCGGAGCGGGAGCGGGCGAAAGCCGAGGCGGAACGCGGAGCCCGCGTGATCGCCGAAGCCGAAGCGCAGATCCGCGACGCTCGGGAGGCGCGCACCCGGACCCTGGCGCAGCGCGCGGAGCGTTTGGCCGGTCTCGCGGCCCTCGATGAGCCGGCCGCCCGCCGGCGGTCGGCCGTGCTCGACGAGGTTTCGGACGCCCTGCGCGAGGCGCTGCCCCTGGCCCGACGCCATGCCGAAGCGGTCCGAGAGGCGGCGGCGGCGGAGGCCGAGGCCGAGGCGGCCCGGCAGGCGGCGCTGATGGCGGAGACCGAGGGAGCCTCGGCCCAACGGGACGAGGCCGAAGCCATGGGCGGGCGCCGCGAAGTCGCCGCCATGGCCGAGCGCGCCGAGGCCAGCGTGTCGGAGCGGGCGGCCCAGCTGCGCAGTCTCCTCGCCGCGGGCGAACCCTGCCCGGTCTGCGGCGGCATCGACCATCCGCACGCCCATTCGGACGATGCCTTGAGCCGACATGCGGAAACATTGCGCGCCCGCCGTGCCGAACTCGAGGAAGCCCTCGCGCGAGCCGGCGCCGCGCGTGCGCGTGCGGCCGGGGCCGCGGCGGCGGCGGCGGCCCGCCACGCTGAAGCCCTCCGGGCGGGGGCGACCGCGCGGACCAACCTCGACGGCATCGCCAGCGCCTACGAGGTGCTGCGTCCGGCCCTGGTGGCAGGCAGCACCGGCGCCGGAATCGCCCTACCGGTTCCGGTGCGGCTCGCCACGGATGACCTCACGGCCCTGGCGGCGGCGGCGCGCCAAGCCCGCGAGGCGTCGAGGGGGACGTTGGATGCGGCGGAAAGCCTGCGCGGCGACATCGAGACTCTAGGCCGGGCCGCCGAGGCGGCCGGAGCGTCGATGGAAACGGCGGGGACGTCGGTCACCGAGGCGCGCACCACCGTCCAGGCGGCCGAACTCGCCGCCGAGGGGGCGCGGACCCGTGCCGAGGGCTTGGCGGAACGCATCGAATCTCTCGGGCGCGAGGCCGCCTCGGCCCTCGCAGCGGCCGACTTGACCCTGGCCGATCTCGACCGCGACGGCGCGGCGGCCGTGCGCCGGGTGGCGGCGGCGGTCGCGCAGCACCGGGCTCTCGGCGAACGCCGCCTCGCGCTCGAGGCCGAAGTCCGCACCCTCTCGGAAAAGAAAGCCAGCGCCGTATCGGCCCTCGTCGGCGCCCAGTCGATCCGCGAGACCGCGCGAGCCGCCCTCACCGGCCGGATGGCAGCCCTCGCCGAGGCCCGGGCACGGCGCGCGCCTCTCCTCGATGGCGAGGACACGAGCGTCCATCGCAGCCGGATCAACAACGACCGGCTCGCGGCGCAGAATACCCTCAAGGCCGCGGCGGAGGCCCATGCGTCGGCCCTGGCGGACCTTGCCGGCGCGCGCAGCTCCGCCGAACACGCGACCGCCCGGAGGGAGACCGCCATCGCCCGCCACACGGCGGCCCGCGCCGCCTTCGCCACGGCATGCGGGACGCGAATGCCCGAGGCAGTCGTCGCCCTGCTCACGCAGGACCCTGCGATTCGAGCTGGCTTGCGGCGGGACGCGGATCAACGCGACCGAGACGTCGAGGCCGCCACCACCGCCCTCGCCACCCGCCGCGCCGACCGCGACGCGCATGGCGCGACCCCGGAGATCGATGTCGCCGCGACCCAGGCCGAAGCGGAAGCGGGCGCGGAAGCCATCGCGCAGCACCAGCAGCGCCTCGGCGCCATCGCGGCGGATCTCGCCCGCGACGACGCGGCGCGCGCCCAGGCCGCCGGCCTGGGCGAGGAGATCGGCGCGGCGCGGGCCGTCTTCGAGACCTGGGACGCGGTGAACGACGCCGTCGGCTCCGCGGGCGGCGACAAGTTCCGGCGTTTCGCTCAGGGCGTGACCCTGGAGCACCTCGTCCACCTCGCCAACGCGCAGCTCGCGGCCTTGAGTCCACGCTACCGCCTCGCGCGCGGCACCACGACGGATCTGGCGCTCCATGTCCTCGACCGCGACATGGGCGACCACTTGCGGGCCACCCGCAGCCTGTCGGGCGGCGAGCGCTTCCTCGTCTCCCTCGCCCTGGCGCTCGCCCTGTCGGGCCTGGAGGGTCGGGATTCGTTCGTCGACACCCTGTTCATCGACGAAGGCTTCGGCTCCCTCGATGCCGAGACCCTGGATCTCGCCGTCGATGCCCTCGAAACGCTGCAGGGACGGGGCCGCAAGGTCGGCGTCATCACCCACGTGGCGGCGATGATCGAGCGCATCGCCGTGCAGGTGCGGGTCGAGAAGCGGGGCAACGGCCGCAGTGTCGTGCGGATCGTGGATGGCGGGATGCCCACGAACTAGGCAGCCTGCGGGTTGGACCGCATCGCCAACGCTTCGCGGCCGGTGGTCGGCGCGCCCACGTGCCTCGCCGTGGACGCTCGACCGCTCGTCTCAAGTCTGGCACGGCCGATGCTTTCTCGTTCCCGTTGCCGTCACGGCGGCAGGCAGGGCAACGGCGCCCCGCGAGGCGGACGGCGCGAGTCCGAATCCCTTGGCATCAGCGACCGCGCGCCGCGCGGACCCGCGAACCTCGAGACGAGCACTCCATGGCCAGTTTCAAGACCGTGATGAAATCCGGTCACCCCCCGACCCTGTTCGCCGCGTTCCTATACTTCGATTTCTGCTTCGCGATCTGGGTCCTGAACGGCGCCATGGGGCCGTTCATCACCGAAACCTACGGGCTCAGCCCGGCCCAGACCGGGTTCATGATCTCGCTGCCGATCCTGGCCGGCGCGATCATGCGTTTTCCGCTGGGCATCCTCGCCCAGTATATCGGCCGCAAGAACGCCGCGGTGACCGAGATGTCGATCATCATGGCGGCGATGGCCTACGGGTTCTTCTTCGTCCACACCTACAACGACGTGCTCGCCATGGGCGTGCTCCTCGGCATCGCCGGCGCCTCGTTCGGTGTCGCCCTGTCGCTGGGGTCGGGCTGGTTCCCCAAGGAACACAAGGGCTTGGCCATGGGCATCGCGGGGGCCGGCAATTCCGGCACCGTGCTCGCCGTGCTGTTCGCGCCGCCGCTGGCCCAGGCCTATGGCTGGCAGACGGTCTACGGCTTTGCCGGCTGCGTGATGGCGATCCCCCTCGTGGTGATGATCCTTTTCGCCAAGGAGCCGCCGGATGCCGAGCACCAGTCGTTCAAGGAGCACATCGCCTGCCTGTTCCAAAAGGACGGCTGGTCGTTCAACCTCATCTACATCATCACCTTCGGCGGCTTCATCGGCCTGTCGAACTTCCTACCGACGTTCTTCTACGAGCAGTTCGGCGTCACCAAGGTCGAGGCCGGGCGCCTGACCATGCTGGCCGCCCTGATGGGCTCGGGTATCCGGGTGGTGGGCGGCTACTACGCCGATCGCATGGGCGGCATCCTCGTCCTGTCCGTGGTGCTGCTCGCCGCCGTCGCGTCGTTCCTGCTGCTGACCGCGACGCCGTCCCTCGTCGTCACCACGCTCCTGTTCATGCTGTGCTTTGCCGCCCTCGGGGCCGGCAACGGCGCCCTGTTCCAGCTCGTGCCCCTGCGCTGGCCGGCCAACACCGCCGTGGCCGGCTCGATGATCGGCGAAGTGGGCGCTCTCGGCGGCGCGATCCTGCCCAACGTCATGGGCCTGTCGAAGCAGTATACCGGCTCGTTCGCCTACGGCTTCGTCGGCTACGCCGCCTTCGCCGCGGTGGTGCTCGGCTGCCTGCTCCTGTGGCAGCGCAAGTGGGTCGGCGCCTGGGTCGGTCCGCGCGGCAAGGTGCTGGAGCCGGCGTCGCCCGAGGCCGCCAAGGCGGGGCGTCTCGATCCCGTCACCGCCTGAAGCAAAGGCGGAAGCACGATTCGGGGGCCTTCGGGCCTCCGTTTTCGTCTCACGATCAGAGGGCCTCGCCCGCCACCAGGGCGAAGGTGAGCACGTCGACCTTGTCCGCTCCGGCGCGCAGGAGCACGCGCGAGGCGGCGTTGGCCGTGGCTCCGGTGGTGGTGACATCGTCGATGAGAAGCACGCGCCGGCCCTGAAGCCTCGGCCGGGCGGCCTCCGGCACCCGGAAGGCACCCTGGAGATTGCGCGCCCGGGCGGCCCGGGAGAGACCGACCTGAGAGCGCGTCGCCTTCACGCGGGCGAGGGCCTGCACTTCGACGGGTAGCCCCGTGAGCGTGGAGAGCCCCTGGGCGAGAAGAGCCGCCTGATTGAAGCGGCGGCGCCAGAGGCGCCAGCGGTGCAGCGGCACCGGCACGAGGCAATCGGCCTCTCGGACGAGTTCGGCGCCGGCACCTGCCATCATCCGGGCGAGCGTCGGAGCAAGATCGAGGCGGTCGTCGTACTTGAGGCGATGGACGAGATCGCGGGCGATACCATCGTAGAGCACCGCCGCCCGGACCCGGCCGAAGACCGGTGGGTCCGCCATGGCGCGGGGCGAGAGCAGCGGCCCTGCCCCGTGATCGACGGCGAAAGGTGTGCCGAGACGCTGGCAATAGGGCCGTTCGATGAGCCTCAGCTGCGACCAGCAAGCGGGGCAAAGGGCGTGAGGCTGGGCTGTGGCGGCTCCGCAACCCGGGCAGATCGGTGGATAGACGAGGCCCAGGGCGATGCCCCGAGCGGCACGCAGGCCAGCGAGGACGCGGCGGAGGACGGCAACCATGCCGTGCAGCCTACGCCGTCCTCACTTCCAGGGCGACCGCCTTGTGGGCGGTCGCGGCCGGTCTTCAGCGGGCGGGCGGCGGGGTCTGCTGCTGACGGTCGCGCTTGTTCGCCTGATGGCGACCGACGGCGCAACCGGCGGCTGCACCAAGGACGCCGTGGCCTGCGACATGACCGGCGACACCACCGACGACGGCGCCCTTGAGGCAGCCCTTCGCCTCGGCGCCGGAGGTGCCGACCAGGGCAGCGACGGTCAGAACTGTCCCGAACAGAATGGATCTCATGGCGATACTGCCTTCCGGTGAACGTGTGAGACTGAGAACATCCGGGGCAGCCTCGGCGTTCCGTCGCCGCAAGCGCTGGTCCCCGGGCGGGGGAAGCGCCATGTTCGGGCACATCACCCTGATGCTCGGGATACGATGACGCGACCGCCGCCCCTGTTCGACACCGCCCTCGCCCGGACGCGCCTCGCCCGCGCGCGACGGGCCGGCTACGCCGATTTCCTCCTTGCCCGAACCATCGACGACTTGGACGACCGCCTGGGCGCGGTGCTGCGCCGGTTCGACCGGGCTCTCGATCTCGGATCCCCGACACCGGACGCCGCCCTGCGCTTGCGGACGGGCGGACGATGTCAAACGGTTCTGCGTCTCGCACCCGGTCCGGAGACGGTGCCGGGCGTCGGGCTCTCGATGGGTGATCCCGAGGCTTTGCCGTTCGCGCCGGGCTCGTTCGATCTCGCCGTGTCGCTGCTCGCCTTCCAGCACGTCAACGACTTGCCGGGCGCCCTGGCGCAGTTGCGCCGGACCTTGAAGCCGGACGGGCTGTTCGTCGGCTGCCTCCTCGGTGGGCGCAGCCTCACGGAACTGCGCCAAGCCTTCGGGCAAGCGGAGAGCGAGATCGAAGGTGGGGTCAGCCCCCGGGTCGCGCCCTTCGCCGAGGTGCGCGAGATGGGCAGCCTCCTGCAACGGGCGGGCTTCGCCCTGCCGGTGACCGACGTCGAGACGCTCACGGTGCGCTACAGTGATCCCTTCGCCCTCATGCGGGACCTGCGTGCCATGGGGCTGACCAACGTGCTCACCGAGCGCCGTCGTACCCCCCTGCGTCGGGCCACCCTGATGCGGGCGGCGGCACTCTACGCCGAGCGCTTCTCGGATCCGGACGGGCGCGTGCGCGCCACCTTCGAGATCCTGTGGCTCTCCGGCTGGGCACCGCATGCGAGCCAGCAGGTGCCGCTCAAGCCCGGCAGTGCGCGCACCCGGCTGGCCGAGGCGCTCGGCACCACGGAACACGATCCCATGGGAAGTCCATCATGAAGCAGCCGAGCCCCGAGCATCCCATCACCCTCGCGCCCCATGCCGGACGGGTCCGCGTGCGGGTCGCCGGCGTGACCGTGGCCGAGACCGGGGCCGCCCTGGTCCTGACCGAGGCCTCCTATCCGCCTGTGCTGTACATCCCGCGCGGCGACGCGATCTGGAGCCATTTCGTGCCGAGTTCTCGCCGGAGCCATTGCCCGTACAAGGGCGACGCCAGCTATTTCGGCCTGTCCGTCGATGGCACCGAACGGCCCGACGCCGTGTGGAGCTACGAGGCCCCGTATCCGGCGGTCGCGGCAATCCGCGATCACCTCGCCTTCTATCCCGACCGGGTCGATGCCATCGAAGTCGTGCCGTAAGGGCCGGCGGCTCCGAGCAAATCCGGGTGATCCCTTCGGGATTGCGGATTCGGGCTTCGCTCAAGCGCCGCGCGGGCTTCGTGATCCTGCGGCCGCTTCGATCAAGCGGCCGCAGGATCACTCGCGCACCATCACTCGTGCACCTGCGACCAGAACGCGGCCTTGCGGCCATGGGTCTTGCGCAGGGCGGCGCGATACGCCGCGTGGTCCGGCACCAGGGCGCCGGGGTCGAGGCGGGCGTCGAGGGCGTCCAGGGTCGCGAGGTGGCGCGCGCCGTGCCCGTAGGCGGCCGAGCGCCCGCGCTCCAGGATATCGCCGACGAGGAGGCGGTAGAGCCGAGCGGCGGCCAGGGGCTCGCTGGCCTCCAGGGCCTCGGCCGCCGGCACCAGGATTTCGTAGCGGCCCCCGTCCCAGGTGTGCGCGGCCACGAGGCGCGCAGCCCGGTCGGGTTTGGGCCAATGGGTGAAGAAGTGCAGGGCGCGGTAGGGGTCGGGATGGGCGGCGGCGTGGGCGAAGGCGCGCTCCAGGGCCTCCTCGTCCTCGAAATCCGGCAGCTTGGCGAGGTGCGCCCTGAGCATCCCGGCATCCAAACTGCGCTCGAACTGCCCCCAGCGCAGGCCTTGCGCCTCCGCGCCCCGCCCGAGGGCGTCGAGGATGCGGATTTCGAGTTCGATCCGGGCGCGGTCGGGCGCTTCCGGGTCGAATTGGCCGGTGACGATCTGCTCGCGGGTGACGACGACGAGACCGCGCTTCTGTGGGCGGCGCACCCAGTCGAGGGCCTCGTCGAGGCGCCCGGCCCCGAGGAGGCGTTCGGCGATCTCCGTCCGATCAGGGCGCTCGGGCGCGACTTCGCGTTCCAGAGCGACGAAGGCATCGACGTCGCTGCGCCGGTCGGCCAGCATCTGGCGCAGGCGTAAGGTCCGGCCGCGCGCCACCTGCTGTCCCCAGGCCTGGGCGCCTTTCGCCTTGGCCGGGCGCGGCGGCACGGCTTCGGCCAGACCCGCGTCGAGCCGGGCGCAGGCGGTCTCGGGCAGCCCCGGGATCAGGCCATGGAGCAGATCCTCGACAAGGCCGTAGCCGTCCGCCTCCAGCATCGGCACGAGGCGCAGGGCGAAGGCCGCCGCTTCGGCGGGATCGAGGCTCTTGCCCAGGGCGGCCGCCGCCTCGGCTGCGCGGTCGAAGACGCCGTGGACCTGCCCGTTCGAATCGTCGACCCGCTCCAGCACGCCGGGCGCGGCGGCGAGGAAGCGCAGCAGCCGGTCGAGGCCGGCCCGCGCGTCGAGGGGGGCGAGTTCGGTCACCATGGTGGTCAGCGTGGCGTCGAGGTCGGCCGCGAAGGCGCGGCGCTTCTGCCAGTCGATATAGCCGGCGGCCCGCTCCAGGGCGGTGAGGCGCCGGTCGATGAGGGCCGCCACCGCTTCGGGTCCCTGGAGCGCGGCCACGGCCGCCGTGACCAGCTTCTTGAAGGCCGGGTTGCGCCCGGTCTCGTCGAGGACCAAGCGGATCAGCCGGTCCAGGCCGAGCTCGGTCAGGGTCTCGGGACTGGGCGCGGTCTTTCGCGCGGCGCGCTTGGGTTTGGCCGCCGGCTTTACGGCCGACTCCGGCGCCGCCTGCTTCGTCGCCGCCTTGCGCGCCATACTCGCATCGCCCTCCCGGTCAGGCCCGCACGATGTCGCGGGATGCCTGTGACATCAAGGCCCCGGGACCCTTCAGGGTCCCGGGGTCCCTTTCAGGGGCCCAGGAGATCGACGAGGAACGGGATCAGCGGCGCGTCGGCGGGCGGCATCGGCTGGTCCTTCAGGTCGCGCGGGCGCACCCATTTCAGGGCCTGCCCCTCCATGGAGCGCGGGATCCCGTCCCAGCGCCGGCAGACGTAGAGGGGCATGAGGAGGTGGAAGTCGGGATAGGCGTGGCTGGCGAAGGTGAGCGGCGCGAGGCAGGCCTCCTTCACGGCGATGCCGAGTTCCTCGTGCAGTTCGCGGATCAGGGTCTCCTCCGGACGTTCGCCGGGATCGACTTTGCCGCCGGGGAACTCCCACAGGCCGGCGAGCTGCTTGCCCGGCGGGCGCTGGGCCAGGAGCACCCGGCCGTCCGTATCGACGAGGGCCACGGCGACGACGAGGAGGATGCGCAACGGCGTGGGTGCGGGGGCGCTCATGGCGCGATGGCGAAGGTGGCCGACACGTCGGCCGCCGTCTCGATGGTGCCGACGACGAGGGGCACGGGGGCGCCCCGGCCTTTGGAGCGCACCGCCATCGGGGCGGGCATCGGGGCATAGGGGGACGAACCGGCCTCGGCCGGCGAGCGGATGGCGACGACGCGCCCGAGGGTGACACCGGCGGCTTCGGCCAGACGCGTCGCCTGCATGGTCGCGTCCTTCATGGCGGCGACCCGCACGGCCGCCTCGGCGGCGTCGGGATCGCGCAGGCCAAAGCTGACGCCCTCGATCCGGTTGGCCCCGATCTCGAGGGCGCGGCGCATGAGATCGCCGAGGCGGCCCATGTCGGCGAGCCGCAGGCGGATGGTGTTGGCGGCGCGGTAGCCGTCGGCCCGCTCGCTGACGCTGCCGTCGGGCTGGGGCACGCTCCGGGTCACGGGCTGGAGGGTCACCGCCGTGGTGCCGATATCGGCCTCCGGCACCTTGAAGGTTTCGGCGAGCGCGATGAGCCCCTTGGCGGCGGAACTCGCTGCATCGAGGGCGACGGCTGGCGTCGCGCCCTTGGCCTCGACGCCGATCTCCACGGAGGCGAAGTCCGGGGCGGTCTCGGCCCTGGCCCGCCCGACGACATGGATGCGACCGTCCTTCAGGGTGGGCGCCTCCTCGGCGCCCGCAGGGGCGATCCAGGCAACGGCGAGGGCGGCGAGCGCCAAGGTGCCGACGCGGGCGCTCACGAGCGGTAATCTCCGTTGATGGCGATGTAGCCCTGCGTCAGATCGCAGGTCCACACACGGGCCGTACCGTCGCCGAGGCCGAGTTCGACCCGGATCTCGATGTCGGATTCGCGCATCACGGCGCTCGCTGCATCCTCGCTGTAATCCGGGTCGCGGGCGCCCTCGCGGGCGACCCGGACATCGCCGAACCAGATGGCGAGGCGATCGCGGTCGGCGGGCTCGCCGGCCTTGCCCACCGCCATCACGACCCGGCCCCAATTGGCGTCCTCGCCGGCCACCGCCGTCTTCACCAGGGGCGAGTTGGCGATGGATAGGGCGATGCGATGGGCCGAGGCGTCGCTGGTGGCGCCTTCCACCCGCACGGTGACGAACTTGCGCGCGCCCTCGCCGTCCTTGGCCACGAGCTGGGCCAGTTCCACCAGGAGATCGTCGAGCTTGTCCCGGAAGTCGGCGAGGCGCGGGTCGGCCGCGTCGGTGATCGCAGCGTTGCCCGCAGCACCCGTCGCGAACAGCATCAGGGTGTCGGAGGTGGAGGTGTCGCCGTCCACCGTCACGCAGTTGAAGCTTTTCACGGTTCCAGCGGTGAGCAGCGCCTGCAGCACCACTTGCGGCAGGGCGGCGTCGGTGAAGGCGAAGCTCAGCATCGTCGCCATGTCGGGGGCGATCATGCCGGCGCCCTTGGCGATGCCGTTGAGGGTCACCGTCGTGCCGTCGATGCTGGCCTGGCGCGTGGCGAGCTTCGGGAACGTATCGGTGGTCATGATCGCCTGGGCCGCCGCGCTCCAGGCGGCGGCACCGCCCTCCGTGCGGGTGGCGCAATCGGCGAGCACGCCCTCGAACTTCGTGGCGTCGAGGGGCTCGCCGATGACGCCCGTCGAGGCGATGAACACCGCCTCCGGCGCACACGCCGCCGCCCGCGCCGCGATGGCGGCGGTCAGCTCCACGGCCTCGCGGCCCCGTGCGCCCGTGAAGGCGTTGGCGTTGCCCGAATTCACCACGAGGGCGCGTGCGCCCCGGCTGTCCAGGGCGTGCCGGCACCAATCCACGGGAGCGGAGGGGCAGCGCGAGCGGGTGAACACGCCGGCGGCCTCAGTCCCCTCGGAAAGAGCGACGTAGAGCACGTCCGTGCGTCCGGAATAGCGGATGCCGGCCTGCGCCGTGGCGAGACCGACGCCCGCGATGGCCGGGAGATCCGGCTGATGCTTGGGCGCCAGCGGCGAGACGGGAACGGTCTTGGCGGATGCCATCGGGGTCGGTCTCCGGCTGTCGGCCGCTTCGAGCGCGGGTGATCCCGGGCGTCGAATCGAGCGGCCGGGCGGTGTTGCCCCGACGGGGCTCTCGCCGTCAACGGGCGTGCCTCGGGGAACGAGTCGACCGGCTGGCGGATTGCCTCATCGGTGACCAGCTGGAAAGCGCGAGTTGGGCTTGTGTCGCCGACCCGGCGTGGCTTAGCATGTTGCAATGCAACCCATTCGAGGTGTCGATCACGGTATGGCCAGGCGCGCATGGGGAGTCTCGACCATGGAACAGGCCGCCTCGTCCGGTGGCGCCTACGGCGTCCAAGTCCTGATAGCGGGGCGCCAGAAGCATTGGCGCGATGACGTTGCTGCTCAGATCCGCCGTGCCGGCTACGCAACCACGACGGTGGATTGCGGTGTGGACGCCATGACCGTTCTGGCACTCGGCCTGCCGGTGGATGTCCTCGTCACGGATCTCAGCCTCACGGGTGAACTCGGCTGCGTGCAGCTCGCCCTGGAGGCGCGCGCCCTGCGCCCCGACCTGCGCATCGTCTTCGCCAGCGATGCCCCGCATGTTGATGTGGAAACGACCGGTCTCGATACGGATGATCTCTACGTGGTCGCTGCCGAACGCACCGATGCGGTCGCCATCACCGTGCGCGAGGCCCTGGCGGCCCGGACCTGAGTCGGTCGGCCCCACCTCCACGATCTCGTGACGATCGACGGTCGCGTCCAAGCGGCCTCGTCTTCAAGCCGCGATCTTGCCGAGGGCCATGGCCTGTTCATCCGCGGACAGGTGACGCAGGGTCGGTCCCGAAGTCCAGACCAGCATCGGCACAATGCGCCGCCCCGGAAAGATCTGGGCGAGAAGCGCGGCATAGAGGGCGATCTGGCGTGTTTCGGCCTCCGGCAAGGGTGCATCCTCGGCCGGGGCACGACCGGTCTTGAAATCGGCCACCACCACCGCATCGGGACCAATGGCGAGGCGGTCGACCCGGCCGAAGACCGGGCGCTCGACCCCGTGCACCACGACGCGCCCGGACAGGGTCACCTCCGCCCGCGCACCGTGGCCGAAGAGCGGTTCCAGATCGGGATGATCGAAGAGCCGCATCGTGGCGGTGACGATCGCTTTGCGCGTCGCATCGTCGAGGGTCGGCGCACGCGCATGTACGAACCGGGTCGCGGCGGCCCGGCGTTTGCGTGGATCGAGACGCGGCAGATGCTCGATCAGCGAGTGGATGAGTACGCCCCGGCGCCGCGCTTGCGCATCGCCGAGACGCCGTCCGGGCTCACGCCTCGGATCGGCTGCCGCAAGGGCTCCGGACGGGCTCACGGGGGGAGGAGCCTCGGCCTCGTCGGGGACGGGGGTTTCGAGCCAGGAGGGTACGGACTCGGCCTGGGGCCCTACGATCGCGACCGCCGCCGGGGATACAGCGGTGCTGCCTTCGTGCCAGACGGTGACGGGGCCGTAAGGCCGTTCCAGTGTGGTGCCTGGTCCGATATCCGCCTCGACGCCCCGCCGGATCATCTCGCACCAGGGGGTCTCGGTCCCGGCATCATGGCCGCGATAGGGCGCGACGACGAGGCGGTCCGCCGCCCGGGTCATGGCGACGTAGAGAAGGCGATGATGCTCTTCGCGGGCCCGGGCCTGGAGGCCTGCCCGGGCCGCGCCGATGGGTTCGCTGTCGTAGGTCTTGGCGCTCGACCACACCGGCGGCAGGCCCCCCCCGAGGGTGAGAAGCGGGGGATCGTTGCGGCCCAGCGGCTCGCTGCCGTCGATGATCACCACCAAGGGTGCTTCAAGGCCCTTGGCGCCGTGAACGGTCATCACCCGGACCTCGTCGCGTCCCGATTCGAGGTCGCGCTTCACGGTGTGTCCGGCCTCTCCCCGCCCCGGCACCGTGGCGTAGCGGGCGAGGAACCCGCCGAGCGACGCCGCCTCGCCGGCCTGCTCCGCCTGGGCGGCGGTCGTAAGGAACACATCGATGGCGTCGCCCGCCTCGCCGCCCAGCCGCGAGACCAGGGCGCGGCGCCCCCCATGGGCACCGAGGATGGCGGCGTAGAAGCCGAACGGGCCTTCGCAGCCGGCCAGGCGAATCCACAGGCGCAAGGCGTCCTGCCCCCGAATCGCCGCGGGGTCGCCCGCGGCGGCATGGCGGGCCAGCGCGTCCTCCAGGGTCTCGGATTCGGCGCGCCGCGCGGCGATCCGCACGAGATCGTCGTCGTCGAAGCCGACCAGAGGTGTCTTGAGGGCGCCCGCCAGCGTCAGGTCGTCGGCGGGCAGCAGTCCGGCGCGGCCCACCGCCACGAGGTCGTTGACGGCGATGTGGGCGGCGATGTCGAGGCGATCCTGGCCGGCCACGGGCACGCCCAGCGCCTTCATGGCGCGGATCACCTCCTCGAAGGCGACGGAGCGCTTGCGCACGAGGATGAGGATGTCGCCGGGACGCCAAACCCGCCCGGTCTCGTCGCCCGCGGTGGTCCATGTCGCGGCCGCCCGCGCAACGCGACGCGCGGTGACCACCGCCGGAGCGCTGGCTTCGGGCGCATCGACGGGCGCGGCCCAGGCATCGGGCTCGACCTCGGGCTGTGGTTCGGCGACCGGCCAGAGTTCCAGGGCGCCGGGCGCGGTGGCCCGTGCCGTCGAGTGGACGGTGCCCACGGCCGCGTCCTCGAAGGACAGCCCGTCATAATGCTCGGGGATCTTGAAGGTGGCGTCGACGGCTCCGAGGACGCCGCGCGTCGAGCGGAACGACAGGGTGAGATGCACGTCCTCGAAGGGTAGGTCGGCCGCCGCCGCCGCCTTGATCCATTCCTTGCGGGTGGTCTCGAACTCACGGGGCTCGGCGCCCTGGAAGCTGTAGATCGACTGTTTGGGATCGCCCACGGCGAAACGCGTCCGCACCACGTCGCGGGCGCCTTCGCCGGCGGCGAACTCGGCGGTGATCCGGCGCAGGATCTCCCACTGAAGCGGATTGGTGTCCTGGGCCTCGTCGACGAGGACGTGATCGACACCGCGATCGAGCTTGTACAGCACCCAGGCGGAATCGACCCGGGCCAGGAGGTCGAGGGTCTTGTGGATCAGGTCGTCGAAATCGAGGGCCCCGAGGCGCGCCTTCTCGGCCTCGACCCGGCGGTGGATCTCGACCGCCAGGGTGAACAGCGCGCGCGTGCGCTCCAGCGCGCGCGCGCTGCGCAGGGCATCGTCGAGGGGGGCGATTCGGTCGCGCTCCTCGATGAGGGCCTGTCGAACCTCCTCCGGCACCGCCTTGGTGCCCAGGCTCCGGTCGGCCTTCGGACTGCCGTCCTTGGTGAAGAATACGGCGCGGTACGCACCGAGCCGCTCGGATCCCTCCGCCGCCTCGGCTTCGCGGAGCTTGTCGGCCAGTCCCTCGTCCGTGGACTTGCCAGTGCGCAGGCGGGCGGCGAAGTCCGTCAGATCGCCGAGGCCGCCCGCGAGAATGCGGGCTTCGACATCCACCACGGTCTCGCCCGCCTTCAGGTCGAGGGCACCGGCGAGCGCCGCGAACGACCGTTCGAGCCCACCGCGTTCGGCGAGCACGCCGCGTGCACGCATGGCGGTACGGAGGGTGCGGCGGAGGGTGTCGCCCGTCGCCTCGGCGCTGACGATGGCCCATGCGGCCGAAAGGGCGTGGTCCGCGCGCGCCGAGATCGCCGCGGCGTAGACCGCATCCACCGCCGCCGCGAAGGCCGCATCCGCGTGATCGTCGTCCAAGACCTCGAAGCGGGCCGGTACGTTGGCCTCGAACGGGAACATGTGCAGCAGGCGCTCGCACAGGGCGTGCAGGGTTTCGATCTTGAGGCCGCCCGGCGTCTCCACGGCGCGGGCGAACAGGCGGCGTGCCACCTGCAGCGTCTCGCGCGAGGGCGGCGCGCCGGTGAGCGCCGTCAGTTCACGGGTCAGGGTGGCCGCATCGAGGGTGACCCAGCGGCCGAGCACCCGGAACACCCGGATCGACATGTTGGCGGCCGCCGCCTTGGTGAATGTGAGGCACAGGATGCGCGCCGGAGGAGCGCCGTCGAGCAGCAGGCGCACCACCCGGTCGGTGAGCACCTTGGTCTTGCCCGCCCCCGCATTGGCCGAGACCCAGGCCGACGCCCGCGGATCGGCGGCACGGCGCTGCGACGCCTGGGTGAGATCGTCGACGACGAAGGATCTTTGCGAATGCGCCGTCATCAGGCTTCCTCTTCCCCACCGAGCGACCATTCGAGCACCCGAGCGAGATGGTCGTAATCGCCGTAGGACTTGGCGAATTTCGGGTAGGGGCGCGAGGTGTAGGCCGCCTCGCCGGTGAGGAAGCGGGCGAGGAGACCGCGCAGGCGGCCCTCGTGCTCGGCCACGATGGCGGCGACCTCGCGGTCCTCGCCCTTCGGGGGCTTCACGGGGAGCGGCTCGAACGGTTTGCGCCCGCCGGACGCGTACACGTAGAGGAGGTCCGGCGTGACGGGCGTCCGGGGCAGCCCGTCGAAGGCGCCGTGCATGAGCATGGCCGCCTCCAGGGTGAGCTGGGGCGAGAATCCGGCGAAGACCTCCTTGTTGCTCGGCGGCTGGCCGGTCTTGTAGTCGACGATGCAGGCGGTGCCGTCGCGGCCAAGTTCGATCCGGTCGGCGCGGGCGCGCAGGGTGAAGGTCTCGTTGCCCAGCGGAATCAGCCACTTGCCCGAGACCTCGCCGTGCACCCGGGTGAGGCCGCCCCGGCGCGCGGTCTCCCATTCGAGGAACCGCGTCGAGAGCCGCTCGTAGCGTGGCCACCATTCGGCATAGAGCGCCGGATAGGTCTTGGAGATCGTCGCGAACTCATCCCTGGCGATCGCTCCGAGCCGATCGCGGGCGATGTCGGGCTCGGGCAAGGCCTCCGGATAGGCCTGCGCGAACTTTCCCAAGATCTCGTGGACCAGGGTACCGCGCTCGCTCGCACCGGGCTGCGCCGCCACGGGTTCCAGGGGGTCGAGGCCGAGGACGTGGCGCGCGAAGATGACGTAGGGGTCGCGTACCAGGGTCTCGATCTCGGTGACGCTGAGGGTCCGGGGGAAGAGGGCCGGGTCCGGCCGTGGCTTGGGCTGTCCGAGGCGCGGTACGGGACCGCCGCCGCGGTCGAGGTGGGCGGCGTAGGCCGTGAACCGCCTGCCGCCCGCAACCGCCCGTTCCCAGCCCGCGTCCCCGACGAAGGCTGCCAGGCGCTGGAGGAAGCGCGACGGCACCGTCGGCGCGCCTTCGCGTTTGGCCGCCCGGGTGATGACGGCGTCGCGATGGCCCAAAGCCTGGACGAAGTCGTGGGCGCTCTGGCCGATGCGGCGCTCGGGCGGATTGAGGCCGACACGCTCGCGCATGGGCCGGTTGAGGAAGGCATCGGTGACCGTCTTCATCGGCCACACACCCTCGTCGAGGCCACCGAGCACGATGCGGTCGACGCTCATGAGGCGGGCCTCCAGGAGGCCGAGGATGCGCAGGCGCGGGTGTGGACGTCCGTCGCCGCAGGCCACCGGCCGCTCGCCGGCCAGTGCGGTGAAGAACGCCGGATAATCGGTGAAGTGGCCCGGCATGTCGCCGGGCTCCGCCATTCCAAGATCGTCGAACAAGGTGTCCAGGACGTCGAGGGACGCATCATCGAGGGGCTCGGGCGCCCCGTCGGGCGGCTGGGCCAACAGTGCCTCGACGGTGGCACGGTGACAGGCGGCGTAGGCGACGAGGTTGCCGACGCCGTCGTGGTCGGTCGGTAGGAAGCCCGCGAAGGCGGCCTCCAGGCGGGTGAGGATGTCCGACGCCAGGTCCCAGTCCTGATCGACGAGGCGGCGCTTGGCCCGGGGGCGGCGTCCGGTGGCGCTCCGCTGATCGGCGACCGCGCGGTGCAGGCCGGCGAAGCCCGGCGCGGGGGCGGGGCCGCGCAGGGCACCGATTTCCAACGCGGCGGCGGCCCGCACCACGTCGCCCCGGGGCAGGCCGAGCCGGACGAAGGGATGGGCCAGGAGGGTGATGATCCGGCGCGGGCATAGATCGGCGGCGCACTCGGCGGCGAGGCGCGCGAGGCGCCCGGCCCGGCTGCACGACAGGGCTTCGCCGGCGGAATCCTCGGCGACGATACCCCAGCGGGCGAGCTCGGCCGCGACCCGGACGGCGAGGTTCCGATCGGGCGTGACGAGGGCGGCGGTGGCGCCGGGCGCCTCGAGGGTTTCCCGCAGGGCGATGGCGATGCTCAGGGCCTCCTCGCGCTCGTCGTTGGTCTCGATCACGACGAGGCCCGCCATGCCGGCCTCGCCCAGCGCCACGCGTGCGTCCGCGTCGAGGTCGGCCCACGCCTCCGTGGTCTCGGCCGGGCGCAGGGCCTGCGAGAGGAGCGTCGCGCGGGCGCGCGCCGCCGTGCCGGGCTCGCCCAGGACCACGACCGCAGTGCGGGGCATGTCGAGGCCGGTGGGACCGAGGAGCCGATGCAGGATCGCTTGCGGATGGCCGTGGGCGATGGTCTTCGAGAACCCCGCGCCGGTCTCGATGGCGTCCCACCCGGCCGCGTCGAGGTCGGTGTCGAGGCCCGGCAGCACCACGGCGCCTCGAGGCAGGCCGGCCACCGCCGCGATGAGCCGGGTGGTCGCCGGGACCGAGCCGGTGGACCCGGCGATGATCACCGGGTCGGACGGGCGGTCGCGGCGCAGGCGATCGGCCTCGGCGACGACGAGCCTGCGCGAACGCGCCACCGGGTCGCTCATGTGCCGATCGGCCAGGATCTTCGGCCAGTGCTCGGCGGCGATCTTCACGAAATTCAGGGTCAGGCCGAAATAGCGCGAGTACTCGACCTCGACGGCGCCGGCGATCTCCTCCCAGGGCAGCCCCTCGACGGTGAGCGCATCCATCAACCGTTCGAGGTCGGCGGCGAGCGCCACGGCGTCGGAGGGCGAGGACGGCACCAGGAAGGGCACGTCGTCGTCCATGGGCAGGAGGGTGCGATCCACGGCCTCCGCCCATTGCTGAACGAGGCGGGCGAGGATCAGCCTGCGCTCCAGGGCCGGCATGGCGGGCGCGAGCACATCCGGTCCATTCTCGAGGAGCGGCGTTGTGGCGAGATCGAGTTCGGCCTCGTCGGCCTCTCCGAGCGGGATCAACCGGGGCAGGAGGGCGGCCTGCCCCAGGCGCTGGGCCAGAAGCGCCGAGAGTGCCTTCGTCGCCCGGCGCGTCGGCAGGTAGAGAGTCACGGCGGCGAGCGCGAAGGGGTCGTCGCCGAGATCGCCCACCAGCCGCCCCGACAGCAGGGCGTCGGCAAGCGTCGGCAGGAACGGCGCACCGGGCGGAATCGTGAAGACGTGGGACGGCGCGGCCGATTCGTCGTCGTGCACGGGGGTCAGGTCATTCACCGTCGATCTTCACGCCGCGGGCTCGTTCGCTCCGCGTTCCAAGCGGTTGGAACGCTCAGCAAACCGTCGGTCACCATAGACCCGGGGCCGGCCCTTGCAATGCGGCGGCGTGAAGCCCGCTACGGCACCGGCGCGCTGGCCTTCACCCGGGCTTCGGCCGCGACGATGGCCTCGGGTGTGCCGACATGGAGCCATTGGCCATCGAGGCGCAGACCGTACAGGCGGCCAGCCGCGATGGCGCGATCGAACAGGAGGTTGAGGGAGAAGGCACCGTCGGGCGTGTCCGCGAACAAGCCTGGCTTCAGGATCGCGACGCCGGCGTAGATGAAGGGCGCAACCTCGCGCTCGGCCCGCCGCTCGAGGCGACCGCCCGAGCCCATGGCGAAATCGCCCGCCCCTTCGTAGCCGAGGCTGGTGGCCGTGGGGGCGACGAGGAGAAGGATGTCCATGGTCTGCGGCGACCACGCGGCGACGAGGCGGCCGAGGTTCGAGTCAGGCCCTTCGAGCCAGAATGAATCCGCGTTGAAGACCACGAACGGATCGCCGCCGAGCAGCGGCAGGGCCTTCTTCACGCCGCCGCCTGTTTCCAGCAACCGGTCGCGCTCGTCGGAGACGACGATCTCGGGCGCGGTCCGGCGCTTGCCGACATGCCCCTCGATGAGGTCGGCGAGGTAGTGGACGTTGACCACGGCCTGGGTGATCCCGCCTTCCGCCGCGCGGTCGAGGGCATGGTCGAGGAGGGCGCGCCCGGCCACTTCGACGAGGGGTTTGGGCACCGTCGCGGTGATCGGGCGCATGCGCTTGCCGAGGCCTGCGGCCAGGACGAAGGCGCGGGTGATGGGAGGCGTTTCGGACATTCCAGCGGGGTCTCGCATGGCGCGTCTGGGCGCGGGAGGAATCGATGAGGACGATCCGGTCCCCCGGGTCAAGGTGGCAGTCGGACCGTGCCGTCGGCCAGGGGAAGCAGGCCGGGGTTCCAGGCCACCTCCCAGAGCGCCCCGTCGGGATCGGCGAAATAGCCCGAATAGCCGCCCCAGAACGTGTCCTGAGCCGGCTTCACCAACCTGGCGCCGGCACGCACGGCATGCGCCAGCACCGCGTCGACGTCGTCCCGACTCGCGGTGTTGTGGGCGAGCGCAAAGCCACGAAAGCCGCTGCCGTCCGGCGGTACGCCGGCATCCTCGGCCAGGGCCGCGCGGGGGTAGAGGGACAGGACGAGGCCGCCGAGCTGGAAGAAGGCGACGCCCTCCGACGCGTAGGCCGAGCGCGTCCAGCCCAACGCTTCGTAGAAGTTCACCGCGCGGGCGAGATCCGCGACGCCGAGGGTGACGAGGGTGAGACGCGGATCCATCGGCTCAGGCCTCCTCGGGCGCCGGCTCCGGTGCGGCCTTCGGTACGAGATCGGGCAGGTGCTCGATGTGCCAGAGGCGCAAGCGGGTCAGGGCCGGGTGGGCGAGGTTGCGGGTAAGGTAGCCTTCGATCCGCGGCAGGTGGGCGAGATAGCCCGGCTTGCCGTCGCGGCGGTCGAGGCGGGCGAAGATGCCGAGGATCTTGGTGGCGCGCTGCGCCGCCAGCACCGCGTAGGCGCGGGCGAAGCCCTGCATATCGAAGTCCGGCTCGCGATTGCGGCGCTCGCGGACGTAGAGGCCGAGCAGGCGCAGTTCGAACTCGGCGGTGGCGTCGACCCGAGCGTCCTGGAGCAGGGAGGCGAGATCGTAGGCCGGGTGACCGAGCACGGCATCCTGGAAATCGATGAGGCCGATGCGCTCCAGACCTTCACGCTGGGGCAGCCAGATCAGATTCGGGGAGTGATAATCACGCAGGGTCCAGGTCGGCCGCTCAGGGATGACGCTGCCCAGGACCTCCGCCCAGAGCGCGACGAATTCCGAGCGGGCCGGGCCGGGCAGGTCCGCGCCCCGGATCGCCGGGCAGTACCAGTCGGGCAGCAATTCGGTCTCGAACACCAGGGCTTCGAGGTCGTAGGGCGGCAGGACGTGGTCGATCCCGTCCGCCACCGGCAGCACGCCGGGCAGTTCCGTGGCATGGAGTTTGGCAAGGAGCCGGACGGCTTCGGCGTAGCGCTCGGGGCGTGGGCCGCTCGCATCCGTGACCGGCTCGGAGCCGAGATCCTCGATGATGAGGAGGCCCTCAGCGAGATCCTCGCCGTAGATGCGCGGGGCCGAAAAACCGAGGGCCCGCAATCCGCGATCGACGCCCACGAATGCGTGGACGCTCTCGGCGAGCTTGACGATGGCGCTGTAGGGTTTGCCGTTGCGCACGGGGGGGCCGTCGCTGCGAGGCGGCGACACCATCAGCACCGCGCGGCTCCCGTCGGGCTTCATCAGCCGCTCGTAGGCGCGCGACGAGGCATCTCCCTGCATCGGGGTGCGCACGGCCTCGTCCCAGCCGCTGCGCACGAGCAGGATGCGCAGGGCCCGCGCCCGCTTCAGCCGGGCGGCCATGCCGCCTGAGCCGTCGATCCGGGCAAAGCGCGCGCCGTCGCCGAACTCGGCCCGCAGGGAGAGATCCACGGTGAGGATCGGTCCCTCACGGTGGCCCAGACGCTCGGGCCATTCCACCAGGGTGATGGCCGTCTCGGTCATCTCGTCGAAACCGAGTTCGACGAGTTCGTCGGGGCTGCGCAGGCGGTAGAGGTCGGCATGGACGATCTGGCGTCCGCCCGCAGCCTCGTAGGGCTGGATCAGGGTGAAGGTCGGGCTCGGCACGTCGAGGTCGGGCGTACCGGCGAGCTCGCGAATGAGGGCGCGTGCCAGGGTGGTCTTGCCGCCCCCGAGCCCCCCGGACAGGGCGACGAGGTCGCCGGGCTCCAGCAGTTCGGCCAGGAAGCGGCCGAGATCCTCGGTGGCGCCCTCGTCGGGAAGCATGATCTCCCAGGCCGATCTCGCCTCACGCTGAAGCGTGTCCGCACCGTCCTCGTTCAACACCCAACTCCTACCGTGGCCGCGATCCGTCGCGGGGCCGCACGACGTCCAACATCATAGACGCGCATCCTTAACCAAAACCCCGGGACGGCCGAAGGGTCCCGTGGAAGGCTTACGAATCGGATGTGCCCGCTACTCGGCGGCCGCCCGGCGGGTCGTGCCGGTGGCGATCGGGAAGGTACAGGTGACGCGGGTGCCGACGCCCGTGGCGGATTCGAGGGCGACGCGTCCGCCGTGCAGCTCCACGAACGAGCGCACGATGGACAGTCCGAGGCCGACGCCGCGGTGACGCGTCCCCAGGGTGTTGCTCTCGAACCGGTCGAACACCCGGGCGGCGACCTCCTCGGGGATCCCCGGACCGTGATCGACGACGGCCAGGGTCAGCTCTGTGGCGCTGCGGCGGACCTCGACGCGGACGGGCTGGCCCGGCGCGGAGAAACCGACCGCGTTGGACAGCAGGTTGAACAGGATCTGGCGCACGCGCTTGCCGTCGGCGACGAAGCTGCCGATGTCCTCGGGTACGTCGAGGTCGAGGACGATGGCGGCCTCGGCGAGGCGATCCTCGAGACCGCGCACGGCCGCCTCGACGGTGGCGCGGACATCGACCACCTCGCGCGACAGCTCCAGGGAGCCGGCATCGATGGAGGCGAGATCGAGGATGTCGTTGATCATCACCAGGAGCGCGCCCGAGGAGCGCATGATGTGGCCGGAATACTCGCGCTGGCGCTCGTTGAGGGCGCCCACCGTCTCGTCGCCGAGAAGCTGGGTGAAGCCGATGATGTTGGTGAGCGGGGAGCGCAGCTCGTAGGAGACGTGGTTCACGAAGGTGTCGCGCAGTTGCGAGGTGCGCTCCAGGGCGTCGTTCTTGTCGGTCAACGCCCGCTCGACGTTCACGCTCGCGGTGACGTCGATGAGGGTGAGCAGGGTGGCGCCCTCGGGCAGGGGCTGGGCGGCGCAATCGAGGACGGTGCCGTCCACCACTTCCAGGCGACAGGTCAGGCCGGAGCGGCTCTCCAGGCCCGTGATGGCACCGCGGATGTCGAGCCAGGGCTCCTCGTCGGGCGAGAGGGCGCGGCAGGCCTCGATCACCGCATCGACGCGGGGGCGCTCGGACAGGGTCGCGGCGTCGAGGCGCCACAGGGTGGCGAAGGCGCGGTTGGCGAAGGTGAGGCGGCCGTCGGCGCCGAACACCGCCACGGGCTCCTTCAGGGTGTCGAGGGTCTCGGCCTGGACCCGCATGAGCGCGTTGTAGCGCGATTCGAGCTTCATGTTCTCCGAGACGTCGTCGAACAGGTAGGTCAGGCCGCCCTGCGGATTGGGATCGGCGACGACGCGCAGGGACCGGCCGTCGGGCAGGTACCACCACGCCTCGCTGGCCTCCACGGCGCGGTAGGCGGCGAGCACGTCGGCCTTCCACGACTTGAAATCGGCCTGCTCGGGCAGTTTTCGCGACGCGCGCAGGCGGTCGAGGATCTCGCCGTCGAGGGGCCGGGCCTCGAGGAAGGCCTGGTCGAGGTCCCAGAGCTGGCGGTAGGCGGCGTTGTGGAAGATCAGGCGCTGGCGGGCGTCGAACATCGCCACCGCCGTGGGCAGCTGGTCGAGGGTGCGGACGTTGGCGTCCATCTGGCGCTGGAGGTCGGCGCGCACGCTCTCCAGTTCGGACACGTCGACGGCGATGCCGACGCGCCCGGCCTCCACCGCGCTCTCGGTCACGTCGAGGATGCGCAGGCCGCCGGCGACCACGGCGGAGAGGCGCAGGGCGGGGCGGGCGCCGGTGGGGGTCCGGGCTCCGTCGTCGCGGGCGATGAGGTCGCGGGCCTGCCGGTCGAGGAGTTCGAGGCCGAGCGCCGCCTCGCGGCTGTCCGCTTCCACGGCCGCCACGTAGGCGGTGTTGACCCAGGCCAGCGCCCCGTCGCGGTTGCGCCGCCACAGGGGCTGGGGAATCGCGTCGAGGAGGCCGCCCAGCGCCGAGAGGCCGCGCCGCGCCTCCTCGAGGGTGAGGCGCAAGTCTATGAGTTCACGGCGTTCTTCCGTGGTCTCGCGCAACCGCAGGAGGGCGCGGCCGGCGAGCGCCTGACCCTGCGCCTCGACGAAGCGGCCGTCCTGGGTGCGCAGGCTGAGGCGAAAGCCGGTGCCGCGGGCGCGCAGGCCCTCGATGGCGGCGGCGAGGTCGCGGGCGTCGGAGGGCTGGAGCCAGGTGCCGAACTGGAGCAGGTACGCCGGATCGTCGGCCGCGACGCGCCGTCCGTCGAGGGCGAGGCCGGTGTCGCCCTCGACGAGTCCGGGGCCGCGCCCGGTCCAGGTGACGATGACCTGGCGCTCGGAATTCAGCAGCATTTCGGCGCGATCGTGGGCGCCGCGCAGGTGGGTGAGTTCGTGGGTGAGCTCGGCCTCCCGGGCGCTCCAGCGGGCGCGCTCGCGCATGTGGAGCAGGGCGAGGATGGTGGAGAACACCGTCAGCCCGATGAGGATCGCGAGGCCGGCGGCGTTGTGGGTATGCGGTCCGAGGCCGCTCGTCCAGGCGGACGGGTCCGTTCCGGGACCGGCGGCCTGCGCCGTTCCACCGGCGGTTGCGACGACGACAGCACCGGCGCACACCACGGCGCGCGCCGTTCGATCGACCCTCATGATCCGGTCCGCCCCCAAGAATCCCTGACGCGCCGCGCATCGCGACCGCTTCCCCGCCGGCCCCGAAGGGCGTCGGCGGATCACCCCACCTGAGGAATCGACCCCACACTAGCGCGAGGCGGAATCCTCCCGGAAGAGGGTTAAGCCGGACTTATCCGGTTTCGGGCACGCGGGCCGCCGAGGCCGCAGAAAAGTCACAGTACGGTCAAGCTCGGGCGGCCGGGCGCGGAGGGGCGGGCATGAAAAAAGCCCGGCGGAAAGCCGGGCTTTTTCACGAAACCGCGAGGGATGGGGGCGCCCCCGCACGGGGGCGCCGTCCGACTCAGTAGCGGTAGTGGTCGGGCTTGAACGGGCCGGTCTCGGCGACGCCGATATAGGCGGCCTGCTCGGGGCTGAGCTTCGAGAGCTTCACGCCGATCTTCTCGAGGTGGAGGAGCGCCACCTTCTCGTCGAGGGCTTTCGGCAGGGTGTAGACCTGCTTGTCGTACTTGCCCGGGTTGGTCCAGAGCTCGATCTGGGCGAGCGTCTGGTTGGTGAACGAGGCCGACATCACGAAGGACGGGTGGCCGGTGGCGTTGCCGAGGTTCACCAGGCGGCCCTCCGACAGGAGGATGATGCGGTGGCCGTCCGCGAAGGTGATCTCGTCCACCTGCGGCTTGATGTTGGACCACTTGAGGTTCTTGAGACCCGCGACCTGGATCTCGTTGTCGAAGTGGCCGATGTTGCAGACGATGGCCCGGTCCTTCATCGCCCGCATGTGGTCGAGGGTGATGATGTCCTTGTTGCCCGTCGCCGTCACGAAGATGTCGGCGCGGGGCGCGGCGTCTTCCATGGTGACGACCTCGTAGCCTTCCATGGCGGCCTGGAGGGCGCAGATCGGATCGACCTCCGACACCAGCACGCGACAGCCGGCGTGACGGAGCGACGAGGCCGAGCCCTTGCCGACGTCGCCGAAGCCCGCGACCATGGCGACCTTGCCGGCCATCATCACGTCGGTGCCGCGGCGGATGCCGTCCACCAGCGACTCGCGGCAGCCGTAGAGATTGTCGAACTTCGACTTGGTGACGGCGTCGTTCACGTTGATGGCCGGGAAGAGCAGCTTGCCCTCCTTGGCGAGGTTGTAGAGGCGGTGCACGCCCGTGGTGGTCTCTTCCGAGACGCCCTTGATCGAATCGGCGAGGCCGGCGAACCAGCCCTTGGGCTTCTCGGCGAGCTTCTTCTTCAGCAGGGCGAAGAAGATCTCTTCCTCTTCCGATTCGGGCTTGTCGAGGAAGGCGGTGTCGCCGTTCTCGGCGCGCAGGCCGAGGTGCACGAACATGGTGGCGTCGCCGCCGTCGTCGAGGATCATGTTCGGCATGCCGCCGCCGTGCCAGTCGAACAGCTTCGACGTGTAGTCCCAGTACTCCTCCAGGGTCTCGCCCTTGATGGCGAAGACCGGGATGCCGGCGGCCGCGATGGCGGCGGCGGCGTGGTCCTGGGTCGAGTAGATGTTGCACGAGACCCAGCGGATGTCGGCGCCGAGCGCCGCCAGGGTCTCGATGAGCACGGCCGTCTGGATCGTCATATGGAGCGAGCCGGCGATCTTGGCGCCCTTCAGGGGCTGGCTCGCGCCGTACTCCTCGCGCGTCGCCATGAGGCCGGGCATCTCGGTCTCGGCGATGGAGATCTCCTTGCGACCGTACTCGGCCAGCGCGATGTCCTTGACGATGTAATCCTGGGCCATGGGGGTTCCGTCTCTCTGCTGCGTGTTGGCGGGGGCTATAGCAGGGGACGGGATGCGAGGCAATCAAGACATAAAGATGTCTTTATGCGAGGCATTCCAAGGTGGCGGTGTCGGGGCCGCGCGTGGTCGGCGCGCCGCATCCCCTTCCGCCCGGGCTGCGCCCGCCGATCCGGCGCGGGCCAGCACCGCTCCACCCGGCGATCGGTCTGTGCCGTCTTTCAGGGACGCCGACGCCAGCTTCGGGACGGGCCTGTCCGTCCGCTCCACGACCAATTCGGGCGGATTCTTGTCGGTCCGCTCTCGAGAGGCTGTGTCGCAGGAACGGGCGTTCGCTCAGGGAACGCGAGGGGGCTACTTCACGCACCGATCGGTTAGTGTGCCGAACGCAGATGCCCTTTTTGCAAGGAGATGAAGCCGTCTCCGGCTCGGCCCGATGGTTGTCCGATCTCATTGCGCGCCCGTGGCGACGAGCCAGTCCACGAATGCCGTGAGGGTCGACGTCTTGTCCGCGTCGTTCGGGACGAGGGCCACGTAGCCGGGGCGCGGGACGACGATCTCCGGGAACGGGGCGACGAGCCGTCCGGTCGCCAGGTCGCCGGACAGGACGGGCAGGGGCCCGAGGCCGTAGCCGAGCCCGTCCGCCGTCGCCTGCAGGGCGACGAAATAATGGTCGAACGTCCGGCGGCTGCCCGTATCGGGGGAGAGGCCGGCGGCGGCGAGCCAGTCGCTCCAGTCACCCGGACGCGTCTCGCTCGTCAGCAGCGTGGCGCCTTCGAGGTCGTGCGGTGTGCGCAGGGGGCGGGCCGCGAGCAGGGTGGGGCTCGCCACCAGGGTGTTGGCCTCCCGCAGGAAGGGGACCGCACGGTAGGCGCCCCAGGGATGGTGCGCTCCCGTTCCGAGGCGCGGCTCGCGCCGGACCGCGAGGTCGAAGCCGCCGCGCAGGGCGTTGTGCAGGGTCGTGGTCGTCGTGACGACCACCTCCGCCTCCGGCCGCGCCACGTGGAAGCCGTCCAGGCGCGGGATCAGCCAACGCATGGCGAAGGTCGTGGGCGTGTTCACCCGCAGGGTCCGCGGCGCGAGGGGCCGGCCGCAGATCTCGGCCGCCGCGTCGAGCCTGTCGAAGGTGAGGCTGACCGCTTCCGCGAAGGCCCGGGCCGCGGGCGTCGGGACGCTTCTGCGCCCGACCCGCACGAACAGACGCTGGCCGAACCATGCCTCGAGCACGGCGACCTGACGGCTGACGGCCCCGTGGGTCAGCCCGAGTTCGGCCGCCGCGGCGGCGTGGCTGCCGGCCCGGGCGGCGACCTCGAAGACGCGCAGCGCATGGAGGGGTGGAAGACGGCGCATCGGACCTCCGGGCTCGCATCCGTGAGCTTAGCGCACGGGTCGCGTGAGTCGAACGGTCCTCATCGCCGGATCCTCACGGGTGTAGCCGTTACGTCGGCGGCGGCGGGCGGCCGTGGAAGGATGAGCGATGACGACCACGGCGGAACCGGACGGGCGGGCCACGGGCGCGACGGATGGGGCGGGCGACACCCGCGCGCCCCGGCGGACGCGCACCCTCGCGACGATCGGCGTCAACCACGCCCTGCACGACGGCTACACGGACCTGATCTACGTGCTGCTGCCGGTCTGGCAGGTGGAGTTCGGCCTCGGCTACGTCGCCCTTGCGCTGGTGCGCTCGCTCTATGTCGGCGCGCTGGCCGGCCTGCAGATGCCCGCCACGGCTCTGGCTCGGACGCTCGGGGCGCGCGCGGTTCTGGTTCTTGGCACGTTGCTGGGTGCGGGCGGCTACGCGCTGGCCGGCGCCTCGGGCGGTGTCACCGGCCTTTGCGTCGCCCTGGCGCTCTCCGGCGCGGGCAGCAGCACCCAGCATCCCCTCGCCTCGGCGGTGATCGCCCGGACCTATGGGACGGGGGCGAGGGGGCCACTCGGCACCTACAACTTCGCCGGCGATCTCGGAAAGGCGGCGCTGCCCGCACTCGCCGGGCTTCTCCTCACCCACCTCGACTGGCGCCTCGTGCTCTGGCTCGCCGCCGGCCTCGGGGTCGTCGTCGCATTCGGGGTCGCCACCCTGCTGCCCCGCGAGCCCGTCCCGCGCGGGGAAGCGCCGGCGCGCCCGCACGCGGCCGTGCCCGGCGCCGGCTCGACGGACCGGACCGGCTTCGGGCTCCTCGTCGCCGTCGGCATGCTCGACAATGCCGCCCGCCCGGCTTTTCTCCTCTACCTGCCGTTCCTGCTGCAGGAGAAGGGGGCGGTCCTGGCGACGGTGGGCGTCGCGTTTGGCCTCGCGGCCGTCGGCGGTGCGCTGGGCAAGGCGATCTTCGGCCGGCTCGGGGAGCGCTTCGGGGTGACGCGCTGCGTGATCCTCTCCGAGGCGGGCACGGCGGTGGCGATCCTGCTGGTCGTCGCGCTCCCGCTCGCCCCAACCCTCGCGGTGCTGCCCCTCCTCGGCCTGATGCTGAACGGAACGTCCTCCGTGCTCTACGGCACCGTGCCGGAACTCGCGCCGCACGGTCGCGTCGAGCGCGCCTTCGCGGTCTTCTACACCTGGACGCTCGGCGGCAGCGCGGTCGCGACGCCCCTGCTCTACGGCCCGCTGGGCGATGCGGTCGGACCGCGCTGGGCCGCCGTCGCGGCCGCGGCCACGGCCTTCGCCGTCGTCCCGATCATGCTCGTTCTGTCGCCGCACCTCGCGCGGAAACCATGAACTCCGTTCAAAACCCCGATGCCACCGATGGCGACCGCTCGGATGCCTCTGACGCACCTGACGCCGCACGAACTGCACCCGTGATGCCGATCACCGGCGGCCGCCGTGGCATCGGGACCGCGACCGTGCGTCTTGCGGCACGGCGCGGCTACGACGTCGCCTTCAGCTACCTGTCGAACGACGCGGCGGCTCAGGACCTGAGCGCTGCGATCGAGATGGAGGGTCGAGGCGCGATCGCCGTACGAGCCGACAGCGCCGATCCCGCCGAGGTCTCGCGGATGTTCGACCGCGTCGACCGCCGGTTCGGTGGGCTCGATGTCCTCGTCGACAATTCCGCCATGATCGCACGACCATCTCGCTTCGAAGACCTGGACCATGAGCGCCTGCGGCGCGTCTTCTCGGTGAATGCAATCGGCCCGATCCTCTGCGCGCAGCAAGCCGTGAAGCGCATGTCGCATCGCCATGGCGGGCGTGGGGGCGCGGTGGTCAATGTCTCCTCGGCCTCCGCTCGCCTCGGCAGTCCCAGCGAGTCCGTGGACTACGCGTCCTCAAAGGGCGCAGTCGAGACCATGGCGATCGTCTTCGCAAAGGAGGTCGTGCGCGATGGCATTCGGAGGAACTGCGTGCGGCCCGGCCACATCTACACCAAGATGCACGCGAGCGGCGGCGAAGCCGGGCGCGTGGATCGCGTGAAGGACAGCATTCCAATGGGAGGGGGTGGCGAGCCCGAGGAGGTCGCGCGAGCGATCCTCTGGCTGGCCCAGAGGCCTCGTTCGTCACCGGTACCTTCCTCGACGTGACGGGCGGCAAGTAAGCGCGACCGCTTGTGGAGCGCCGCGATCCATGGCGGACAGGCGGTGTCTCGCTCAGCGTCCGCTCCCGGGCGTCGGGTCAGATAACCCGAACGACTGGGTCGGGTCGGGACCCGTCCGTCCACTCTGCGACCGGGTCGGGTGAAAAGCGGACCTACCGCGTACCGGGACGATCTGTGAGAAGGCGGTATGGTCACGTTCTTCGCTTACGCGGGCGCAGCGCTCGCTGAAATCGCCGGGTGCTTCGCCTTCTGGGCTTGGCTGCGCCTCGACAAGTCGGTGTGGTGGATCGCGCCGGGAATGGTCTCGCTCGGGCTGTTCGCCTACTTGCTGACACTGGTCGATAGCGAGGCGGCCGGGCGCACTTACGCCGCCTACGGCGGCGTCTACATCGCAGCCTCGATCGTGTGGCTCTGGCTTGCCGAGGGGCATCAGCCCGACCGCTGGGACTTGAGCGGCGGGGCTATCTGCGTCGCAGGCATGGCCGTGATCCTCTTCGGCCCAAGGGGATGAGCGTTCCGTACGCCAGAGTCCGCCGAGGTTGGATCGTCGTCGGCTGGCTTTCGGGACGCTCATGAGCGTGTGCGCTGATCGATCAATCCGAGGCGGGGTACGACCGTCCTGGGAGCAAGGATGGCACCAGGGGCGACAACCGCGTTCGCGCCGATGCGGCACCCATCTCCGACGAGCGCGCCGAACTTCAGCGTGTCCGATCCTATCGTCTTGCCGCTATAGTTGATCCGGAGGCGAGGATCGGCCAAATCGTTCCGGTAATTCGCGATAATCGAGCCGGCTTCGAGATTGATATCACTGCCGAGAATGCTGTCCCCAACGAAGTTGAAATGAGCGAGCTTCGACCCTCGGAACATGAGGGTCGTCTTGAGTTCAGCTCCGGGCCCCACGATGCAGTCGCTGTCGATCCAGCATCCGCCCCTGATCAAGCATGCCGCTGCAACAAGGCAATTTGGCCCGACGATCAGGGGGCCCTTCATCACGGCACCGGTCTCGACCGTGGTCGTGCGATGAACGGCGATGTCGCCCTCGATCTCGTAATCCGCGTCGAGTGTCGCCAGAATTCCTGTGACCAAACCTGCCGCGGTGGCCACGATATCCCACGCCTCTCCCGTCGCCCGCTCGCCAAGGGGCGAACTACGCCAGGATGCGATATGCGCATCAACAATGTTCATTCGGCACGCACGCGTTTTCCTTACAGCTCCGTGGTCCTTACAACTCGGAGAGTGCCGTACCGTCTACGGCGTGCCAGCCTCGGTCAATCGTTCGCCACGAGTTCGGATGGCAGGCTCCGGGCGATGCGACGGCATTGTTGAACGTCCGGGTTGGGTCCAAGGCCGTGTCAAATTCCGGAGGTGAGGGCTTTTGCGGTTGGGTGACGTCCCGGTCTGGCGAGCAGGGGGTGTTCATCGCGTCGAACGGGTTCCTACGGTCGGGAAACGGCCAGTTTTGGTTCGAGCTCCCCTGGACGGCTTCCCGGCCTATTCGGCGGACGATCGAAGCCCGCGCTCAGGTGGGGGATCGTCCGCCGAGAGTTTGCGGCTTCCCAGAATGTTGAGACCGCGCGTCAAATTTTAGGCCAGGACCTGAAGCGCCATAGCACGTCTTCATGCTCCCACCGCGTCACCCGCCGCTCCTTGCCCGTCGTGCAGGACGCCTTCTTCGGGCAGGCAGCGCGTGCATTCGTCCAGTACCGATGCAGCGTCAGGCCATTCTCCACCGGGGTGCAGCGGTGGGACAGCCGAACGCTGGCGAGGGATGCGATGCCGAACTCCGGGGAACCCGGCATCCGCGCCATCAATCGAGCGTGAGGACGATCTTGCCGATCTGCTCGTTGGATTCGAGGAATTGGGTCGCCTCCCGGATCCGGTCGAACGGGAAGGTCCGCGACACCAGCGGATCGAGCTTGCCGCTTTCCAGTCCCTCCAGGATGAAGGCCTTCGCACGGGCAAGCGCCGCGTCGTCGCCGACGATCTCGGTGTAGAGGTATCCCTTCAGGGTCAGGCTCTTGCCGAGCACGGAGAACTGCGGGAACGGACCCTCGTCCGGGCTCAGGGCACCGTACTCCAGGAGAATGCCGCCCACGGCCATGACTTCGGCAAACTGCGCGATGGCAGGGCCACCGATCGGATCGAACACCACGCGGGCCCCCTTGCCCCCGGTGATGTCCTTCACGCGCGCCGCCAGGTCGCCCCCGTCCGTGGCGATCACATGGTGCGCGCCGGCATCGAGCAGCGCCTGCGCCTTGGCGTTCGTGCGGGTGGTCGCGATCACCGTCGCCCCGACGCTGCGGGCGATCTGGAACGCCGCGATGCCGACGCTGCTCGACGCCGCGGATACGATGACGACATCGCCGGCGGTGAGTTTCGCCTGATCGATGAGCGCGCCCCAGGCGGTGACGTACTGCATCCAGGACGCGGCGGCCTGCTCGAACGACAGGGCGGCCGGATGCTTCACGACGGAACGCGCGGGAATGTTGATGACCTCGCCGTAGGTGGGCCAACGCGACATATCGAGGGTCGGGATGACGCTGACGGCATCGCCCTCGGCGAACCCGGACACATCGCGGCCCGTCGCCTTGACCGTACCGGCGGCTTCGTAGCCGAGCTGCGAGGGGAAGTTCGCTTCCTGCAGGTAGGCGCCCTTGCGGAACATCACCTCCGCACGGTTGAGGCCGATTGCGCGAACCGCAATCTGCACCTCATCGGCGGCAGGCCCGGGAACCTCGATGTCCTCGATGCGCAGCACATCTGCGGAACCGTATTCGTGAAAGCGTACAACGCGGGTCATGGGTCGTTTCCTTATCTTGCGTGCACCGGTCAGATGTCAGAGGCAGATCGCACGCGCGACGCGAACGCCGAACTCGGCGTCCGGATTGGTCCGGCCGTCGCCGACGCGCTCCTGGACCACCGCCACCACGAGGTCGCGCCGCTTGGGCAGGCGGGCCCTTTCGGCTGCCGCGAGTGCGCCCGGCATCTCGTCACGCGTCAGATCCGTGCAGTAGCCCGGCGCCCCGGGTTGCTGGCGCCAAGACTCCGCCAGGGACCCCGCGTCGAAGGCGTCGAAGCCGGTCTCCTCAACGAGACGCAGGCCGACGCGGCGGTCTTCCTCGCGGTCGGCCGCGACCGGGATGGCGATGCGTCCCGGCGTTCCGGAGGGTGAACCCTTCTCGGCCAGCGAGCCCGAACCGATGGCGTTCCAGGCCTTGACGATGGGCCGTCCGAGTTGCTCGGAGACCCACAGGCTCTCGACCTGGCCCGCCTCTATGGCGTCGATGGCCCCGTCGCGCATCGGGTAGTAGTTCGAGGTGTCGATGACGACGGTCTTGTCGGGTATCGCCCGGATCAGAGGGGTGATCTTCCGGATACCGGTCGGCGGGATGGAGAGGATGACGACGTCGACATCCGCGACGGCATCCTGTGCCGTGACGGCGCGGGCGCCCGACGAAAGTATGTCGGCCCCGATGGTCTCGGGACCGCGTGAGTTGGCCACCTTCACAACGTGCCCGGCCGCGCTGAGCTTCGTGACCAGGGACTTGCCGATATGTCCGATACCGATGATGCCGATCTTCATGCCCTGTTCCCTGAACGCGTCGGTTGCGATGCAGCGGGAACTATGGGTAGGTAGAGGGATCAGCAAGAACCTACCAAAAGGTGGGTAGCTCACCTAGAGGTTAGTATGAATGGGGGGCGCGATTGGTTTTGCGAGGACCCGAAGCAGCAGCTCGTATGGGCGGCGGCGACCAGCGAGACCCTGCGGGTGCTGGAGGGCAAGTGGAAGATCGTCATCATCGTCCAGCTCTTTGCCGCAAAGGTGCCGCTACGGTTCTCGGAGCTGGAGAAGCGGATCGAGGGCGTGAACCAGAAGATGCTGATCCAGCAGCTCAAGGAGTTGGAGAAGGACGGCATCGTCACCCGGACGGTCTACCCTCAGGTGCCGCCGAAGGTCGAGTATGCTCTCAGCGCAATGGGGGTTGCGCTCGGGCCATCCATCGAGGCGCTGATCGACTGGGCTTTCGCCCGCCGGGAGGCGATGGGCCTCGCGTCCGCAGACGTCGCCGGCTGATGCATTCGGGTTGGAGGCGGAACGTCCGGTTCCGGGCGAAGGGCCAGGGTCCGGCTCCCACCCCCAAGCCGAAGTTGCCCGAGGGCAGCTTTCGGGAACACCCATGGCAATCTAGGCGACCAAGTCCGGTCGTAAGCTTCCGGTGAGCTCAACCGATCAGCAGCGGCGAAGCCTTATGATCCTGCCGATGGCAAAGCGCTCGCAATTGATCCTCCCCCGTTTCGACGGACGTGGGTTTAGCTCGCGTTCCGCTCGGCCTGCTCGGGTGTGCTGTAACCGAGGGCCGAGTGGATGCGCTGCCGATTGTCGTATCCTTCGATGTAGGCGAACAGGTCGCGTCGGGCCTCGTCCCGGGTCGCCCATCGGCGCTGGTGGACGAGTTCGACCTTGAGGGTGTGGAAGAAGCTCTCCATCGGGGCGTTGTCGCAACAGCAGCCCGTTCGGCTCATGGAGGGTGTCGCCCGCGTGTCGGCGAGCTGGTTTCGGTAGGCTTCTGCCGCGTATTGGCTGCCGCGATCCGAGTGACAGATGAGGCCGGCTCCGGTCGCTGCCGTTGGGTGGCCATCATCAAGGCGGCCGAAATCAGCTCGGTCCGCATATGATCGCGCATGGACCGACCAACGCTCTTGCGGGTGGCGGGATCGAGTATGGCGGCCAGTCCGCCAGCCAGACCGTGTTGGGCAGGGCAGCCGAGAAGAGCTGCTTCAGGAGGTCGGGTGCGACCGGCAGATCGTGACGGCTGTCGGTCGTGCAGGGCCGGAACCGACGCCTAGCCAGGGCCCGGATGCCTTGGCGGCGCATGAGGCGCTCCACGCGTCCGCGACTGGCTGTTCGGCCCTCCGCACGCAGCGCGGCATGCACGCGAGGCGCGCCGTAGCGCCTGAGATGCCCGGCATGGATACGCTGGACGTCGGCCAAGAGCTGACGGTTCGACGCCGACCGGGCGCTCTCGGGGCGTAATCGCCAGCCGTAGTCGCCGCTGGGGGAGACTTCGAGCACGCGGCACATGAGACGCACCGGCCAGGTGCTCGCATGCTGCTCGATGAAGGCAAACGTCACTTGGGCATCTCCGCGAAGATGCCGATCGCTTATGGGATGGCCCGCCCCTTACCGAACCGTTGGTGGCATGCTGCTGCTTTGGAGGAATGGCGAACGTCACTTGGGCATCTCCGCGAAGATGCCGATCGCTTATGGGATGGCCCGCCCCTTACCGAACCGTTGGTGGCATGCTGCTGCTTTGGAGGAATGGAGGGATCGAGAATGGCAAAGAGTTCGGTCGCCGTGCTGGGTATCGATCTCGGCAAAAACAGCTGTAGCCTGGTTGGCTTCGACCCAGCTGGAGCGGTGGTTCTGCGTCGTCGCGCACGGCGTGAGACGATCGTCGGCCTGACGGCCAAGCTTCCGGCTTGTGTCGTCGCGATGGAGGCCTGCTGCGGCGCCCATCACCTTGGGCGGCTGCTGGCCGCGCAGGGACATACCATCCGACTGATGTCGCCCGAGTATGTCCGCCCCTACGTCAAGGCTCAGAAGAACGACGACCGCGATGCCGAGGCGATCGCCGAGGCCGCGACGCGTCCGACGATGCGCTTTGTGCCCCTCAAGGCGCAGGACCAACTCGATATGCAGAGCCTGCACCGGGTCCGGTCTCGGCTGGTCAGCATGCGTACCATGCTCATGAACCAGCTCCGCGCGATCCTGCTGGAGCGGGGTCTCGTCTTCCCGCAGGGCCGCCGCAAGTTCGAGACGGCGGTCGGCATTCTCGTGACGGATCCCGAGGCGCAGATTGGCGCGCGCATCCGGTCACTCGTCGTCGATATCCGCGAGGAATGGGCGAACCTCGACGGCCGTATTGAAGCTCTCGACCGGGAGTTTGTTGCGCATGCCCGCGCCGACGAGGCAGCACGTCGCCTGGTGTCGATCCCGGGCGTCGGGCCGATGACGGCCACGGCCTTGCGCGCAGCCGTCGACGATGGCAGCGCCTTCGCGTCTGCCCGGGACCTGCCGGCTTGGCTTGGCCTCGTGCCCCGACAGCATACGACCGGCGGCAAGCCGAAGCTGCTCGGGATCAGCAAGCGGGGCAACGCCTATCTGCGTGGGCTCTTCATCCACGGGGCGCGCGCAGCGCTGGCCACACTGTCCAAGGTCGAGGATGCGACCGGACGATGGCTGCGCGGTCTGCTGGCGCGGACGCACTATAACGTCGTGGTCGTCGCGCTCGCCGCCAAGCTCGCGCGGATTGCCTGGGCGACGCTGCGCAAAGGAGTGAGCTTCGAGCGGCGGCCGGAGCCGGCCCTCGCATAGGGCATCAAAAGAGGTTGACCTGAGGCGGAGCGCGATCGCTCGGCGCGGGTCCACGAGGTCTGCGGGAGGACAGTGAAGATGGCCTGACGGTCGAGCGGCGTTCCGGAAGCCTGGCAAAAAAAGCGGCCCCCGAGGCCGATTCGCTTATGAGGCCCGGGACGTGCGGCTCTCCATCTTGGCGGCGGCCCCCGTGCCGACATGCCGGATACGTTTGTGCAGACCGGTCACAGGCAACTTCATCGGCGACCTTGCAGACGGGGCGGGCCATACGTTTTTTTAGGACGTCGCGCTCCATGCGCGTCCGGTCGAGTTCGAAGACGACCGCGC